>JANPDO010000212.1:0-28867 GCA_031431535.1 Chloroflexota bacterium
GGCGGCGACGGGCGGCGGGGGGCCGGGTCGGAGCCGACGCCACCGTTGGGCCGGGTCGGGCGGAGTCGAGCGTTCTTCGTGGCAGAACCAACTCGCGCGAATCCTGCCCATGGACGACCCCGGAGGCCGCCGTGTCTCCCAGGATGGCCTGATTTGCTACGTTGCAAGCCATCGACGGGCCACAAACCGACCGGGTGTCGGATGGGCGACGCCAGAATGGCCCCAACGACCTCGCACGCCCCGTCCGACGCCAGTGTTGTACTGCCACGCAGAACGATGTGCGGGCGGGCGCGCGAGGCGGGCGCGCGACGCCGGCTCCGCGGCACCTCGTCGACGAGGGTGCCGGGTGGGGGTTGCCCGGCGGCGGGAGCTGAAGCGCTGAAAACGAAACGTGGCCCGTCCGAAGACGAGCCACGCAGGTACGGTCAGACGGCGAGCCGTCTACCGAGAGCCGTCAGGCGGCGCGCACCTTGGTGGCGCGCGGGCCCTTGGGGCTGGCCTCGACGTCAAACTCGACGCGCTCGCCGCCGATCAGTCGATCGAAGTTGAGCGAGGAGTCGAGTCCGTCGCGATGGAAGAAGTACTCCTTCGTGTCCTCGGCGGCGATAAAGCCAAAGCCGCGGTCCGAAACGACCTTCTTGATGGTACCGGTGGCCATGATGACCTCCTACATCCCCGAACTGGGATTTGCACAGCGCACGGTCCGTTCGAGAATGGAGTGACCACGCGACGCTTCGCCGCGCAGTGCGGCGAGGCTCCACCCTACCACGCCTTGCCGAATACCGGGCTGATGGCCGTCTTGGCGGCGGTGATTGGTCGGGGAGGCGGGATTTGAACCCACGATCTCGTGCTCCCAAAGCACGCGCGTTGCCAGGCTACGCTACTCCCCGCGGTTTGAGCACGATCACACGTGCTCTCGATTCCTGGCGGTAATGATGAGCCTTCATCGCTCTAATCGCATAGGGTGATCGAAAGGTCTCGGATTCTCACTACCCACCGTGCGGTGCCGAGCGCCCTCGACCCCGTCCATCTCCGCGTCGTGCCAAGCCGGCGGATGCAGATCCGGTGGAGGCCTATGACGAAGCTCACGCAAATCGTCACGACAGCGCGGCCAGGAGTGATGTCGTTGCCCGGCCCGGGTCGAAGGATTTGACCCTTCAATCTCTATCGAGATCCAGCCTCGTCGTGGGCTAGCCGGTGCCGGACGAGGAACACGAAGGGAGGGACGGTCCCGGCGTAGGCGGTCGCGTTGTAGAAGAAATGCAGCACCGTATCGCTGATATTGAGGCGCTCGTCGAGGATGCCCGGGCACGGACAGCCGTTGTTTGCGGTGACGTTCGAGATGATCACGATATGCTCGGTTACGTGCCACATCTCGAGCCCGAGACCGAACACAAGGAAGGCCGCAAGAGCCCATGCAGGAACGATCGCCCTCGCCGCGGGTGACAGGAAAAAGCCCCAGGCAATGACGATCAGGCTGATCACGTAGGCGGTATTGAAGACGAGGTGGAGCCACTCCTCCGTGTCCTGGATCCTGAACACGTAACCGAGAAGGCCGAGGGCGTCCTTATCGGGTATGCCGAGCACGAAAACCTGGATGAGCTGAACGATGTGCTCGAAGACGTGGATGCCCTGGATCGTGACGACGATCGCATAGAAGGCGAACAGGCGCGGGTCGACGTGCGCGCCGACCGAGACGTCCAGAAGCGACGTCGGCCGATGGTTGCCTTCAGACGCGGTCGTCGTCGCGATCGTTTCCCCCAAGGTCGCCCCTCTTAACGTCCGAGCGAGCGAGGTGCGACGAGCCCGGCTAAAGAGGATCGCAGACGGTGGCCACGCCAGGGAAGGCGATCGGATCGCCGCGCGAGTGCACGGAGTCGAAGACCCAGAAGGCATCAAAGTCAGTCGTGAGGCCAGCGATGAAGCCGCTGTGGAGTCGTTCCGGTCCTTGTCCTGCGAGCGAGAAGCTGTCGGTCATCGTGCCGGTGAAGATGTCCTGGTGAGCAATGGTGTTCGATCCTCGGAACGAATTGCTGTAGTTGAAGACGTACTGATTTTCGTCCTGATCGGTCGCGACGCCGCTAGCGTGGCTCATGCTGCTCATGGTCGTGATGCCGTCGGCGGTTCTCGTCCGAGTGATCGACGTCAACGTACCGGACCCCGTGATCGAAGTGTCAATGGAGAGGTTCGGGCACGTATCTGAGCTCAGGGTGAAGCTCACCGGCTCGACAACGATTTCAGCGCCGCGATCCGCAGCGGCTGCGGATCCGGGGCCCACGAGCAGGGCCAGGACAATTCCCATTGGCAAGGCGAGACGCTTCATTGGGTGCGCTCCATTCCATGCGGTCCCCGGTGGTCCCGCCCTTCTACTCCTAACCGCACACAATTGCAACCACTTATCGGCGCACCGTCCGTATCCGTGGTGCGTTGCGGCACCGAATTTCCTTTGAGATGCGATCAACGCCCGCTTGTTGAGTCCGGCGCCTCTGTTCGTTAAGCCCCAGGCAATACCCGCCTGACACAATCGCATCCGGCCTATCGCTCCAGTGCCGTCGTCGCGATCCCGCTCGGATCAGCGGCCAGCCTCAAGGGCCGATAGGGACGGGTTGTGGCCAGGCAACACCGTTAGTGCGAACTCTCCGATACCAGCCGCTTCCGGCACACCTTGAGCGAGGGGGGTTCCTGGCACTTCGGATCCTCGAAACGGCAGGAGTTGGCATACCGTTTCTCGGGTCGAGGAGCTAGACAAGCGCCCTAGACTGTGCGTCCCGAGACGTGGAGCATGCGTCACCAGCGGACTGCAGGAGGGATCACGATGAGCACGGCTCCAACCCTGAACCCGGCAGACATTAACGCCCTTGGCGCATCCGTCACCGGACGGTTGCTGCAGGCGGGAGATGAGGGTTACGACGATGCCCGGCGAGTGCACAACGGGCTCGTGGACCGCCGACCGGCGCTGATCGTGCGCTGCCGGACAGCGGCCGACGCGGCCGCAGGAGTGCGCTTCGCCCGTCGAGGCGGGCTTGAGATCTGCGTCCGGGGCGGCGGTCACAATGTGGCCGGGCTCGCGGTCGCGGACGACGCCGTGATGATCGACCTGGCCGAGATGAAGGGCGTTCATGTGGACCCGGACGCCCGCACGGTACGAGCCGAGGGGGGCGTGACGTGGGCCGAGCTCAATGCCGCGACCGCGCAGCACGGGCTGGCAGTCACGGGAGGCGCCGTCTCCACGACGGGGATCGCCGGGTTTACGCTGGGCGGCGGGCTGGGCTGGCTCATGGCGAAGTTCGGCCTGGCAGCGGACAACGTGCTCGCGGTCGAGCTCGTGAACGCGAACGGCGACGTTGCCGAGGTCACGTCAGCATCAGACCCGGGTCTGTTCTGGGCGTTGCGCGGCGGCGGCGGGAACTTCGGGATCGCGACCACGTTCACGTATCGGCTGCACCCGCTCGATATGGTCACAGGCGGGCTGATCGCGCACCCGATCGAGGCAGCCCCGGCACTGCTGCGCTTCTATCGCGACGCCGTCGCGGACGTCTCGGACGATCTGGAGGTCTTCGCGGGGCTGGTGCACGCACCCGACGGCTCGGGCACGAAACTGTCGGCGCTCGTGGTCTGCCATGCCGGCGACCCGGATCAGGCCAAGGCTGACCTGGCCCCCTTCAAGTCCTGGGGCTCGCCGCTCCTGGTCGAGGTCGGACCAATGCCGTATCCGGCCATGAACACCATCCTCGACGACGGCTTCCCGGCCGGAGCGCTCAACTACTGGCTGTCGAGCTTCACGCGCGGGCTGACCGACGAACTCATCGACCTCGCCGTCGAGCGGTTCGCGTCAACCCCTTCACCGATGAACGCGATCCTGTTCGAGCATTTCCATGGCGCTGTCACCCGCGTCGGCGTCACGGACACCGCCGTGCCGCACCGCCAGGCGGGCTTCAATCTGCTGGTCCCATCCGTCTGGGTCGATCCGGCGGACACCAAGGCGAATGTGACATGGACGCGCGAGACCCATGCCGCCCTCGGCGAACACCTGATCGAGCGACGCTGGCTCAACTACCTTGGCGACGATCAGGGCGTCGACGCCGTCCGCGCCGCCTACGGGCCGAACTGGGAGCGGCTTGTCGAAGTCAAACGCCGTATCGATCCTGACAACGTGTTCCACCGGAACCACAACATTCCGCCTGGCTGAGTGCCTGGCGCCCGGCCTGGGCGCTAGCCGAGGATCACCTTCACCCGGTGCGTCCCGCCATCGTCGACCAGCGGGATCGTGGCTCCGGGGCCTGCCAGCTGGTGACCGTCGAGCTCCGCCGAGGCCACACCGCGGCTGATCCCATGCGGGTTTTCCACCACGATCTCGTACGTCGAGGCGTGGTACGCGAAGTCGATCTCGTAGCGCGGCCAGGCCCGCGGAATGCACGGGTCGATGCTCAGGTTCGCGCCGCGAAGCCGGAAGCCCAGGATCGATTCGATCCCGGCCTGGTACATCCAGCTGGCGGACCCGGTATACCAGGTCCACCCGCCACGGCCGACATGTGGCGGCTCGGAATACACATCCGCGGCCATGACGTAGGGCTCCACCTTGTAGCGCTGGACGCCGGCCCTCGTGCTTGCATGATTGATCGGATTCAGGATTGAGAACAACTCGCCGGCCTTGTCGCCTTCACCGAGCGCTGCGAACGCGAGAACCGACCAGATGGCACCGTGGGTGTACTGGCCGCCGTTCTCTCGAACGCCCGGGAGGTAGCCCCTGACGTAGCCGGGGTCGATGGTGCCCTGCGTGAACGGTGGCGTGAACAGCAGGACCAGGCCATCGCCGGGCCGAACGAGGTACTCCTCGACGGCGGCCATGGCGCGCTGGGCGTGGGGTGGATTGGCCGCACCGGATAGCACGCTCCACGATTGCGCGATCGAATCGATCCGGCACTCGGCATTGATCGCGGAACCCAGCGGCGTGCCGTCATCGAAGAAGGCGCGGCGATACCAGTCGCCGTCCCAGCCGTGGCGTTCGAGCGCCCGGCGGAGGTTCTTCATGTGGGTGCGCCAGCGCAGGGCGCGAGCGTGCTCGCCGCGCCCCTCGGCGATGGGGGCGAGCGCGGCCAGAACGGTATGGAGGAACCAGCCAAGCCAGACGCTTTCGCCGCGACCCTCGTTGCCGACCCGGTTCATGCCGTCATTCCAGTCACCCGATCCCATGAGCGGCAGCCCGTGGCTGCCCAACCCCAGGCTGACCTCGATCGCCAGGGCGCAATGCTCGAACAGGGAGGCCGTCTTCCAGGAGCGATCGGGCTGGAAGTACTGATCGTCCTGGCCCCCCTGTAGCTCCGGACCGTCGATAAACGGGACGATCTCGTCGAGGATGCCGGTGTCCCCGGTGACCGCGAGGTAGCGGTCGACCGCGTACGGTAGCCAGAGCCGATCGTCCGAGATCCGGGTCCGAACGCCTCGTCCGGTCGGTGGATGCCACCAGTGCTGGACGTCTCCGGCCTCGAACTGTTGGGCGGCGGCGCGCAGCAGATGCTCCCGCACCAGGTCGCGTTTCGAGATCGTCAGCGCGACGACGTCCTGGAGCTGATCGCGGAAACCGTACGCCCCGCCGGCCTGGTAGAAGGCGGTGCGAGCCCACAGGCGGCAGGCCAGCGTCTGGTAGATCAGCCAGCTGTTGAGCAGGATGTCCATGGATCGGTCCGGGGTCCGAACCTTGATCGTGTCCAACGCCCCGTCCCAGAAGGTCGCAACCTCCCGCAGGGCGGCGCCGTGATCGAGAGCGCGCCCGCGTCGGATCAGTTCGAGTGCATCCGTCGCGGTATCCGCCTCGCCGAGCAGGACGCGGACCTGCGTCCGCTCTCCGGCGGACAGCTCAAAGCTCGTCTGCAGCGCGGTGCAAGGGTCCAGGCCGGCGCCGCTGCTGCCGGCCAGGCGGTGCCCTCGCTCGAGACCGGCGGGTCGGTCCGGTGCACCGTTGCGCCCGAGGAACTCGGTGCGATCCGCGGTCCACGCAATCTGACGTCCGCCGAGGTCCAGGAACGCCACCCGGCCGCCGAAATCCGGGTTCCACGCGTTGCCTACGAGGATCGCCTTCGTCTCCGACTCGAGGCTGGTGACGATCGACGGAGCCGCGGATCCGCGCGACGTGCCCATTGCCCACTCCGCGTAGGCGGTCACCGTCAGGCGACGACGTCGGCCCGATCGGTTGTCGATCGTCAGCACACCGACCTTCAATCGGTCATACGAAGGGACGAACTGCACCAGGTCGAGCGCGATCCCGTCACGAACATGCTCGAACCGGCTGTAGCCCGGACCATGGCGGGCCACGTACGTGGATCCCTCGGATCGAATCGGCAACGCGGTCGGACCCCAGAGCTCGCCCGTCTCGTCGTCCCGGATGTAGATGGCCTCGCTCACCGGGTCGCAGACCGGGTCGTTCGACCACGGGGTGAGCTGGTTCTCGCGACTGTTCTCGGACCAGGTGTAACCGGATCCGGATTCGGAGACCAGGAAGCCGAACGATGGATTGGCGACCACGTTCAACCAGGGCGCCGGGGTCGCCTGGCCCGGCCCAAGGACCGTGACGTACTCACGTCCATCCTTGTCGAAACCACCCAGACCATTGAAGAACTCCAGGTCCGGCCGTGCCGCGGCTCCCTCGTCTCGGGTGGTGGCCGCCGCTGGCAGCGCGGGCGGTTCGGGGGCGACCCGTTCCGGCCGTTCGAGTCGAATGACCTGATCGGCCAGGCTCCCGCGCCGGCTCAATAGGACGGCCCGGGCAGCCGCCTGGAGCAGGGTCCGGTCCTGGGACGGAAGCTGATCCCCGCGCAGGATGAACACCCGGCCGCGGCCTTCGTGCCCCTCGTGGACCAGGATGGACTGGCTGGTCCGGACGACGGTCTCGAGAGCATCCTGGAGGTCCTGTGCGTACGTTGCCCCATGCTCGTTGAGGATGACCAGGTCCACGTCGAGCAGCTTCAGGCGCCAGTACTCGTGGGCCCGAAGCAGCTGCCGGACGATCTCGAGGTCCTCGGCTTCATCGATCCGCACCAGGACGATCGGGAGGTCGCCGGAGATGCCGTGGACCCACAGGCCCGGCGCCCCGCGGTCGTTCAGAGCAAGCAGCCCGGACGGCGGCCGTAGCGAAGAATCCGAGAACAGGATCCGGTTGGCCAGGCGCTGGAAGAGGTGTGCCTCGTCCTGCCCGATGCCCAAGTGATGGAGTTGGACCTGCGCCTGGGTCCAGGCGAGCGTAGCGGCACGCTCGAAGGTCACCGATTCGCGGTACTTGTCGGCCAGGTCCAGCACCTCCGCCCTCGACTCGGCGACGACGGTGGAGAAGATCGCATGCGCGGTCGCGCCGGCGGCCAGCCGGATCCGCAGGCGGAGGCTGAAGATCGGATCCAGGACCGGCCCAACCGTGTTGGAGAGCGGGCGCCCATCGATCACGGCGGCGGGCGAGCGGACCGACCGACCACGACCGAGGAACCGGGCGCGATCCGTCTCGTACTGGATCGCGCTCGGGACCTCTTCCTCGATCGCCGCGACATGCGCGGCCCAGACCTGTCGTTCCCCGGAGGATCGAGGCCGGCGCGTGGCCAGGAGCGCATTCAGCTCAGGGACAAACTCCGTCTGGACGAACAGGTTGTGGAACGCCGGGTGGGCGACATCGGCGGCCTGCGGCGCCAGGACGACCTCGGCATACGATGTCAACTCGATCTCGCGCGTCCCTGAGCCGAGGTTGGTCAGCGATACCCGGCGGATCTCGGCATCGTGTTCGGTTGAAACGACGATCGTCAGGCGCGTCGCGATCGGCCCGTCGCGGCGCGAGAACTCGGCACGATCCTCCGAGTACTCGACCTCGTAGGTGTCGGCCTCCGACCCGCTCGGCTGGTGGCCGGCCGACCAGACGGTGCCGCTGTGTCGATCGCGGAGGAAGAGATAGCTGCCCCACGAGTCGCGGGTGACGTCCTCCCGCCAGCGCGTGACGGCAATGTCGCCCCAGCGGCTGTAGCCCGATCCCGCCGCGGTGACCATAACCGCATAGCGGCCGTTCGACAGGAGGTGCGTTCGCGGGATTGCGTCGTGGGGCGACGTGAACCGGCGCGGGATCGGCGGCACGAGGTCGCGGACGTCGGCTGCGCTCTTGACCTCCTCGGCGCGAGGCCGCGCCACGAGAACATCGCGCGGCATCCGCTCCTGCAGCAGGAGCTCCGTGGACTTGACGACCGGATCCGCGTGGAAGCGTTCGACCATGACCGATCCATGGAGCACGTTGCCGATGGCGACTAGCAGCATGCCCTGGTGGTGGGCCATGTAGCTCATGACGATCGCGACTGACGCGCCGTCCGGGAGTCGCCGTGGGGTGTAGTCAAGCGCCTCTCGATAGCCGTACGGGCCGTCAGCCCCCAGCTGGCTGAGTCGGGCGAAGTTACGGACGGCCGCTTCCGGGTCGACCATCGCGGCGAGGCCTGTGGCATATGGGGCGATCACGAGATCCTCGCTGAGGCCTCGCTTGAGGCCGAGGCCGGGGACGCCGAAGCTCGAATACTGGTAGGTCTGCTCGACGTCACGCGCGTTGAACGCCGATTCGGAGATTCCCCACGGCACACCACGCCTGGCCGCGTAGCCAATCTGGCGCGCCACGACGAGGCGGTAGGTCTGGTGGATCAGGCTCAGCGGGTGCGACCGCATCACCAGCGCCGGCATCAGGTACTCGAACATCGAGCCTGACCAGGAGATCAGGGCCGAGCCGCGGCCGACCGGCGTCAGCGCCCGACCGAGCCGGAACCAATGCTCGGCATCGACATCACCCTTGGCGATGGCCAGGAAGCTGGCCAGCCGGGCCTCGGAGGCGAGCAGGTCGTAGTAGCTGGGATCCAGCGTTCCGTCGGTGACTCGAAGCCCGATCGAGAACAGCTTCCTCGTCGGGTCGAACAGGAAGCTGAAGTCCATCTCCTGGAAGAGTTGCTGGGCCGTGGTGGCGATCGCCAGGAGCCGTCGCTCGAGGGCCGCCGGTACCGGCCCGTCCAAGACCGCGGCGACGCCAACCGGGGCATCGATCGTCGTGGCCGCGGCGGCGCGCCGGTCATTGCGGATGGGGGGGCCGCCAACGTCCCGGAGGTGGCTGTCGACGGCCAGGCGCGCCGCCTCCGCCCAGGTCACGAGCTCGCCCCCCGGTCCATCGCCACGTTCCGCCGTGAGGGCGCTAGCCACGTCCAAGAGCGTCTGCGTATAGGCCGCCAGCTCGAGGAGTCGGGCGACCCACTCGTCCTGCGAACCGGGGACCTGATTGCGCCAGTGAGCGGGCTCCTCGAGGGCCTCGTCCAGCTGGCGCCGCGTCAGCGTCTGGGTTCGTCGCTCGTCGCCAACGGAGCCGGCGGCCTGGCGGGCCAACTGGATGGCATCGTGGATCCCGGCCAGGGCCGCCGGGATCGGGAGCGGCCGGTCGACCATCTCTCGACAGGCACTCGACAGAGCCAGCAGGTGGCCGGCCAGGTTGCCGCTGTCGACCGATGACACGTACCCCGGCGCGAGTGGCTCCAGTGTCCGGGTGTCATACCAGTTGTACAGATGGCCATGGAACAGGGCGAGCCGGCCCATGGTCGCAACGGTGGCCTCGAGCCGCTCGACCATTTCGTGCGTCCCGATCCAGCCGAAATCGCGGGCGGTCACGGTTGCCAGCAGATAGATCCCGATGTTGGTTGGCGACGTGCGGTGGGCGATCACTGGCCGGGGTTGGTCCTGGAAGTTGTCCGGTGGCAGCGCGTGATCCTCAGGACCGACGAACGTCTCGAAGAAGCGCCAGGTCCGCCGGCCGATCAGACGCAGCGCCTCGACATCGTCGGCCGACAGCTGCAGCCCGGCCGCTGCGGCGGGTGGCCGACTGGCCAGCCTGGCGACGAGCGGCGCGAGCAGCCACAGGACGACCAGCGGCGCGGCCAGCCACAGTGCCTCGGGCTTGAGGACGAGCACGATGCTGCCGATGGCCACGGCGAGGACGACGCCGCCGGCCATCTGGCGGTAGAAGCCTGCCACGCTCTGGTCCACGTCGGCCTTTGCCTGGGCGGCCGTCGTCCATTCGAGGAGGTTGCGCCGCGTCACGTAGAGGCGGGTGATCGCCCGGACGGTGGCGTCGCCCATGAGCCACGCCTGATGCGCGAGGAACGTCCAGCCGAGTCCGATGTGGGCGACAGCAAGGACGAGGTCGGCGCCCACGGCTCGCAGGTGGCTCCGCTTCGAGATGCCGTGGCGACGCGGCAACAGCCCGGCCATCACGGGCAGCAGCGCGGGAATGATCGTCGAGACGAGGACGAACCCAGTCCATAACGGGGCAGAAACCACCGGCACGGTCCAGGCCACCAAGAGCGTGGCCAGGGCCAGCGGCATGGAGAGGGTCCGGCGCAGGTTGTCCATCATCTTCCAGCGTCCGATGGCAGAGACCGTGTCGGGTCTTCTCCGACCCGTGGCATCGCGAGCGCGCCCCAGGATCCAGGGCAGGAGCTGCCAATCTCCGCGCGTCCAGCGATGCTGTCGGGCCGCGGCGACCAGGTAATGGGAGGGAGACTCATCGAACAGTTCGACATCGGTGACCAGGCCGGCGCGCGCGAATGTCCCCTCGAACAGATCGTGGCTCAGCAGGGCATTGTCCGGAACGCGGTCGGCCAGGGCCGCCTCGAACGCATCCAGGTCATAGATCCCCTTGCCGGTGTAGCTCCCCTCGTGGAAGAGGTCCTGGTAGACGTCGGAGACGGCCGAGGCGTACGGATCGATGCCGGCGGCGCCGGCGTAGACGCGCTGGAAGACCGTGGCCTCGTGCTCGGCGGGAAGCGTCGAGGTGATCCGCGGTTGCAGGATGCCGTAGCCATGGACCACCCGGCCGCGCTGACGGTCGAACACGGGCTGGTTCAACGGATGTGCGATCGTCCCGACCAGTCGCGTGACCGCGCCTCTCGGCAACCTCGTATCGGAATCGAGGGTGACCACGTAGCGCACGCCCGCCGGCGGGATCGACCTGCTGGCGCCGCTGGTCAGGATGTCCGTGGCGGCCGCCCCACGGAGCATCGCGTTCAGCTCGTGGAGTTTGCCGCGCTTGCGCTCCCAGCCCATCCAGCGTGCCTCGGCCTCATTCCAGCGTCGTTTCCGGTGGAACAGGAGGAAGCGCGCGCCCCCACCCGGGGCTTCGCCGTGACGAGCATTGAGGCGATCGATGGCGGCAGCTGCCGTCGCCAGCAGCGCATCGTCGCCGGGAACGCCTTCGGTGGGCGCGTCCAGCCAGTCGGACAGCAACGCGAAGCAAAGGTCGCCGTCGGGGTTGGCGAGGTAGTGAACTTCCAGCCCTGCCACCTGCTCTTCCACGTCGGCTACGTCGGCCAGGAGGGTGGGCACGACGACCAGCGTGCGCATCCCGGGCGGCACCCCACCGGCCAGCTCGAGCCGCGGCAATGCCCTGGGACCGAGCAGGGTCGTCACCGCGCGGTTGACCAGGGCAACGGCCAGGTCCGACGCCGGCCCC
This sequence comes from Chloroflexota bacterium, assembly GCA_031431535.1. Classification (GTDB taxonomy): domain Bacteria; phylum Chloroflexota; class Limnocylindria; order Limnocylindrales; family CSP1-4; genus SPCO01. The sequence continues at coordinate 11,501 of JANPDO010000212.1, forward strand.
AGCGCCATGATTGCCACGAGGAAAAGCCCGAGGCTCAGGCCGCCGTCCGACAGCCAGATCAGCAGCGGCACGGCGAGGGTGAGCGCGGTCATGAGCGCCAGGGTGCCGAGATAGCCGGGAGTCGCGGCCCTGAGATACGCCCGCCGGAAACGGACTGCCACTGAGAGCCGGACGTGGAGGGAGCGCTCGAACGCCGCCCGGCCGTCCGAGATCAGCACGTAGCCTGGATCGCGTGCCGCGGGCGACGGCTCGTGGTCGCCAGCCGAGGCCTCCGCGGCTTCGGGCAGGCCCGCCGACCGGTCCTCGGCCGTCGCCGTGGCGGCCCGCGCGACCTCGACCTCCGTCTTGCCCGAACCTCGGGCGAGCTCTTCGATGGCGTGTCGGTAGCGATCCCTGGTGGCGAAGTCCATCTCACTGAAGGCGCTCTCGGCCCGCAACACCTCATCGACCAGGCTCACGCTTTCCACGAACTGGGCCCAGTCGAACCACGAGATCAGGCGCATGCTGGTGATCACGTTTCTGACGGTCACGTTCATCGAGGCCTGCCGTTGGTGCTCCAGGCGAACGGTTTCCTCGGCGGTCGTGCCCTGGGCGGCCAGCAGCTCCTCCAGCCAGCGCAGGGCTGGCGTCACGGCCGGGTCCTGATCGCGCAGTCGCTGGAAGAGCTGCACCTTGCCGGCCGTCGGCAGGGCCAGGCGGGGCAGCCGGCGAAGCGAAGCCGCCGCCGACTCGGGGCTCTCCGTGCCGAGGCCGAGCAGGCTGTCGGCGAGCTCGTCCGCTCGCTGGCGGGCAGCCCGGCTGCGCACGATCTGGTCGGCCAGGCGGCGGAGGTTTTCGACCAGCAGGATGCGCATGCTGATAGCAATCGCCCAGAGCTCGCCGATGGTCAACGGCGCCACCCGCTGATAGGCCGCCACCAGTCGTCGCAGACTCTCGGGGTCGAAGCGGCTGTCGGTGTGGGCGATGTAGGCCCACGCGACGCCGAGCACTCGTGGGTATCCCTCGAGGTGACCCTCGGCCAGCTTTGGCAGCTCGCGGTAGTAATCGGTTGGCAGGTCGTCGCGGATCTCGCGCAGCTGCTCCTCGACAAGGTGGAAGTTGTCGACCAGCCATTCCGCGGCCGGGGTGATCGATCGTTCGTCCTTGATCGCCTGGGCCAGCACGCGGTAGACCTCGAGGAGCACCCGGCCGTTCTCCGCGACCCTGGGTCGGACGGAGCGTCCGGCCCGCGGGCGGCCGGTGACCGGTTGGGCGGCCGCCAGCGACTCGCCGTGCTGTTCCAGACGCTCAACGCTGAACAGTTCGGCGACGATTGGGTCCGGAGTGTCGGCCAGGCCGCGGGCTGGGCTGGGAATGCTGATCGGCCGCTCCCGTGAGGCTGAGGGTCGTGATCACAGGCGGGCTCACACCGCTCAACACATGCCCGGCACGAGTTCCTGGTCAAGCCTCGATCGGAACGAGCCGATCATAGGCCCCGCGGCCGGGAATCGCCCTGATGCCCGCTCTGCCGGGGCCGGCGAGATGCCGACCCGGCAGGGGTCAGAACCCCAGGGCCGCCAGCCTGGGCGTCATCCGCCGCGCTGCCCGCGCGCGGTGCGAGATGGCGTGCTTCTCTGCGGGACTCCACAGCCCCAGGGTGCGACCGCCGGGGGGCTCCGAGGCTGGTTCGAAGATCGGGTCGTAGCCAAAGCCGCCGCTCCCACGCGGCTCAACGGCGATCCGCCCGCGACACGTCCCCCGCGTCACGACCAGGCGAATTCCACCACGCGGACCAACCGCGACCGGCAGGGCCAGTGCCAGCGCACAAACGTATCGGGCGCCACGGCGCTCGGCCGGCAGTCCCCGCAGCGCCGCGAGCAGCTTCGCGTTGTTGTCGGCGTCGGTCGCGTGTTCGCCGGCGTAGCGGCGCGTCCGCACACCCGGACCGCCGTGCAGGGCGTCGACCTCCAGCCCGGAATCGTCGGCCAGCGTCGGCAGACCGGAGGCTCGCAGGCCGGCACGCGCCTTGATCTCGGCGTTGGTCTCGAAGGTTTCGCCATCCTCGATCGGATCGCCAGCGATCCCGAGGTCGTCCAGCGAGACAAGGTCGGTCTCGCCCAGTGCGAGGAGCTCGAGTAGCTCGCGCAACTTGTGTTCGGAGCGAGTGGCGACCAGCAGGCGCGGGCGGCTCACCGTTGGTGCCTGGGCCGCCCCAGCCGGCGCCGGATCAACGCCGGACGGTGGCGAGAACGGCCGCCTGCGCCTCGAACAGCCGGGCCATGCCGGCATCGGCGAGGTCCAGCAGCCGGTTGGCGGCCGCTCGATCGAAGGGCGCCCCCTCGGCCGTGCCCTGGAGCTCGACGTAGGCCCCGCCATCCGTGCCGACCACGTTGAAGTCGACGTCCGCCCGCGAATCTTCGGAGTAGTCCAGGTCCAGGTAGGGCAGCCCGTTGACCAGCCCGACCGAGACCGCGGCCACCTTTCCGACGAGATGCCGCTCCATCCCATAGGTGATCAGCGCCGCCGCCAGCGCGACGTAGCCGCCGGTGATCGAGGCGGTCCGCGTTCCGCCATCCGCCTGGAGCACGTCGCAGTCGACCGTGATCGTCCGCTCACCGAGACGCGCCAGGTCCACAACGCCGCGCAGCGACCGACCGATGAGCCGCTGGATCTCGTGGGTCCGCCCGCCGATCCGGCCCTTGACCGACTCGCGATCGGTCCGCTCGGCGGTGGCCCTCGGCAGCATGGCGTACTCGGCGGTGACCCAGCCCGTGCCCTTGCCGCGGAGGTGCGGCGGCACGCGGTCCACGATCGTGGCCGCGCACAGGACCTCCGTGTCGCCGACCCGGATCCGGCACGATCCCTCGGCCCATTTCTGGACCCCCAGGGTGAAGCTGACGGGGCGCAGGTCTGCGGGTCCGCGCCCGTCTGCCCGGACGGTTGGTGGCCGATTGCCGATGGTCATCTCGTCTTCTCCTCAGCCTTGGCGGCATCCCACAGCGCATCGAGTGCGGCGAATTCGAGGTCGCGCAACGCGACACCCTGGGCCGCAGCCGCCCGTTCGACACTTCCGAACCGCCGCCGGAACTTGGTGTTGGCGGCACGGACGGCGGCTTCGGCCTCGATCCCCCGCCGCCGAGCCACGTTGACGAGGACGAACAACAGGTCCCCGAATTCCTCGCTCCGCTCGGCGTCACTGGCCGCGCGGCGCAGCTCGTCGGCCTCCTCGACCAGCTTGTCCAGCACGCCATCGAGGGAGGGCCAGTCGTAGCCGAGGTTGGCCGCGCGCTCCTGCATCTCCTGGCTGGCGGCAAGGGCCGGCATGGACGGGCTGATCCCGTCGAGCGCGCCTTTCGCGGCAGCGACCGCGGGAGCATTCGAGGCGTTCGAGGCGTCCACGCCGCCAGCAGCATCCGGGTCGCGTGTCTCTGCCTCGGCCGCCCGCTCATCGGCCTTGATCCGCTCCCACTGTTTGTTCACATCCGACGCCGTGCGCGCATCCGCGTCCCCGAACACGTGTGGGTGGCGACGGACGATCTTGGACGCGATCGCCGCCTGGACGTCGGCCAGGTCGAAGACGCCGGCCTCGGCGGCCAACTGGGCGTGGAGCACAACCTGGAGCCACAGGTCGCCCAGCTCGCCGGCCAGCTCCGGCGTGGCGCCGCCGTCGAGCGCGTCGTAGACCTCGTACGCCTCTTCGAGCAGGTGCTTGCGCAGTGACTGATGCGTCTGTTCGCGGTCCCACGGGCAGCCGTCCGGCTGGCGCAGGCGGGCGGAGATCCAGGGCATCGCCCACGGGCCAGCGAGCGCCAGTTCGGGGGCCACCGGGGGCAGGTAGAGCGGAGTCGCCAGGGCATCCGACCCATCAGGCCCCAGCGTCCGCAGCGAGCCGATGGTGGTCCCGTCTGAGGTCGTTCCGAACCTGCCAACCGGGTGATCGGGCGGGTACAGCCGCCCGAGGAGCGCCAGCGGGTCGCGCGACGCCGGACCTGCCCGGCCCGGCAACGGCGGCGGCACGGGCCCGCCAGGATCACGAGCCCGGAGCCCCGCCAGCGGCACGATCAGAAGCGGTCGTGAGGGTTCCAGCGGGCTGGCCAGCAGCCGTTCGGCCGCGACGATCTGCATCCCGTCCGCCGGATCGAGGCCCCAGCGGAGCCGCGCCTCCGCGACGAGCGCGTCGAGCACCGGCTCCCCTGCCTACCCGATGCTGCTGGAGGAGGTGTCGCGGACGATCGTGACCGCGCTCTTCTTCGCTTCGTACCAGTCGGAGAACGCGCTCGCCCGGAGTTCCTCGAGCTGGCCGCCTTCCGGCGCGCGAACCTCCTCGGCGATCACCTTGAACAGGTACAGTCCGTCACCCTCGACCGTGACCACCCCCGACGTCCGGCCGATCGGCGCGGCGAAGATGGCATCGATCAGCGACTCGGCCAGCTGCCCCCTGGCAATCCAGCCCAGATCGCCCCCGGCGCCTGCAGATGCAGCCTCCGAGTTGTCGCGGGCAAGTGCCGCAAAGTCTCCGCCCCCATCAGCCAGCGTCTTGAGCGCATTGAGATGGTCCAGATCCGGCGGCAGATACATGATCTGGATCACGTGCCACCCAAACGCCGACTTGACCGGGTCGAGGATGTCGCCCGCCTTGAGTCCAGTGACCAGGATCGCGGCCTTGAACGCTTCATCGAGTCCGCTGGCGCTATCGAAGTAGGGCAGCTTGCCGCCCGAACCGGTTGGCCCCTTGGCACTGCCCTCATCGCTCTGCTCGCGGGCTATCGAGTCAAATTGGGCCGGGTCCGCGACGAGGGCGGCATGCGCGGCCCGGGCCTCGTCCTCGGCCGTCGTCCATGATGGGTCGTCTTCCGGGACTGTCGAGGCGGCACTGGGGTCGTCCTTGGGCGAATACAGGATGTGGCGGGTCTTGATCGCATCGGCGCCGAGTGCCGGGTCCGCCTCAGCCACGTAGATCTGCTGGACCTGTCGCTGCGGACCGGGCTTGGTCACGTCCGCAACGATCTTGTCCTCCAGCTTCTGGTGGATCAAGTCGGCCAGGAGCACGACGCGGTACTTGTCGAGCTCGATCTTGTCGTTGGTCAGCTTCGCCTGGTAGGCCTCGTCCACCGCCTCGGCAACGATCTCCGTGACCCGCCCGATGCGGAAGACGCCGTCCGCGCCCTCGAGTACGGCCGTCGGGGTGTTCACCGTGGCGGCGAAGATCGCCGCGACCAACTTCGTGTCGAGCTGGGTCTCGGTGGCCTGAAGCCAACCCAGATCGCCACCTTGCGCGGCGTTTGCCGTGTTCGTCGAGACGGCTACCGCGACGTCCTCCCACGCCTTCCCATCGAGGAGCTCCTTCAGTGCCTGGTCGGCGGCGGTCCTTGCCGCCGCCTCCTGGACCGAGGTTGGGACGACGGAGCCCGGATCCGTCTCCGGTGCCACCTCGATCGCCCAGGCGTGGCGCTGCTCGGGTGTCGTCGCCTCCTCGAGAAGCTTCGCCTCCACCTCTTCAGGCGTCGCGCTGATTCCCTCCTCCACGGCAAGCTTCGCCTGCAGCTTGGTGTCGATCAGGCGTTCGAGCGCGATCGATGCCAGCGAGTCCCTGGCGCCGGCGAGCGTCTGGAGCTGCGACTGGGCGTCGGCTTCGCTCAGGTACCCGCCGACCACGGCCGTCCGAACCTGTCGCTCCGCCTCGTCGAGGCGCCATTGCTCGATCAGGTATCGGTCACGGAACTCGTCCCTGGTGATCGATTGCCCATCGACACTGGCAACCGGGGTGAGGTGCTCGTCATACCAGCTGAGCACTCCGGCGACGATCAGGATGATGACGGCGAGGACCACGATGATCCCGAACCCGAGATTCTGGTAGAAGTTCCGCCGATCCTGGCCTTCCCAGCTGGGCCGCTGGGCGCGCTTGACGACGGGCTTGGCTTTAAAGGTCATGGGCTGGATGGGTTCCTGCTGGCATGGCCGGCTGGCGCCGGGGTGTGACGGGCAAGGTATGGTACCCGATGTCCTCCTGCTGGCATGGTCAGCTCCCGCCGTTGACGCCGAGCCCGGCCGCGAGCCGCTCGCGCAGCGCGATGACATATCGGGTTGCGAGATGGTGGGTGTCGCGGTAGACGAGGTAGCGCCCGACGACGGAGGGGCACGGGTCCGTGGGGCAGGCCCAGTTCGTGGGATCCACGAATGTCACGCGGAGATCTCGCGCGATCGCCGCCTCCGCTGCCAGCCAGGCGCTGTCGATCATGCCGGCGCGCGGCTCGGTACAGGCGAGCACGTCATCGAGGTGGGCAGACAGGCAGTCGGGGGGATCGAGCCTGAACTTCGGGGTGTCGGCGATCAACGCGACCGAGCCGGCCCGCGAGGTCAGCTCGGTCAGGGTGGTGCGCAGGCCCACCGCGAGAGCCGCACCGCCGTCCGCTGGCGCCGCACCGTCGACGGCCGCCGACGGATACGGGTGGCTGCTGGCGACGATCACGAGGTCCGGCCGTTCGGCGGCGATTCGCCCGATGGCCGCCGTCCGCCACTCATCGCATTCGGCATACGCCCGCTTCATGCCGGTGTTCCAGACCGTGATCGAGGCCGGGGTGCAGCCGCTCTTGGTCAGCGAAACGAGCCGCCAGGCACGTTCTGTGGCCAGCTGCTCCAGTGCCGGGAACCACTGGGCGGCGTGCGAGTCGCCGAACAGCACGACGGTCGTTGTGGACGTCGGATCGCCGAAGATGCAATCGGGGATCGCGGTGGCCCGTTGTGACAGGTGGCAGCCGTTGGTATAGATGGACGGGACGTCGTCCCTGGCGGCGGCGAGCGACGGGATGAGGCCGGTGGGCACCGGACCACTCTGGGGTGGCGGGAACGTTGGCACGGCGTCGGGGTTTGGCGTGGCGTCGGGGTTTGGCGTGGCGTCGGCGTCGAGCTCCGCCGCCGGGGACCCGGCAAGTCCGCCGATCTCAGGGAGCGGCTCGTCGATCGCGGACGGAGCGTCCGGGCCGCCGGCTGTGGCGGCGGCAAGACGTTCCGTGGTCACGAACCGAACGCCCAGCGATGTTGCCGCAAGGGCCAGGGAGAGCCCGCCGGCGAGCGCCAGGTTTCGCCTGGGCACGAGGCCGATCCAGCGCCCGCGTCTGATCGGGTCCTCCAGCCAGCGTCGGCTGGCATACGCGATCGGGATGGCTGCCAGCATCAGGCCCACGCGCACGGGCAAGGGGAACGGCTCGCCCGCGACCGCCGTGGGCAGGACCAGGATCGGCCAGTGCCACAGGTACAGCGAGTACGAGATTCGCCCGAGGAACTGCGCGGGACGCCAGCCGAGAATCCCGGCCGGACCAGCCAGGCCACCGCTGGCGGACGGGCGCATCCCGGGCAGCATTGCGAGCGCCGTGCCGAGCACGGGCAGCAAGGCGGCGGTCCCTGGAAACGGCGTGCTCGGGTCGATGACGAGCCCGGCCAGACCGATCATCACCAGGCCGACCCAGCCCGCGCCGGCCGCGAGTGTCCCAGGCAGCCGGGAGAGACGACCGGCTCCGACCGCGAGGAGCGCGCCGATCCCCAGCTCCCAGGCCCGGGACGGAAGTGAGAAGAAGGCCCACGGTGCACTCTCGTTGGTCAACCACAGCGACAGCGCGAACGAGAGGGCCGTGACCACGACGGCAGCAATCCCCACCTGGCACGCCCGGCTGGAGCCGACACGGGTCACCGCCACGAGCAGCGCCGGCCAGACCAGGTAGAACTGCTCCTCGACACCGAGCGACCACAGGTGCAGCAGCGGCGACGGGGCGAACTCGGACTGGAGGTAGTCGGTGGCATTGAACGCGAACCGCAGGTTCGCCGCGTAGAGCGACGCGGCGACGCCGTCGGCACCGACAGCGGCCGCCTGCAGCGGCGACAGAACGACGAAGGATGCGACGACCGTGGCCAGGATGAGCAAGGCGACGGCGGGCAGCAGGCGTCGCAGCCGGCGCGCGTAGAACGACGACAGCGAAATCGATCCGCTTGAATCGAGTTCGCGCAGCAGCAACCCCGTGATCAGGAAGCCGGACAGGACGAAGAAGACGTCGACGCCGACGAAGCCACCGCCGAACCCTGGAACCGCCGCGTGGTAGAGGAGGACGAGGCCGACGGCGATCGCGCGCAGACCTTCGATGTCCGGGCGAAAGCCCGCTCGCTCGGCGGCCGGCCCAGTCAACTGACTGGATGGACGCCCGACGCCGGCGCGACCGCGGGCCCGAGCACGAGCGATTCGACGAGGGCAACGTAGTTCGGCGCCTCATGCTCCCAGGCCAGGCCACGCACCCGGGCCAGGGCGCGGTTCACCCGCAGTTCGCGGATCTCGGGTTCGTCGATGAGGCGGACAAGCGCGGCGGCCAGATCGTCGGGGTCACCCGGCTCGTAGGCGACCACGTCGTCGCCGAAGATGCGCCCTACCATCGGCAGCCGTGACGCCACGACGGACCGGCCCATCGCGGCATATTCGTAGGCCTTGGTGGAGAGCGAGAAGTCCGTGAATGCCGACCGGCGGGTCGGGGCGAGGCCGACATCGGCGCCCGCAATCGCCGCCGGGACGTCTTCGATCGGGATCCGGCCATGAAACACGACCCGGTCGGAGAGTCCGAGGGCCGCGGCCCGATCGCGCAGCGGGACCTCGGCGAAATCGCGACCGTAGAGGTCCAGCCTGACCGGAAGCTGCGGCCGCTGCTCCACGAGGCGCGCCATCGCCTCGAGAACGACGTCGAGCTCGTAGATCGGACTCAACGCGCCCGCGTAGACGAGGCGCAGCGTCCCATCGGCCATGAACGGTCGCGCCGGGTGGCGCGCGGGATCGAAGCGGGCCAGCGACGGCGCATTGGGGACCACGGTCAGGCGCGACGCCGGCACACCGATCGTCAGCAGCCGATCACCCAGGGCAGCGTTGACGGTCACGACGGCCATGGCGTAGCGCGTCGCGAGGCGCTCCTGGAGGCGCAGCAGGGCATGACCGGCGCGCCCCGCACGCCCCCGGAACCGGCTGCGAAAGAACTCGGGCATCGCCTCGTGGAGATCCAGGATGACCGGCACGCCGACAAACCGGAGCGGCACGGTTGCGAAGACCAGGAAGTCCGGCAGCGTGTGGACCTGGACGAGACCGTAGTGCCGTCTGCGGTGGGCGACGGTCAGGGCGAAACCGGCCCGGATGAGGAACGCCAGGTACTCGAGGAGGTAGGTGCGCAGGCCGGCACCCTGGTGGCGCTGCACGCCCAGTCGCACCACGCGGACACCATCGATCGTCTCGGCAGGACGGTCCTCGGGGCGGCGCAGCGCGTAGACATCGACCGGACGGCCAGCCGCGACGAGGGACTCCGCTTCGCGCCGCACCCGGGGGTCTTCCTCGTAATAGGAGTGGGTGAGCATGGCGACCGGGCGCGAGACGGGTGGCGTGGCGGGCGGCATGAGCGTCGGGCAGCGTACCCCAACCGTCGGTTGGACCCGTGGTACGCTGCGGCCCCGATGAGTGCGACGGCCGATGCGCCAGCCCATGTCCGACGCGGCGCCGCTCGGCCCGGACCGATTGGGCTCCTCCGTGAGGCCGTCGTGGAGGTCGCCCAGCGCCGCCGGCTGATCCGCTACCTCGTCCAGGCGGATATCCGCAAGAAGGGCGCTGACACGTTGCTGGGCAACCTCTGGTGGGTCCTGGATCCGCTGCTCCAGATGGCGGTGTATGTGGTCCTCGTGTCCGTGGTCTTCGATCGTGGCGGACCGGACTACCCGCTATTCATCTTCGCCGCAATCCTGCCGTGGAAGTGGTTCCAGTCAACGGTCCAGGACGCCATCACCGCGGTCACCGGTGCGGATCGGCTGATCCGCCAGATCCAGTTCCCCAAGCTCGTCCTGCCGGTCGCCTCGGCCTGTGCCGGCGTGGTCAACTTCGCCTTCGGGCTGATCCCGCTCGCGGCGTTGATCCTGTTGCTGTACCGGGACCGATTGTCCGCGGCGGTGCTGCTGATCCCGATCATCGCGGTCGTCCAGTTCGCCTTCAACCTGGCCGTGGCCGTTGGCCTGGCGGCCATCAACGTGTTCTATCGGGATGTCGGCAACCTGTCGAGGCACGCCTTGCGGCTGTGGTTCTACCTGTCGCCGGGCCTCTATGCGGTGGAGGACCTCCGGACGGCGACCGCGAGCGTCCCGATTATCGGGCAGATTCTACTGGCCAATCCGTTCGCGATCCTGTTCACCGCCTACCGCGACGTGATCTACGGCGGGCAGGCGCCCGACTGGACCGGCCTGGGCGCGCTGCTGATCGCGTCGGTGGTCCTGCTCGGGCTTGCGACGGTCATGTTCAAGCGCGTCGAACCCGCCTTTGCCAAGGTGCTCTGAGATGACCGTCGAGGGTGGCGCCGCGCACCTCGCCGAACCGGCAGATCCGGCGGTGCCCGCGGATCCGTCGCCCGACGCCCGCGTGGCGATCCGGGTGGAGGGTGTCGGGGTCAAGTACAGCCTCCGGTTCACCCGCAAGACGACCCTCCATCGGTCCTTCGTGAATCTCTTCGTCCGCCAGCCGGCCGACGAGTTCTGGGCGTTGCGCGATGTCAGCTTCAACCTGGTCCATGGGGAATCGCTGGCGGTCATCGGGCCAAATGGCGCCGGCAAGAGCACGCTCCTCCAGGTCCTGGCAGGAATCATCCTGCCGTCGGAGGGCTCGGTCGAGGTGGATGGCCTGATCTCCAGCCTCCTCACCCTCGGCGCGGGCTTCGACCAGGAGTTGACCGGCCGGGAGAACATCCGGCTGGCTGGCGCGTTCCTCGGGATCCAGGGACGGGAGATGGCGGAGCGCACGCCCGGGATCATCGACTTCGCGGAGCTCGGGCCGTTCATCGATGCGCCGATCCGGACCTACTCCTCGGGGATGCGCGCGCGGCTCGGCTTCTCGATCGCCACCTCGGTCGATCCGGACATCCTGCTGCTCGACGAGGTGCTGGCGACGGGCGATGAGGTCTTTCGAGCGAAGTCGAAGGCACGGGTCCTGGACCTGGTCCGCCAGGCCAAGGGTGTTGTGTTCGTGACCCACGATATGAACTGGGTCGTCGAGTTCTGCAATCGTGCGATCCTGCTCCAGCACGGCCGCATCGTGGCCGAAGGCGATCCGGCCGAGGTGGTGGCCATTCACAAGGACCATTCGCGCAAGGCGAGGGCGGAACGGGAGGCGGCGATCGCCCGTGCGCTCGATTCGGCTGGCGGCGCGACGCTGCCACCGGACGCGGCCGGGAGTCGACTGCTCGATGCCTAAGCCTCGCCGGATCACCCGGTCGCCCGATCCCCTGCGCGTCCTGACCGTCGCGCGCTGGTATCCCTCGCACGACTCGCCGGGGCGCGGCTCCTTCGTGGCGGACCTGGTGCGCGCCGTCGGGGCAGCGGGGGTGGATGGGCGGGTGGTCTCGTTCGATCGAGTCCTCGTCCGGGGTCGCCTGGAGGAGCGTGACCAGGTGCTGGCCGAGGCGCGTGGCGCGTACGAGGCGGTGGCGACGCCGGCCGCCCTCTTCGTGACGCCGCCGTCGAACGGGTCGCGCCTGTCGCGCGCGGCGTCCGGCGTCCCGGTGGCACGCCTCGCCGTCGCCCGGCGGCCGGGCTCGGGCGATGCGGCGGCGCTGGTCGAGGACCACCTGGCCGCCATCCTCCCATTCCTCGATCGGCTCATCGAGGAATGGCGGCCGGACGTGATCCACGCGCACACCGGGCTGCCCGACGGGGTCGTTGCGGCGGAAGCCGGACGCCAGCTCCGGATTCCGGTGGTCGTCACCGAGCACGCGAGCACGATCGAGCGTGACCTGGCCGACCCAGCGGCGCGCGAGCAGTACCGGCGACTGCTCGAGCCGGGCGTTGGCCTGTTCGCGGTCAGTCCGTCGCTGGCCGTTCGGTTGGCGACCACGCTCGAGGTCCCCGTGACCCGGATCGGGGTCCTGCCAGTCCCGGTCGCGGATGGATCGTTCCCGCTGGCCGATCCGGCTGGACGAGAAGGGAGCGAGCTGCTCTGGGTGGGATCACTCGGCGCGCACAAGGGGGTCGACGTGCTCCTGCACGCGCTCGGGAAGCTGCTCGAGACGCATCCCGACCTGCATCTGCGGATCGTGGGCGTGGAGCGCACAGCCGGTGATCTCGAGAACCTGGAGGAGCTGGCCACGGCCATCGGGGTGCGATCGGCCACCTCATTCGATGGCTGGTTGACTCGGGACCAGGTGGCGGCTGCGATGGCCCGGGCCGCAGTCTTCGTCCATCCGAGCCCGTCGGAGACCTTTGGCGTGGCAGCTGGTGAGGCGATCCTGACCGGACTGCCGGTGGCAGCTCGACCATCGGGCGGCGTCCCGTGGATCGTGGAGCTGTCGGGCGGCTTTGGCCAGATCGCGGACGGCGGTGAGGCCAAGGCGTTGGCTGCCGCCATCGAGCACGTCTTGGCAGGCGACTTGCCAGTGGATGCGGCGACCGCGCGCGGCCTCCTGGTGGAGGCACTGGGAGAGGAGGCCGTCGCACGGCAGACGATCGCTGTGTATCGGCAGTCGATCTCGGCGGCCCGCGAGAAGACCTCGACCAGGCGACATGCCGACGAGGCGGCTGGCGTCACGGCGGCGGGCACCCCTTCGCGCCGAAGCCGCGACATGGAACCCGGAGCCGGCCGGGCGCCGGGCGGCGAGAAGGATGCGCGCGACCCGACAGCACTCGGCCTCGAGATTCCCGCGCCAGGCCCTGGCCGCCCGGCGCCAACGCCTGGACAAACCATTGCGCCGACCACCACCATGGCGGCCGTTCTGCCGGCCATCCTGGTCGCAACTGGCCGGGATCATGCCCTGCCGCTCGTGACGGCCCTGCCGGCAGATCTTCGCGCTCGGCTTACCCTCGTGGTCCCCGCGTGGCGCGAGGGCGCCACCGAGCCCCCGAACACCATCTGGCCGATCCGCCTGATCGAGGCGGTACCCGTGGAGCCGCGGAAACCTCGCCCAACCGGCCGCGGGCCGCTTGCCGGGCTCCGCCGCGCCCTGGATCGACCGGCCCCAACCGCCGAGGAACTCCTGACCAGCGCCATGTTCGCGGCGGTGACCCAGATCCCTGTCAAGGCCCGGACCAACCCGGGTGATGCAGCTATCGAGATGGTCGCCATCGATGCCCCAGCCGCAGCCCTGATTGCGCGCCTCGCCGGCAAGGGTGTCCGCCTCGCGCCCGGTGCGCTTCGCTGGCTCGCGGATTGCTGGAACGCCAAGGCAGGCGACGCGCTCAGCTCGCAAGACGCGCCAGTCTCGGGCGGCTCGAGCGGATCGGAGTAGGCACTCGCCTCGGCGGCACTGGCACGCCCGGGTCGGTCGGCGAACCCGGCTCAGACCCACGTTCTTCACGGCAGAACTAAACCGCGCGTTTCGAGGCCTGACGGCACGAATCCTGGACCGCGGTCGCCAATTCGATCTCGAGTGGCGCGATTTCGGCCCCCATCCGCGCTCCGATATCGGCCAGGCGGTCGTCGTTGGTATCCGAATCACCCATCAGACCGCGTTGAGCCTGCAGTTGCCGAAGCCACGGCCGTCGATCGCCAGATTGGTTCTGCTCCCAAGAACAAGCGCCGCCATCGGGGTCGCCCTCCTCAAGCCGGCCCTCCGCAGTCGGCCTGAAATCCGGCGACCCGGCCCTCGAGCGACCCGGCCTATGCCACCATGGCGCCGATGGCGTATGACCCGCGAGACCATTGGTCGAGGCTCCATGCGCGCGGCGACCTGTCCGGCGTTGGCCAGTCGGGGTTGCCGGCCGACCTGAACGGATGGCTCTATCGGGCGCTGGAGCGTCGCATCCGCTGGTTCGTCCGCCGCCACGATGCCCTCGAAGGGGCCGAGGCCGTGTTCGATGTGGGGGCCGGGACCGGGTACTGGGTCGGTGTCTGGCACGACCTGGGCGCGCCCAGGGTCGACGGTTGTGACCTGGTCCCAGCAGCGGTCGAGCGGCTGAACGCCGAGTTCGGGGGCCGCGGCGACCGGTTCGTTTCGTCGGACATCGGCGCCGCCGCTCCAGGCCTGCCCGCCGACCCCTACGGGTTCGTGTCCGTGATCAACGTCCTGCTCCACATCACCGATGACGGCGCCTTCGGGCGGGCATTGGCAAACGTCGCAGCGCTGGTCGCACCGGGCGGCGCGCTCCTGCTCGTCGAACCGATCCTCCTCGACCCGTCGTATGAGCGGCCCGTCACCGAGACCCAGACCTCGCGCGCCCGCTCCCTCGCCGCCTATCGCGACCCACTGCTCGCCGCCGGCCTGGAGCTCGTTGAGTTGCGTGGCGCGGTGGCGATGGCCAACAACCCGATTGAGGCCGGCTCCCGAGCCGCCTACGATCGATACCTACGCTGGTGGCGCTGGGTCGCCAAACGGGCCAGGACCTCGCCGGGCAGCATCCGCTGGCTCGGCCGGATCATGCTTGCGTTGGACCGGCTGGCGCTGGCCCGCGGCGCAGCTCCATCGTCCAAGATCGTCCTGTTCCGCCGTGTGACCGCCGCCGAGCCCGCCCGTGGATCAACGCGCGCTGGCTGACCCGGACCCGAGGCTCGCCACGAGCGCCAGGTAGGGCTGAACCGCCGTTTCCCAGTTGTAGTGGTCGCGGGTGACCGCGAGACAGCGTGCCCGCATTGCTGCGATCGCCTCTGGCGACTGATCGAGGACCGCCGCCAGCGCTTGCGCGAGATCGTCGGGGTCCATCGGGTCAGCGACCGCGCCCAGACCATCGCGCTCGACGATGGCGCGCATGACCTCGAGTTCGCGCCCAATCACAACGGGCGTCCCGGCGGCGAGACTCTCCCAAAACTTGTTCGGCGTCGAGAGCCGCTGGTTCAGCGAGTTGGCCGGCACGGCGATGATCGAGACGTCGGCCGAGGCGGCCCACGATCGAACCGCGTCCGGATGGACCGGTGGCAGGACAACGTGGCGACCCGAGAACCGCGGTTCGTGCGACTTCGCTTCGAGCGCCACCGCCCATTCCTGGTTGACCGTTTCACCGATCATCACCAGTGCGGTGTCGCGCGACCGAAGGACCGCTTCCGCGGCCACCTCCAGCCCGCGTTGCCGCCCAAGCTTGCCGATGAAGAGCGCGATCCGCCGCTCCGCGGGCAACCCGGCCACCTTGCGGATCAGGTCCGGGCGAACCGCCGGCGGCGTCCAGCGCGGCTGACAGTTGAGCAGCACCGTCGGTCGTTCCCGGAACAGCCAGAGGGCGCGGCAATGGTCGGCCAGGGGCTCGTTGACGGTGACGACCGCGTCCGCGCGTCGAACCCAGCCGGCCTCCGCCCGTCGATAGCGGGCGAGGATCGGCCCCGGGACCCTGGCGTAGTTATTCGAGTCGAGGATGGCATCGATCACGTCGTACACGACCAGCCCGCGGCGGCCCGCGCGTTTCGCCGCACCGGCCAGGTCGAGCGCTACAGGGAGCGTCAGGATCCCGAAAGCATGATAGAGATCCGCCGCCGGGAGCTCCCGGCGAAGCGTCCGCCACCAGGCCTGAACATGGAGCGGCCAGAGCGCCACCTTGAGCACCTTGTCCAGGTTGAGCGCGAGGATCTGAAGCAGCCTCGTCGGGGGTCTGGGTGGCGGTGGCTGGCCGACCCATCGTCGGAGCGAGCCGCTCGGCAGGTAGCGCCGGGTGACCACCCCGCCATCGAGGTCCTCTGTCGGTAGCCCGCCCCCGGCCACAGCGGCGATTTCCACATCCCAGCCGGCCTCCGTCAGGCTGCGCGCAACCCGGAGCGAACGCGAATAGGGGGCCGCGGCGTTCGCGACCAGGCAGACAGCCCGCGGGCGACTCACCAGCGGCGACCGGTCAGGCGGGTGTACTCGTCGAGCAGCCCCGACACCTGGGACTCCCAGTTGTAGGTCTCGTGGGCGGCTGCGAGCGCCCGGGCGCGGGCGGCGTCGCGCTCGTCGGCCGGCGCGTCCACGATCGATCGGATCGCCGCAGCGATTGCCTCGATATCGGTCGGGTCGACCGCGATCCCGCAGCTGGTCTGGCGCGCGATGGGGCCCATTCCGGGGTGGTCCGAGCAGACCGACGGCACTCCGGCGGCCATCGCCTCGAGGAACTTGTTCGGCGTCGAGAGGTAGTTGTTGAGCGTGTCGTGCTGGAAGAGGACGCCGACGACGTCCGCCGATGCGACCCAGTCGAGTAGCTCCGTCGGCGGGACAGCCGGCAGCACGTGGATCCGGCCGCGGTTTTCCAGGGCGTCCGCGGCTGCCCGGAAGTCTGCCTCCAGGGCGCCATAGCCCATCACCACCAGGACGGCGTCCGGGACGCGGTGAATGACCTCGATCAGCTGCTCCACACCGCGCCCCCGCGAGAAGCCGCCCTGGTACAGGACGACCCGCGTCTTCGGATCGAGGTTGAGTCGCTCGTGGAAGCGACGCGGCCGGTTGGTGGGCGGGGAGAACCGGTACGAGCAGTTCATGACCACCAGGGGGGCAGCGACGTCAAAGCGTCGAGCGAGTTCGGCGGCGTACGGCTCGTTGACCGTGATGACGCGGTCAGACGATCGAGCCCAGCCACGCTCGAGGCGGGCCAGGACCGACTTGATCGGCCCACGCAGGCGAGCCAGGTTGGCCGCGACCATGTAGATGTCGCGGGCGTCGTAGACCACCTTCGCCGCATGGCGCTTGCCCAGCCCCAGCGCCACGGAGATCCCCATATAGGCCATCCCGTGGTAGACGTCGGCGACGGGGGCGACGTCTAGGGCTCGCTGTCGGTGGCTCCGGATCATGAGGAAGATCCTGGCTCGACGGACATAGCCGCGAACCCGGCCTGGGTCGCGCTCGGCCGGGTGCGCCCAGCCGGGATCGGTTTCGTCGCCGCTCGACTCGGCGCCGGACGGGGTGCCCGCGCTACCGGCGGCTGCGATCGACCCGGCTGCGGCTTCGGCGGGCCGCGCGCTCGAGGCTTCGGCGGCCGCGGCGCTCGACCCGGCGCGCCGGCCACCAGGTCCAGGGATCTCCGCCCTCGCCGGCACAGGCCCCAGGATCGGTCGTGCCGCGAGCCGTAGTGCCCGCAGGACGGGCAGCGTCAGCGCCCGTAACGGCAATCCGTCGACCGCGGTCGCTGCGACCCGCACGATGGGATACCCCACCGGGTGGATCTCCCGGACCGCCAATCCGCGCTTCCAGCGGGCCAGGACCGTGACCTCGTGGCCGCGCTCGTGGAGCGTTCGGGCGATCCGGTAGGTCCGCGAATCGAATTCCCCGGTGGATGGCAGGACGACCACGCAGCGCTGGGGCACGATCTCGTCAGGCACGGTCCCTTCGAGTGTAGCCGACCATTCCGGTGAGGCGTCACCGCGTCACCAGAGGTCAGCGCGCCTGGTAGTGGCGCACCCTCCAGCCGAGGTATTCGGCCTCTTGATGTTATGGTTCCGGCACTGTC
>JANPDO010000213.1:0-3721 GCA_031431535.1 Chloroflexota bacterium
CCTCGGCCTCGACCGAGCCCGCCTCAACGACGACAGCGGACGCCGGCCACTCCCCCACGTCGCCCTCGAGCCCATACGCGACCGGAAATCCCCGGGCGATCCAGGTCGGAACGCCACCGGGAACCCAGGAGACTCGCTCGAACCCCGCCGCCCGGAGCAGCGACGCCGCCACGCTCGATCGATAGCCGCTCGCGCAGATCGTGGCAACCGGACGGTCGCGTGCCAACCCATCCAGACGCTCGGGCAGGTCGCCGGCGCCGATTGCGACCGCGCCCTTCACGTGCCCGGACTCGAATTCGGACGGCTGACGAACATCGATGACAAGCGGCGCATCCTCCCCGGCGTGCGCCAGCAGCCGCGCCAGCTCGCCGACCTCCAGCACGCCGCCAACCTCCCACCCGAATCCTGCCTCCGTCCAGGCCGAGAACCCGCCGTGGACATACCCCGCGATCGCCTCGAACCCGATCCGGAGCGCCTGGCGAACGGCGTCGTCCCACTCGGCGACCGCACCCAGCAGCAGGACCAGGGGGCGATCCGGATCCGGTACGACCCAGCCAAGCCACGTCCCGAACGACGACCCGGCGGGGATGGACAGCGACCCAGGCACGTGGCCGGCCGCGTGCTCGGCGGGCGTTCGAAGGTCGATCAGCAGCGCCCCGGCATCGAGCGCATCACGCGCCTCCGCTACCGCAAGCGGCATCGGCAGCGGAACGACCCCACCAAGGAGCCGCGGCCCGGCTTGGTTGATCGGGCGCATCCGGGCGAAGTAGCGCGGGAACGCCGGCTGCCCGGCGAGCAGGGCTCGGGCGAACGCTTCCACCTCCATTGGGCGAAGCATCGGGTTGTGGCGTCGCTCAAAGCCGATCGTCGACCAGGGCGTCGACGCGATCCCGGTTGAACACAGCGAGCCGGCACCGTGGGTCGGGTAGACCGCTACTGAATCCTCGTGGCGCAGGATCACCTCATGCAGCGAGTGATGCATGTCGAATGCATACGCGCGCGCTCGATCGGCCCCGAGCAGGTCCGTCCGACCCACCGCCCCGACCAGCAACGAGCCCCCCGTCAGCAGGAGCTGCGGTTCGTCCGCCCTCGACCGATCCGCCACCGCATAACTCACGTGCTCGGGCGTGTGGCCGGGCGTGTCCAGCGCACGAAAATGAAGCGAGCCAACGTTGAAACCGCCGCCGTCCGGCATCGCCCGGTGCTCGTACCCGAGCTCGGCACCCGCCCCGATGACGTGCTCGGCACCCGTCAGTGCGGCCAACTCACGACCGCCCGACACGTAGTCGTTGTGCAGATGGGTCTCCGCCACATGGCTGATCCGCAAGCCACCGGTCCGCGCCACCGCAAGATAAACATCGACGTCGCGACGCGGATCGATCACTGCGGCCACCCCCGCCGCCTCGTCGGCGATCAGCGTACTGAGATGACCGAGACCCTCGATCGCGAACTGCTGGAGCCGCATCGACTTAGGCTACACCCCGGCAAGCGAACCCAACAACGGCCCCGAGGTGCGCACCCCGGGGTGCGCTGGCCCCGGTGCGCGCTCTCCCCGGGGTGCGCTCTCAGCGTAGCCGCCGATAGGTGCTCTCAGATCGGCGGGCGATCCGGAGAACCAGGACCTCCGAAGTTTCGTCCCGGACCGCGTACACGCCACGCATGTCGCCAACACGGATCCGTAGCAGCCGAGTGCCCCGGACGAGCGTCGATCCGGGTGGTCTTGGGTCCAACCCAAGCGCGAGCACCGGCGCGCTCAGTCGGGCGACGACATCGGCCGGTAGCCGAGCCAGTTCTCGCCCTGCCCCAGGAAGGATGCGGACTCGATACGGGGCGTCACCCACGCCCGCGGCCGTACTGCGCGCGCGTCTCTGCCGCCCGGGTCGCGAACACCTCGGTGGCATCGACGGCGGCACCGTCGCGCTCATACTCGGCGATTGCGGCCTCCGCGGCCGCGATATCCTCCTGATCTTCGAACCGCTCCAGCCACTGCACGAGCGCCTCTTCCACGATCCCGCGGACCGTGCGACCCAGGCGTGCCGCCTCCACCTTGATCGCCCGGTAGAGGGCCTCGTCCCCGATGTCCAGCGTCACCTTCACGTGGCCGATCTTACCAGCCACCCAGCTAGCTGGCTACCCAGCTCACTGGCAGTCATCGCCGCGTGTGAACCCGCGCCACTGCCCGGTCCTCGATTGGTTCCACCGGCGCGGTGCGGATCCGCGACCGTCGACGCCGAAAGCGCCGGTCAGGAAGCCCCGTCGCCAAGCAGGGCCGCAGCAACACCTGAGCCGGCGGCTGCCTCGAACTGCCGCTGGTCGGCCGTGATCAGCGTCCCTCCGGTCCGCCGTGCGCAGACGATGTAGCCCGCGTCCGGTACCCGCAGGCCGAGCTCGACTGCGGTTTCAACCGCACTCGAGGCGAAGTCATGGGCGTCCATGCGATCCAGGCGAAAGGCCTCCAGCGAGCGCACCAGCGGCCCGATCGTCGCCGGATCGAGACGACCGACGCGAGCCGCGCTGACCAGCGCCGAGGCGACCTCGATCGGAAAGTACGGTGGCTGGCGCGCTTCCGCGCGACCGGACATGAGGCGGTCGCGCACGGCCAGCGCGGGCCCCCGATCCTGTTCGTCCGCGAGCATCCAGCGTAGGACGACGCTAGCATCGATCACATCGATGTTCATCGCCTCAACGCCGGGTCACGCGCCCCGAATTCCTCCCGAACACCGTCGAGGATCGCGTCCGCCGTGTCCGACGAGCCAGAGGCCGGCTTACCCCTCGCCGCGAGTCGGTCCATCAACGTCGCAGCTCGGCGGCGCTGCTCCGCCAGGCGCGCCGGCGTGTCCGGCCACATTGGCTCCAGGCCCACGCCACCGTAGTCGGCGGCAACCTCGCCTACCCGCCGCTCCCCAGGTGGCAGGTTTTCAGTCCCTCCGGCCGCGGGCGAAGCCGATGCCGGAGTCGCCTCGCGATACGCGTTCTCCGGAATCCGGACAGACCGACCGACGCGGATGGACTGCAGCTTCCCCTCGGCGACCCAGCGCCGCACCGTTCGGAGACTGACGCCGAGATCAAGGGCAACCTCAGCAGCCGTCCGGTACGGGCGATCGTTCATGCCGAAAAAGATGCCATAGAATGCCATTCCATGTCAATGGCGAATGCGTGCGAGCGTATCATGGCATCTCTTGGCATCTACGTCCGAGGTGCCTCTGCTCGACCCGCGCCTCTACGCAGTCGCCGGTGGTGCTCATGTGAGGTCGTCCCGAGGCGGTCCGCGCCAGACCGGATCGGATTCCGGCGTGGTTGGTGAATGGGACACGCCCTATCGGACGATGTACCGCTCGAGTGGACCCCAGACACTGTTGGCGTTGTACGGGGTTGGGCGCGCCTGCGATCGGACGTACCACTCGCCCGAGGACGGCCACGTCCAGTTCGTGCTCGCCTGCCCAAACGCGTTGACCCCCACATCACGCTGGGTATGCAGTAGCCACCCTCCCCCCGCGACCCGCCGATAGAACACGAACCGAACCACCGCAGGCGCCAGTTCCGGTCGCGATGGCCGCACGGTGTCGACGAAGGTGATCGTGGCGCCCCGGTTCACGCGTCTGACCAGTCCGTTGTTGGTCGGGCGCAGGATCGAGATCTGGCGGACGACCGTTCGCGTCGTGTTGCTGACCAGCGCCCCGAGATCCGCTACACCCGCGAAGTTCGCGCGGTAGTACAGGTT
>JANPDO010000214.1:0-33774 GCA_031431535.1 Chloroflexota bacterium
TCAAGCGTCGTGGCGATCGATTCGCGGGCGTCCACAAAGTGACGCCGTGTAATCTCGCCCAGGCCGGGAGCCGCCGCTGCCGTTTGCAGTTGCCGATCCAGCGCTCGCAACTCACCCTTCACGAGCGATCGCGTTTCATCGCTGGAGGCCGGCGTGCCATTGAGCCGCGCGTCCATCTGATCCAGGTAGGCGCGCTGCACGTTCCGCCGGTAAATGTCGACCGCTGAACCTGGCGTCCTCAACTCCGACCAGATGCCGGCCCGCAGGTCCGTCAGGAATTGCAGCGGCGAATACGCCACGACGCCGTCAAGCGTCACTTGCTCCGCCATGCGATCGAGCCGGGAGTTGTCGATCAAGCTCGTGATCAACGTCGTCTGGGCGGTACGGATCCGCAAGACGATGCCTGAGGGCTGAATGCGACGCAGGATGTCGGGCTTGATCATGAAGGCCGGCGTCGTAAACGCGTTGCCCACCAGGAACTGCATCGCCTGCACCTGCCGGGCCCTCGGTACCGTCCTGAAGCGAAGGCCGGCCTGCCAGCCCGCCCAGGGCCGGGCGCCTCGATCGCGGCCGATGATCCCCGGTCGGACCTCTCCCGGGGCCCAGACCTCTCCCGGGGCCCTGATCGAGCGCTGATATACTCGGGCAAGTGCCCGACTCGACCATGAACGCTGCGGAGCCGTGCTCACTGTGACCAGCAAGCCACTCACCGTCGCCGTTGTCGGCGCGACCGGGGTTGTCGGACGGACGATGATCCGAATCCTCTCCGAACGGGCCTTTCCGGTCGGGGAGTTGCGCCTGCTTGCCTCGGGGCGCTCCGCGGGGCGCAGCATTTCAGTGGATGGCCGCACTGTGGAGATCGGCGAGGCCACCCCGGAGGCGTTCGCGGGCGTTGACATCGCGCTCTTCTCGGCCGGGGGCGACGTCTCCCTTGAGCTGGCGCCGGCCGCGGTGGCCCGCGGCGCGACCGTGATCGACAACTCGTCGGCCTGGCGAATGGATCCGAAGATCCCACTCGTCGTATCGCAGGTGAACCCGGATGACCTCGAGGGACACCCGGGCATCATCGCCAACCCGAACTGCTCCACGATGCAACTCGCGCCGGTGCTGATGGCCCTGCGCGACACGGTCGGGCTGGAGCGGGTCATCGTCGATACCTACCAGTCCGTCTCGGGCACCGGGGCGGACGCGCTGGCCGAACTGGAGGAGCAGATCCGCGCGCACGTCAGCGGCGAGGCAAAGACGGCCACCGTCTATCCCCACCCGATCGCCTTCAACGCCCTCCCCGAGATTGACGCCTTCCTCCCCAATGGCTACACGAAAGAAGAGTGGAAGGTCATCAACGAGAACCGCAAGATTCTGGGACTGCCGGACCTGCGGATCTCCTGCACCGCGGTCCGGATCCCGGTCTTTGTCAGCCACTCGGAGGCCGTGCACGTGGAAACCCGCGAACCGATCTCGCCGGAGCGGGCGCGTGAATTGTTCGCGGCGGTTTCCGGCGTGATCGTCCAGGACGACCCGGGAAGCCACGAGTACCCACTGGCCAGCGAGGCGGCTGGACGTGACGAGATCTTCGTTGGCCGGGTCCGTCGCGACATCTCCATCGAAGGTGACCGCGGTCTGGCGTTCTGGGTGGTGTCGGACAATCTGCGCAAGGGCGCGGCGACCAACGCGGTTGAGCTGGCCGAAATCCTGCACGAGCGAGGCTGGATCGCACCTTCATTGGCCAGGGGCGCCCGTCCGTATCGTGCTGCGACCCTCGTCGAGGCCACCGCGTGACCGACGCCGGGCGCCAGCAGGCGCTCGAGGCTATTGCTGCCGAGGTGCGGACTTGCACGCGTTGTCGCCTCCATGAGACCCGCACCATGGCGGTCCCCGGCGAAGGTGACCCTGAAACCGAGGTGGTCTTCGTCGGCGAGGGGCCGGGCGAACAGGAGGACCGCCAAGGGCGACCGTTCGTCGGCGCGTCGGGGCAGTTCCTGACGGAGTTGATCCAGACGATCCGGTGGCAGCGGAGCGACGTCTTCATCACGAACGTGGTGAAGTGTCGCCCGCCTGGCAACCGTGATCCCTTCCCGGACGAGATCGCGGCCTGTTCGGGTTACCTTCACCGCCAGCTCGAAGTCCTCGACCCCGCCGTCGTCGTGACCGTCGGCAAGCATTCGCTCAACAGTTTCCGGCCCGGTGAACGGATCAGTCGCGTCCACGGCACGACCGCGCCGGCCGATCCGGCAACTGGAGCGCGCGATTCTGCGGTCTTCGCCATGTTTCACCCGGCGTTTGCGCTCTATCAGGCATCGAATCGGCAGACCTTGGTCGACGACATGCGGCTTCTCCCTGCCGCGCTGATCGAATCGCGCGGGCGCCGCGAGCTCGCCGACCCAGGCCCGGCCAGCATCGCGCCCATCGAGCCGACGCCGTTCGCCGAGTTCGCGCCGTTCGCCGAGGCTGCCCGCGCCCCACTGCCGATTGACGAGCCGACACCCCAGTTGACGCTGTTCTAGCCATGGCCCGAACGAAGCGCGCCGCCGCAACAGACGATCAGCCGCTCAGGATCATCCCACTTGGTGGGGTGGGCGAGATCGGCAAGAACATGTACGTCTTCGAGTACCGCGACGAGATCGTCGTGATCGATTGCGGCTTGATGTTCCCCGACGAGGAGATGTTCGGCATCGACCTCGTCATCCCCGATATCACCTACCTCAAGGAACGCCGGGCCAAGGTCAAGGCGTTCCTGATCACCCATGCCCACGAGGACCATGTCGGGGCGTTGCCGTACGTCCTCCCCGAGTTCCCGGGCGTCCCGGTCTATGCCTCCACGCTCGCCCGGGGGCTCCTCGGCAACAAGATCAGGGAGCACAAGCTTCACAACAACCCGCTGATCGCGCTTGAGCCGGGCGACGAAGTCGACATCGGGGCGTTCCACGTGATGCCATTCCGGGTGGGCCATTCCATCCCGGACGCGATGGGGATCGCGCTTCGAACGCCGGTCGGGACGATCGTTCATACCGGGGACTTCAAGTTTGACCACACCCCGGTGGACGGCAAGCTATCCGACTTCGCGATCCTCGCCCGCCTCGGACAGGAGGGCGTGATCTGTCTGCTGTCCGACTCGACTCGTGCAGAAAACCCCGGCTACACCCCATCCGAGCGGACCGTCGGCGAGGCGTTCCGCGAGATCATGGAGCCGCTCGACGGCCGGGTGATCGTGGCGACCTTCGCCAGCAACATTGCCCGGGTGCAGCAGGTGCTAGACGCGGCAGCCGACATGAATCGGAGCGTCTCGGTCATCGGGCGATCCATGGAGCAGAACTTTCGGATCGCCACGGACCTCGGATACCTCAAGTACGACCCGTCGATGATCGTCCCGAAGGACAAGATCAAGGACCACCCTGACAGCAAGCTCGTGATCGCCACGACCGGCGCCCAAGGTGAGCCGATGGCGGGTCTAGCCCGCATGGCCAACCGCGACCATCGGTTCGTCGAGATCCAGCCGGGCGACACGGTCATCGTCAGCGCCAGCCCGATCCCGGGCAACGAGGAATATGTTTCGCGCACGATCGACAACCTGTTCAAGGCCGGCGCGAACGTCTACTACCACACGATCAAGCGGGCGCACGTCTCCGGACATGCCAGCCAGGAGGAGCTCAAGCTGATGCTTGGGTTGACCAAGCCGAAGCATTTCATCCCGATCCATGGCGAGTTCCGGATGCAGGTCCAGCATGGCCGTCTGGCGATCGAAACCGGGGTGGCGCCGGAAAACGTGTTCATCATCGAGAACGGCACGCCGATTGAGTTCTACGCCGACGGGAGCGCCCGGCGCGCCAGTCCGGTCACCGCCGGCTACGTGTACGTCGACGGCCTATCGGTCGGTGAAGTGGGCGATGTCGTCCTGCGCGACCGGCGCGCCCTGGCCAACGACGGCATGTTCATGATCGTAGTCACCGTCGACAAGCAGACCGGCTCCGTCATCGGCCGGCCCGAGATCATTACCCGCGGGTTCGTCCACCTCAATGAGATGGATCCCCTGATGGAGGAGGCCGTGGAGCGGGTGATGAAGGCGATCGATACACCCGGCGACCACATCAGCGAGATCGCGCTGCTCAAGACGCAGATCAAGGATGGCGTCTCGCGCTACCTGTACGAGCAGACCAAACGACGACCGATGGTCTTCCCGGTCGTCGTCGAGGTCTGAGGTGGCGACTCGCCGCCGCACGGCGACGCCCAAGGCTGCCGCATCCGGCTCGCGGACGCGAACGCGTCGGGCGCGATCGCTTGGGAGCCGACTGACGCCGGATGTCGTCCGGTCCGTCCTCGGGCTGGCCCTGCTCGTCCTGGGGGCGATGACGCTGATCGCGTTGATGCTCCCGGGCCAGGGCACCCTCACAAGCTGGTGGACGGACGTGTTCGCACCCTGGTTTGGGACCATGCGCTGGTTGCTCCCGTTCTTTCTCCTTGCCGCAGGCTGGTGGCTGGAATGGGGTCCCGGACGACGCCCGGGGTCGGGCTGGGGGATCACCGTGGTGGGGATGGCGATTACCTACGCCGGACTCGTTGGTGCCGCCCAGGTTCTGGGTGTTTCCGGGGGACGGATCGGGCGGTTCCTGGCCGGGACGCTGAACGACCTCTTCCCGGTCATCGGGTCCTTCGTGCTCCTGATTGCGCTGGCCGTGCTCGGGTTGATCGTCGGTTTCGGCATCCCGTTGCGGCAACTGCTCCGCCCGGCCGTGGGGACGGCTCGCTGGGTCGGAACGACGGCCGCGGCGTCTCTCCGGCGGAATGGCAGCGACGAGCCGCCTGGTCGCGAGCCAGGCCGTTCCGTGCCGGGGTCTGGCACGCCGACGAATGGCCGGGAACGGTCAGCTGGCAACGGGAGCGGGAGATCCGTCGCGGCGGCTCCGTCGCCCGGGCAGACCGGCGCCTGGGGTGATGGCGACGACTCGTCGATTCCGGTCGCCATTCCGAGCCCTCGGCCGACTTCATCCACGTTTGCGCCCGCCCGCAGTTCCGGAACGACCGCCCTAGCCGCGCCCCTCGCCCCCGTGGTTCCGGTCCGTGCGGGTGCAGATCCGGACGACGTCACCGACGTCTCCGACTCACCGCCGACCAAGGATCGAATCGAGTACTTCCTGCCGCCCCTTGCGCTGCTGGACGACGTCGCCCTCCCGATCAGTGCGGGCGGCGACAGGGCGGCTCACGAGCGCAACGAGGAGATCATCGTCAAGAAGCTGGCCGGCTTTGGGATCCCGGCCAAGGTGGTGAACCGCAACGCCGGGCCGGTGGTCACCCAGTACGAGGTCCAGCCGGCCCCGGATATCAAGGTCAGCCGGATCGAGGGGCTATCCGACGACCTGGCCATGGCGCTTGCCGCCCGTTCCCTTCGGATCGAGGCGCCGATACCGGGCAAGAGTGCGGTCGGCATCGAAATCCCGAACAAGGAATTCAACGTCGTCGCCCTTCGAAGAATCCTCGAGGAGGTCGACGTCAAGGCCTCCGGCTCAACGCTGACCTTCGCCCTGGGGCGGGACGTGGCGGGCAAGGCGCAGGCCGTGGACCTGGCCAAGATGCCGCATCTGCTGATCGCTGGCGCGACCGGATCCGGCAAGAGCGTGATGGTCAACGCACTGATCACCAGCCTGCTGTGCGAGGCGACGCCGCATGACGTCCGGATGATCCTGATGGATCTCAAGCGCGTCGAACTTGCGGCCTACAACGGCTTGCCACATTTGATGGTTCCGGTCATCACCGAACCGGAACGGGCCAAGGCCGCGCTCAAGTGGGCGGTCAACGAGATGGAGGCACGCTACCGGCGCCTGGCCGGAGCCACCGCGCGGAACGTCCGCGCGTTCAACGAGACCCGGGTCGATCCGGACGACCGGATGCCCTACATCGTGATCATTATCGACGAGCTCGCCGACCTGATGATGCGCGAGGGCAAGAATGTCGAGGATCCGATCGTCCGGCTGGCTCAGAAGGCGCGCGCGACCGGGATCCATATGGTCCTCGCCACCCAGCGACCGAGCGTCAATGTCGTGACCGGTCTGATCAAGGCGAATTTCCCCAGCCGGATCGCGTTCGCGATGGCGTCGCAGATCGACTCGCGCACGATCCTCGATTCGCCGGGTGCCGAGGATCTCATCGGCCGCGGCGACATGCTCTACCAGCCATCGGATCTGCCCCGCCCGATGCGCCTCCAGGGTGTGTTCGTCTCCGATCAGGAGATCGGGCGGGTCGTGGACCACTGGAAAGCCCAGATCGGGGACCCCCGTTACGACCTGTCCATCATCGACACCGGTGACGAAGGGTCTGCGTCCGGCGACGATCTCGCGGACGACGAGGCCGACCGCCTGCTGCCGGATGCCGTCGAAGTGATCCGGGAGTACGATCGCGCTTCCGCGTCACTCCTCCAGCGTCGGCTCAAGGTCGGGTACGCCCGGGCGGCCAGGATGATCGATCAACTCGAGGCGCGCGGGTATATCGGCGCGTTCGATGGATCGAACGCCCGACCGGTGCTCCGCCGCGAGGATGCGCCTGCATCCGGCGGAGGGGATGACGGCCGTCACGAGGACGACGATTGACGACGCGGGACGAGCTACGGCGGGCGGTCGGGACGGACCGAGGTGGCGCGGGTCGAAGCCTGGCCATTGACCCGGATCCGGGCTTGCCCGAACGGCTCTACGCGGCCCGGGAGCGCAAGGGCGTGGACCTGTACCGGGCGGAACGCGACACCAAGATCCGATCCCGCTACCTTGCGGCCCTCGAGCGTGGCGACTACAAGGAACTGCCCGGTCCCGTCTACACGCGCGGATTCCTACGCAACTACGCGCTCTATCTAGGGCTGGACCCGGACGAAATCCTGCTCCTCTGGCGACGCGAGCGCGGGGAAATCCGCGAGACCCCGCCGACAATCTCCGTGCCGCGACCCATAGCCAGGCCGCGGGCCGCATTCACGGTATCGCCGAGCCTGGTGGTGATCGCGCTCCTGACCACGCTCGTGCTGGCGTTTGGCGCGTACCTCGGGAGTCAGGTCCTGCGGTTCACGAAACCACCGACGATCGCGCTCACGGATCCGGCGACGGCGCTCCTCGAGGTCGACGAATCGACCACGGTCTACACGCTTCGCGGCCTTACCCTTCCCGGGGCAACCGTGTCGATTGCCACGCCGGGTCGTGACCCGTATGAGGTCAGCGCTGACCCGGATGGGGACTGGAGAGCAGACGTTGACCTGCGTCGCGGCCGAAATCAGTTCGACGTTGCCGCCCTTGACCCGGAGACCGGCAAGCGGTCCGAGAACACGATCCGGTTGTTCATCACCGTGCCGTTCCTGGTGATCGAGGCACCGACGCTCGCGGTCGATCAGCCGGCAGAGGGTACGACGTTCGAAAACGGGGCCATCCCGTTGGCCGGGCGGGCCGCCAACGCGGCCTCCGTGGTGATCCGCTCGGCCTGGCTTGGCCCATCCGGGCCGGCCCCAACCGAGGGAGCCGCGACGTCCGAGCCGCCGGTGATCCCCGTCCCGCCCGAGATTCCCCCGCCGATCACTGTCAAGGTCGCCGATGACGGATCGTTCGCCACGCCGCTTGACCTGACAGCCGGCACGTGGGCCATCACCGTGACCGCCGCCAGTCCGCAGGGCAAGACGGCCGCCCTCACGCGGACGGTTACGGTGACCTACAAGGGCGTCAATCTGGTAGTGGCGGTCCGGGGCAGCCGTGCCTGGATCAAAGTCTGGGTGGATGGCAAGCTGGACCCCGATCTCGGCGCCGCCGGCTCCGTCATTGGGGCTGGTCGGACACTGACATTTACCGGCAGGGAGTCCGTGGAGGTGCGCTCAGGTTCGTCCGGTGCCACCCACTTCACCCTCAACGGGACCACGCTCGGGGCGCTGGGCCCGGCAGGAATCCCCGAAACCTGGCTGTTCAAGCCCCCGGATCCGCCGGTCCAGACCGAGCGGCGGTAGGTGGCATGGCGGACCGTGACGCCGGAACGACTCAATCCCATGTCGGATGATCAGATCCTCGGCGTCGTGGCCGACGATCCGCTCACAGAGCTGGTGGCGCTGGCGGGTCGGCTCGGGGAGCGATGCACGGGCCTCGGGCTCCGCCTCGTCACGGTCGAATCGTGTACCGGGGGGCTCGTCGGCCACCTGATCACAGAGACACCGGGGTCGAGTGCCTGGTATCTCGGGGGCTTCGTGACCTACGCGGACCAGCTCAAGCTCGATCTTGTCAGCGTACCGGCGGAGGTCCTGGCGGCACATGGGGCAGTCTCGGCCCAGGTCGCACTGGCGATGGCCACGGCGGGACGCCTCCGGACCGGGGCTGACGTGGGGGCCGCGGTGACAGGCATCGCCGGCCCGGACGGCGGCACCGCCCAGAAGCCGGTCGGGCTAACCTACGTCGCCGTGGCCGATGCCAATGGCACACAGGTTCGGCGCCATCTCTGGTCAGGTTCGCGAGCCGAGAACAAACGAGAGAGCGCAGCCGCTCTGTTGGGGCTCATCCTTGAATGGATCGACGTGCGCGCGGATCGGGCGTGAACCCGCTCCCCGGTTCGGTATGACCCGCCTTGCCGGTTCAGGGGGGGCCGGCGGACCCGGAGCCGAGCGCTTCGGGGCCGGACGCATTGGGGCCGGTTTGGCCGCAGCTCGCCCGGCGCGCCCGATCGTGCCTGGTGAGCGAATTCACGTCGTCGGCGCCGGTGGCGCGGGCGCATCGGCGGCGGCCCTCCTCGCGGCGGATGCCGGCGCGATGGTGACCGCGTGCGATGCGGGCGGTCCTTCGTCATACACACTCGCGTTTGAGTCGCACGGGATCACGGTCGAGACGGGACACTCGCCTCGACATGTCGCCGGGAATCCAGCACCGAACCGCCTGGCCGTGACGAAGGCCCTCACCGCCATCGATCCGGATCACCCTGAACTGATGGCCGCTCGGAGGGCCGGTATCCCCCTTGAACCGTGGCAGCAGGTGATCGCCGATGCGGCGTTCGGGCGCCGTCTCGTTGGCGTGGCCGGCACGCACGGCAAGAGCACCACGGCGGGCTGGCTTGTGCACGTCCTGACGAGGGCCGGGGCGGATCCCTCCGCCTTCGTGGGTGCGCTGCTGCCCTCGTCGCTCACTGGGGGACCCCCGTCCACAGCTCGTTCGGGGAGGGGCGAGGCGTTCGTAGTCGAAGCCGACGAGTACGCCGGCAACTTCGATCCGTACGTGCCGTCGGTCGCGGTCTTGACGAGCGTGGAATGGGACCATCCGGACGTGTTCGCCGACCGCGCGGCCGTCGTTGAAGCCTTCGAGCGCTGGCTGCGCCGGGCACCTGTAGGGGCGACGCTTGTCGCCAATCTGGCCGATCCCGGGGTCGCCGAGGTCATGGAGCGGCTCGGCGATCGACCCGGCCCGGTCGTCCGGTATGCGATCGTCGACCGGGGCCCGGCAGGGGTCGTCGACGGAAGCCCGGTCGGCACGGCGATCAGGGCGGGCGTGGCGGGCGCGGCGGCGGGCGCCGTGCCGGCATCCTCGTTGGTCGGCGTCGTGACGGCGATGGACCGCGGATCCACCACCCTCGAAATCCAGGGTCTCGATCCGGCCGGTGGCGTTGTCGCGGTTCGTCTCGGGACGGCCGGCCGACACAACGCGGCCAATGCCCTCGCGGTGGCTGGGGCTGCTATGACTCTCGGATTGACGGTTGACCAGATCACGGCCGGACTCGCCTCCTTCGGGGGTGTCGGGCGACGTCTCGAACGCATCGGCGAGATGGCTGGCGTCGCGGTGTACGACGACTATGTGCACCACCCGACCGCGATCCGCGCAACCCTGGGCGCCGTGCGTCAGCGCGAGCCAGATCGGCGAGTGTGGGCCGCATTCGAGCCGCTCACGTTCCATCGGACCGCGGCCATGCTGGATGGACTCGCCGATGCCCTGGCCGTGGCGGACGCCGTTGTCGTGGCTGACATCTGGGCGGGCCGTGATCCGGACACGACGATCGCTTCGCCCGGACAGCTGGCCAATGCCGTCGTCCTGCGGCGCCCAGGGATCCCGGTATTCTCGCCCGGGTCCGTGGATGCAACGGCGGAGCGACTGGCCCGGGAGGTTCGACCGGGCGACGTCGTGCTGGTCATGGGCGGTGGCGGGAGCTCCCGGATCGGGCACCGCCTGCTGGAGCTCCTGCGCATACCCCGCTCATAAGCGCGGCGGTTCCTGGCGGCTCCATCTCCCGCCGGCCGGGTATCATGAGCGCCCGTTCGGCGCTCCCCGCCTTGATCGACGCCCGCGTCCAGACAGTGGGTCGCGGGACGCACGATGGCAGCAGTCCCACAGAGAGGAGGTTCGATGGCCGGCGACCAATCTTTTGACGTCGTCAGTGACTTTGACGAGCAGGAACTGCGCAATGCCCTCGATCAGGTTCGTCGTGAAGCCGGCACGCGCTTCGACTTCAAGGGCGTGACCGTTGACCTGACCCAGGCGAAGGAAGAGCTCATCCTGATCACGGATGACGAACATCGCGCCGGCGCCCTCAGGGAGCTGATCGAGTCGAAGGCGATCCGGCGCAGCCTGTCGCTCAAGATCTTCGATTGGGGCAAGGTCGAAGAGGCGGGCGGGAACAAGGTCCGGCAACGGATCGGACTGCGTCGGGGCCTCTCGGACGAGGTCGCCAAGCGGCTCACCCGGATGATCCGTGACGAATTCCCGAAGGTGAAGTCGCAGGTCCAGGGCGACGCCGTCCGGGTATCGGGCAAGAGCCGGGACGATCTCCAGAAGGTCATCACCCGGCTGCGCGCACTCGACGACCTGCCCGTTCCGTTGCAGTTTGAGAACTATCGCTGACCAACCCGTCGGGGTCCCATCGATGAAGGAGCGCCGTCGCCATGACCGAGCTCGACGCCCAAGCCACCCCAATCGACCAGCCGATCTCCGAGCCCATCGGCACGCAAGCGCAGGAGCCCGAAACCCCGGAAGCGGAAACGTCGGAACCCGAACCGGAGACCGCGCCCGAACCTGAACCGGAACCCGAACCGGATACCACACCCGAACTGGCGCCTCCGCCGGAACCCACGGCTTTAGGTGGAGCGGTCGTCGAGACCACACCTGACGTCGGCCCGAGAACGGTGGGCCGGTTCATCGCCGAGGCGCTTCGCAGCGCCGGTGTCCGCTATGCATTCACGGTCCCGGGCGAGTCGTTCCTCGGGCTGCTCGATGCCCTCGAAGGTGCGGGCATCCAGGTGATCGCGACCCGTCACGAAGGCGCCGCCGCGTTCATGGCCGAAGCCCACGGCCAATTGACAGGCCGGCCGGCCGTGTGTCTCGGGACGCGAGCCGTCGGCGGGTCCAACATGGCCATCGGGATTCACACGGCCCGGCAGAACTCCACGCCGATGTTCGCGGTGAGCGGCCAGGTCGAACGTGCGCTGCTCGGGCGCGAAGCCTTCCAGGAAATCGATCAGGTCGCCACGCTTGGGGGCCTCGCGAAATGGGCGGCCGAACCGCACGGCACGGGAGACATCGCGGCCACCATGACCGAGGCGATCCGCCAGGCCCTCGGCGGCCGACCGGGACCCGTGCTCCTGTCCCTCCCACAGGACCTGCTCGACGAGATCATGCCGCCCGACGCCAGGGTCGAGCACGTCCGTCCGACCGCGCCGCGCGCCACGGACGACGAGATCCGGGCGGTGATCGAGTTGCTGACGTCCGCCCGCCGCCCCGTGATCCTGGCCGGTGCCGGCGTGCTGCGGGCTCGAACCTCGACCGAACTGCTCCGCTTCGCCGAATTGCTCCAGGTCCCGATCATCGCGAGCTGGCGCCGGTCGGACGTGGTCTCCAACGACCACGCCCTCTACCTTGGCATGGCCGGCCTCGGTGCCGCGCCTTTCGTGCGGGAGCGGCTCGAAGGTGCCGATGCCGTGCTCGTGCTTGGATCACGGCTGAATGAGGCCACCAGCTATGGGTACGCGATACCCGGCGTTGGCCAGCGCTGGGCCCACGTGGATCTGGTTCCGGGTCGCCCGGAGGGCCTTCCGCCGCCGGAACTGGCGGTGGCCAGCGACGCCAGGGCCTTCCTCCGCGCGGCCAATGAGCGCCTCGCTGGTCGGTCGGTTCTCGATGCTGAGCGGGTCGTCACCCGCCAGGCCAATAACACAGCCGACCGCGCCGCCTGGGAGGCGTCCAGCATCGTCGACGCCGATCCGTGGGACGGGCCGGGCGTACACCCGGGCAAGACCATCACCACGCTCCGCCGGGTGCTCCCCGACGACGCCATCCTGACCACGGACGCCGGTAACTTCGCCGGCTGGGCAGGACGCGGGTTTCGCTTCCGTCGGCCCGGAACCTTTGTGGGGACAACGTCGGGGGCGATGGGCTACGGCCTGCCAGCGGCCATCGCGGCGTCGCTCGTCCATCATGATCGGGCCGTGGTCGCACTGGTCGGGGACGGGGGGCTCGCGATGACCATGGCGGAGCTGGAGACCGCGGTTCGAGTCGGCGCACGACCTGTCGTCGTCGTCTTCGACAATGAACGCTACGGCACGATCCGGCAGTGGCAGGAGGGGCGCGGATCGGGAATCGGAGTGGGTACGGAGCTTGGCCCCGTCGACTTCGCAGCGATCGCGAGGGCCTGTGGAGCGCGCGGGGTTCGCGTCGACAAGGACACCGACTTCGAGGCTGCGCTTCGGACGGCGCTGGCGGCCGATCGCCCCACGGTGATCCAGCTGGCCCTCGATCGACGTTGGGTTTCGGTGGACCAGCCACCGGCCTGATGCGCGAGACGTATCACCTGGTCCCGGTCGAAGTCTGGATGGCGGCCGATGCGGCGGCCGATGCGGGGGCGCCCTACGCTGCCGTCTCCCTCGCGACCGAGGGATTCGCGCACTGCACCGACGGTCTTGACGCGCTAGCTGCGACGTTCGACCGTCACTACGCGACAGATCCTCGCGCGTTCCTGGCGTTGACGTTGGACCTGGAAGCACTCGACGTTCCGTGGCGGCACGATGACCCGGGCTCGCCCTACCCGCACATCTATGGCTCGATCGTCCTCTCCGCCATCGTTTCCATCGGCCGCGTTGAGCGTGACGGCGCCGGGCGCTTTGCGACGCTCATCGCGGACTGATCAAGGTAATAGCCCGGCAAGCCCGGACTCAGGTCGCTCGGGCGTCCTCGCCCCCGACCCCTCGCGCGACGAGGTCCGCGGCGAGGCCGTCCAGGTCCTCGACGGTGACGTAGAGCGCCTGCGGATGCAGAGGACCGACCGTGATCGGCGTGTGGAAGTCCAGGCGGACGCCGCCGAGATGCGATCCACCAAAGGTCAGATCGCCGTGCCGAACACTCATCCGGACGCCAATCGCCATCATCCAGCGCCACGGTCCCTCGATGCGCCACGACGAGATGTTCGCGATCGGCGTCCGAGCCTCGAACCGTCCGAACCTGGCGATGATCTCGCTGTCTGAGACGTCGACGAAGGCGTTCTCTGGCCCACGGACGCCAAACAGCCGCAGGACCGGGCCGGAGCGTGGCCCTAGCCGATAGGCGAACCGGCGAGCTGTCGTCACGTCCCGAGTCTATCCACGGCGACGCCCATCAATCGAGAAGGACAGCGGCACCCGACCGCGCTCCTCGGTCCGGACATCGGCGTGGCCGCCCCACCAGTCGATCGGGTACTCGGCGACGCGCTCGAGGCAAAGGTCGGCCCCCAGGAGCGCCGTGATGATCTCGCCCAGGGTCCAGGCACGGGCGAACTTCCAGCTCTGCTCCTCCTCGGGGATCGACAGCCGGTCGATGTATTCGGGGGCCCAGCCTTGCGACGCCTCCGGGCCGGCAAAGTAGTCGTATTCGGTGGCGATCCAGTGCCCATGCTCGTCGGCGTCGAACAGCCACTCGATCGGATGGCCTTCGAAGATGACGAATCGTCCGCCCGGGGACAGCAACCGGGCGATCACGGCAGCCCAGGCGTCGAGATCCTGGAGCCAGATCAGCGAACCGCGCCCGGTATAGACGAGGTCGGCGGTGCCGTCGAGGTCTCTTGGCGTGTCCAGTACGTCCGCCAGGATCCAGCGGGCCGGAGCTCCCGTGGCTGCTGTGAGCTGCTCCGCCAATTCGAGCATTCGAGGGCTGAAATCGATCCCGATCACTTCGTCGGCACCCTGATTCCAGAGCGACAGCGTGTCTCGACCGCCTGCGCACTGGAGATGGATGGCGCGTCGACATCGGCCGTGCAGGTCACCGATCAACTCCACCTCGGCACCGAACAGGTTGGTGCCGCCAGATCGGATCATCTGGATCGCCTCGGCGAGCCAACGCTCATAGCGCTCGGCGGCTTCATCCCAGGCCGAGCGTGTGGCCGCGTGCATCGCGCGGACGTCTCCGGCTTCATTAGCTGTTGCAGGACGAACGGAGGCGGCCGGCCGCTCCGCAAATTGCTGCGACGTCGTACTAGGACCGCGCACGATCGGTGAACCTCACGATGCGAGCGTACACCTTGACCTACTAGTTGCGCCAACAACGACCGCGTCGCACCGTGCTATCGTGACGAAGAAGAAGGAGTCCCCATGCCGGCCATCATCGTCGATGACATCACCGTGCTGCCCCGGATCCCTGCGCCTGACCCGGTCATGAGTCTCCAGCGCCGCGTCCGCAGCGTGACGGTCGCCCCGCGTGGTTTCGAGGGAGAAGGATTCCCTGTCCGGCGGGCATTTGCCGGGGTCGACCTGGCCGACCTCGATCCGTTCGTCCATCTCGATCAAATGGGGGAGGTGGAGTACGCCCCGGGCGAGCCGAAGGGCACCCCGTGGCACCCGCATCGAGGCTTCGAGACGGTCACGTACATGATCGACGGCACGTTTGAGCACAGCGATTCGAACGGCGGCGGCGGGGTCATCACCAACGGCGACACGCAATGGATGACGGCGGGCGCGGGCATCCTCCACATCGAGAAGCCGCCGGAAGCCCTGGTCGTCAGCGGTGGGCTGTTCCATGGGTTCCAGTTGTGGGTCAACCTGCCGGCGGCGCTGAAGTGGAGTCCGCCCCGCTACCAGGATCTCCGCGCGAGCGAGGTCGCCCTGGTGGCGTCCAGCGACGGCGGGGCGCTCCTGCGCGTGATCGCCGGCGAGATCGGCGGGCACAGCGGACCCGGTTCCACCTACAGCCCGATGACCCTGGTCCACGCCACGCTGAGCCCTGGCGCTCAACTGGCTGTCCCATGGCGGCCCGACTACAACGCCCTCGCTTACGTGATGGCCGGGCACGGGACCGTCGGCGTCGACCGACGACCGATCGCGACAGGCCAACTGGCGGTCTTCGGCCCTGGCGATGCTGTCACGCTCGCGGCAGACCCGATCCAGGAGTCGCGCCATCCGAGCCTGGATGTCCTGTTACTCGGCGGCCATCCCATCCGGGAACCCGTAGCCTGGATGGGTCCATTCGTGATGAACACGCGCGAGGAGGTCATGCAGGCCTTCGCGGACTACCAGGCGGGTCGCCTGGGCTCGATCCCGGCGGTCCACAACGTTCCCACAACCCTCATCGAGTCACGCGACTCCCGTTCAGCGGGCGGCTAGCGAACGTAGCCCGCGCGTTGAGCTCCTAAGGACGTAGGAGTCCGCCGACGACATTGCCGGCGCCCAGGATCGCGAAGCGGACCCTCAGAACGCCCGCTTGACGATGATCAGTCCGAGCACGACCACGACAACCAGGGCCAGCAGCCCCAAGGGAGGCAGCGACGACAGCGTGTCGATCGTATTCGTGATGAACTGGCTCGCGGAGGCTCCCAAGTCAATCGAGCGCCCGCCGGCACCGGACCCGCCGGCAACCTGGCCCCCGACGCCGCTGACGGTACCGCCGTACTCGACCATGGGCGCATCATCTCACGCTCGCGCAAGCGGGCTGCCGGCCGCACCCCCCATTTTTCCACCACGACGCGCGGCATGCCGCCTGGACCACGCCGGACTAGGCTGCGCTCGGCACCGTAGTCGCAGCAGGCAGGGCACCGACCGTGGTTGGGAGTCTCGCGGCACGCTCCTCGAACAGCAAGCGCGCCAGCCGTGCCCGGCCGGGCGTCTGTCCGGGATCGAACTCGAAGCCGGCCATGATCCGGCCGTTGCCGGCGCTAAAGCTCGACTGAACCGTCCCGTCCAGCTCGATCGGCGGTTCGCCTGCTGGGATCACGACCAGCCGAGTCGCCAAAGTCATCGCGTGACCGGTCGGAAGCTCAATGCGAGCCCCTGTAAGCGATAGGTCGCGGACCTGTGCCTCGATCCCACCGAGCCGCCCCCGCAGATTCGTTTCGAACCGGACGCTGGCGCGACGCTCGGCGGCGTAGTGAGATGAACGGATCCGCCGGATGGCCAGCCAGACGAGTGAGACGTTGACGAGCATCCAGCCAAAGGCCGCGTGGACGGCCCACGCGTTGCCATAGACGGTTGGCGATGCGCCCATCAGGGTTGCCGCATACCAGGCGGCCGCGCAAGCGCTGGCGACGAGCACCGCGGCCAGCGGTCGCGGGACTCGGTTGGGTCGCCGCCCATCACCGGTGCGTCCCTTGGGACTGACCCGAAACGCCGCGCGTGTATTCGTGAGCAGGGTGAGCGTGGCCAGGAGCTGTGGTGTCATCCGGACGAACTCGAACATGATGGACAGGATCGGCCGGTGGCACCCTCGCGAGAGCACGCGAAGCGACAACTGTCCCAGGATGAACGTCGTCGTAAACGCCACCGCAAAGGTCGCCGGTTCGGCGCGGATGGGGACGGCCCCGGTCGCGATGACCACGATCGGCAGGATCAGGTAGGCGAGCGATCGCCAGGCATCAAACCAGCCGATCAGCGTCGATCCGTACGACAGCCGCTGGCCCAGGCTCAACCCGGCCACGATCATCGGGTTTTCC
Source organism: Chloroflexota bacterium (assembly GCA_031431535.1). Classification (GTDB taxonomy): domain Bacteria; phylum Chloroflexota; class Limnocylindria; order Limnocylindrales; family CSP1-4; genus SPCO01. The sequence continues at coordinate 16,864 of JANPDO010000214.1, forward strand.
TTGCGCAGGACCTGCATGGCGCCGGTGCCCCAGCGGTGGCGCTGCAGCTGGTAGGTCGCCGCGTCGCTGGCCGCAAGTCCACGGGCCAGGACTTCGTTGTGATAGGCGGTTCGCCAGCCGCGCCGGTGCAGCCGGATCGTGGTGTGGATGTCCTCGGTGATGGTGTCGGTCGCCACCCCGCCGACCTCGCGCAGGGCCGCGACCCGAACAACCGCGCCGGTCCCGCACCAGAAGGCGCCGCCCCAGCGGTTCTTGCCCGGCTGGAGGATCCGATAGAACAGCGCCTGCTCGTGGAAGCGTTCGCTTCGGGCCGAGTCGGTCGCCGCGCGATTGACGCCGCCGCCCTCGTGCTCGAACGAATCGACGTTGTAGAAATCCTGTGGCGTCTGGACGAGAGCGAGCCGTGGGTCGTCAAAGTAGCCAAGAGTGCGGACCAGGAAGTCGGGCGAGGCCACATGATCAGCGTCGAGAACTGTGATGAAGTCGGCATCGATGACCCCGAGGGCGTGATTGAGGTTGCCCGCCTTGGCGTGTTCATGGGTCGGGCGGGCGAGGTAGCGGGCGCCGAGTTCGGTCGCCAGGCGCTCCACGTCTGGCCAAGCCCCATCATCGAGCACCCAGGTCTCATGGTTGAGGCGCATGGCGACCGCGGCGGCGATCGTCGGGGTCAGGACCTCGAGTCCCTCGTTGTAGGTCGGCACGAGCACCGCGACCCGGCCAGGGATCGTCGACGCGTCGTGCGTCGCCGGACGCCGATCGATGTCCCACAGAGAGAACGTGAAGAGCGCCAGGCCGATCGCGGCATGCACCTCGAACACGAGCAGCGGGACGGAGACCCACCAGACATCGAGGGCTAGCGTCCAGCCGGCGCGCCACACGAGGTAGACGACCGTGACCGTCAGGGCCAGGACCGCGATGGATCGGATCGCCCACTGCCGGACGGGTGACTCGGGTGCGGGCAGGCCGCGCCCCGGGATGTTCGGGCGGAGCCAGCCGACAACGGAAGCGTTGGGGGCATGGTGCGACATGGCACCGAGTCTGGCTTGCGTCTGGACCCACGGCCATAGCTCGAAATCCGCGGATCGGGCAGCCTGATGGCCTATTCGCCCCGCGTGTCCGACTACGATGCGCATGGCCGGACGACGGCTCCGGGACGAACAGGGGAGGTTGATGACGCGGAAGACGATCGAGGCTGCGCAGGCGGAGGCCGCGGCGGCGACGAAGCGGATTGACATCACCCTCGCCGGGCTCCCGGCGGACCAGCGGACGGCGCTTCAGAGCCTCCGCGAGACCATTGCGGCGACCGCGCCCATTGCCGTCGACACCATCAGCTACGGCGTTCCGGCGTTTCGCTACCACGGCCGACCGCTCGTCGCCTATGCGGCGGCGAAGGCGCATTGCTCACTCTTCCCCATGAGCGGCACGGTCATGGAGGCGCATCGCGCTGAATTGACGGAGTTCGACACCTCGAAGGGCACGATCCGGTTCCGGCCGGACCGGCCGCTTCCAAACGCCTTGATCGCGAGCATCGTTCGCGCCCGAATGGAGGAGATCGATGGCTGACCGTCGTCCGGTGATCATCACCTGCGCCGTGACCGGGTCCATTCACACCCCCACCATGTCTCCGCACCTGCCCGTCACGCCGGCCGACGTGGCGCGTCAGGCGATCGATGCGTACCAGGCGGGCGCCTCGATCCTCCACCTGCACGCGCGCGACCCGCGCGACGGGCGCCCCACGCCCGATCCGGAGGTGTTCGCTGAGTTCCTGCCCCAGATCCACGAGGGGACGGACGCGGTCATCAACATCACGACCGGGGGCAGCGCCACGATGACCCTCGATGAGCGGCTCGCGGCGGCCCACGCGTTCCAGCCCGAGGTGTGCTCGCTGAACATGGGCTCGATGAACTTCGGGATGTACCAGATGATGAGCCGGTACCCGACCTGGCAGCACGATTGGGAGGCGCCGTACCTGGAAGGTTCGCGCGACCGGATCTTTCGCAACACGTTCAAGGACATCGAGTCGATCCTGCTGACCGTCGGCGACGGGTACGGAACGCGCTTCGAGTTCGAGTGCTACGACGTGGGACACCTGTACACCCTGGCCCACTTCCTCGATCGCGGGCTGGTCAAGCCGCCGCTCTTCGTCCAGACGATCTTCGGGATCCTGGGCGGGATCGGGGCGCACCCGTCGGACCTGATGCACATGCGATCCGTGGCGGACCGGTTGTTCGGGGAGCAGTACATCTGGTCGATCCTGGCCGCGGGCCGCCATCAGATGCCCCTCGCGACGATGGGCGCCACGATGGGCGGCAATGTCCGGGTGGGTCTTGAAGACAGCCTCTACATCGGCCCGGGGCAACTGGCCACGAGCAACGCGGAACAGGTGGCGAAGATCCGCTTGATCCTGGAAGCGTTGTCGCTGGAGGTTGCCTCGCCGGCGGCCGCACGCGAGATCCTTAACCTCAAGGGCAAGGATCGGGTCCGGATCTAGCTCGACTCTGGACTCGGACCGACGGCTGGATCAGCCGCCGAGGGTCGCGGCCACATCGCGGAAGGTCGCCTGGAGCTTGTCGGCCATCTCGACGAATTCGGCCGGGCCAAAGGTCAGCGGTGGCGTCAGCGAAATGATGTCCCCGGCGATCGGGCCTGTTCCGCCGCCGGCCATCCCCGTTCCGGGATAGGTCACGATGCCGTTGCGCAGGCCGGCCTCGCGGACCATCGCGGCAACCTTGCGCGACGGAGGGAACGGCGCCTTGGTGACCAGGTCGCTGACGAATTCGATGCCGGCCATCAGCCCGATCGTCCGGATGTCGCCGACGAACCAGAATTCCTCCAAAGGTCTGAGCGCGGCGGAGAAGGCCTCCGCGTGCTCGGCCGCCCGTTCCGCCAGGCCTTCACGCCGGTAGATGTCGAGTGCCGCCAACCCGGCGGCGACGGCCACCGGGTTCCCCCCGAACGTGAAGACGTGCTCGAATGCGACGCCCGCCTTCACGAACGCGGCCCGAACGTGGTCCCGTGCCGCGACCGCAGCCAACGGCGCGTAGCCACTACTGATCCCCTTGCCCATGATCATGAGATCCGGCACGACCCCGTAGTGCTCGATCCCAAAGTGTCGGCCGGTGCGCCCAAATCCGGTCATCACCTCGTCGACGATCAGCAGGACACCATAGCGATCGCAGATCTCGCGGATCCGTGGGAAGTACTCGGCCTGTGGCTGGATGGCGCCGCCCACCGACGCCACGATCGGCTCAGCGATGAACGCCGCGACCCGCTCCGGGCCGACCCGCAGGATCTCGCGTTCCAGCTCTTCCGCGCAGGTGACCTGACACGTCGGGTAGGTGAGTTCGAACGGACAGCGGTAGCAGTAGATCGGCGGGATGTGGGGCATGTCCAGGAGCATCGGCAGGTATTTCGCCCGCCTGCCGACGGCCCCACCCACGGACAGGCCGCCGAGCGTTGCTCCGTGATACGACGTCCAGCGGCCGATGATCCTGTCCCGTTCAGGCTGGCCGCGCTCGACGTGGTACTGGCGCGCCATTTTGAGCGCGACCTCCACGGCCTCCGAGCCACCGCTGGTGAAGTGGACCCAGTTGAGATCGCCCGGGGTCAGTTCCGCGACGACGCCCGCCAGCCGGATCGCGGGCTCGCTGGCAAAGATGTTGCCCGCGTTGAACGGCAACCGCGCCGCCTGGGCAGCCATCGCGTCGGCGATCTCACGGCGGCCATAGCCCACCGTGATACAGCCGATCCCGGCAATCGCGTCGAGATACCGGTTGCCGTCGACGTCCCAGACGTACACGTGGTCAGCCCGATCCAGGACCGGGTAGGCCCGGGCGGGGTCCAGGCTGAAGTAGTGGCCCGAATCGGTGGTGGCCGACGACGCGTAGGCGCTCACCCGACCAGGTCGAAGGCGATGCCGTACTTCGTCGCGTAGCCGCGGAGCATCGCGATGACGGTCGGGTGCAGGGGAATGCCGTTCACCCGCCGGTCCGCCATGTTCTCGAACTCGGGTTGGCCGGCGACCATCACCCGGCCAAAGCCCGGCGCGGGCGGCGTCGCCCGCAAGTCGCGGACCCGCTCGTCCATCAGTGCCTTGTGACGCTCGATGGGGACGAATGCGTCCACCCGCCAGGCCCCAAAGAAGTGGTTGACGTTCTCTTCCTCGCCAGGCTTGGCGGTGAAGCCCCAGCCCGACAGGGCGCCGCAGAAGATGTCGACCCAGACGCCGAGGCCGTAGCCCTTGTGCGCCGCGCCCTCACGCGTGCCACCGAAAGTCACGAGCTTGACCGCCGCCATCGCTTCGTCCGGGTCGGTCGTCGGGTGACCCTCGCGGTCCAGGGCCCAGGTCGGCGGGATGGTCTTGCCGTCCCGCTGATAGTTCTGGATCTTGCCAAACGCGCTGGTCGAGGTGGCCATGTCGAGCACGAACGGTGGTTCCTCGCCGCAGGGGACGGCCACGGAGATCGGGTTCGTGCCAAGTTTCGGTTCGAGGCCGCCAAAGGGAACGACACCGGGCGTCACGCCGTTGGTCAGCGAAAAGCCGATCATGTCGCGCTCGAGCGCCATCCGCGAGTAGACCTGGGCCATGCCGTAGTGGCGCGAGTTACCGACCGCGGCGAACCCCGACCCCACCTTCGCGGCGCGCTCCAGCACATCCGACATCGCCCGGTGGCCGACGACAAAGCCCATCCCGCGATCCGCCTCCCACGTCGCCGTCGACGGGGTCTCGTGAATGATGTGGATGTTCGGGGAGACATTGATGTTGCCGCTCTCGAGCCCGGGTAGATAGAAGCCCGCAAGGTTGTTCGAGATGCCGTGCGACTCGTGACCGACGTAATCGGCAAGCACCAGGCCATTGGCCGAGATCAACGCGTCCGCTGCGGGCATGCCGTTGTGGCGGAAGAAGCTGGCGACCAACTCGGTCAGCGCCTCACCGTTGACGCGAATCTTGCCGCTCATGTTCGTCTGGATCGTTGAACCTTCCGCCGGGGCAAAGGTTCGGGGTTCGCTCACGGTCATCGTCGAGGTCTCCTCATGTTCTGCGTCCGTGGGTGTCGAGCGTACCGGGTTCGCTGCCGATCAACCGTGCGGGTCCAGTGCGTCGCGGAGGCCATCGCCGACGAGATTCACGGCCAGAACGGTCACAAAGATGGCGAGGCCCGGCGGGAGCCAGTACCAGGGGAAGTCGCGCAGAATGAAAAGCTGCTGCGCGTCGTAAAGCATGTTGCCCCACGACGGCTGCGGCGGTTTGACGCCGATACCCAGGTAGGACAGCGAGGCTTCCGTGAGCAACGCGATGGCCACGGTGAACGTTCCGGTGACCGTGAGCGGTGCCAGGGCATGGAAGATCAGGTGTTTGCGGATGATTCGCCCATTGGTGGCCCCCAGCGCGCGTGCGGCCAGGACGAAGTCCTGTTCGCGCAGGGACAGCACGACCGATCGAACGACCCGCGCGGCCTCCGGCCAGCTGAACAGGCCGATGAACAGGACCACGATTTCGAGCCCGGTCCCGACGATCGAGACGACGATCGCGATCGCGATCAGGGTCGGGATGGCCAGCACCGTATCCGTCAGTCGCATCAGGAGCGCATCGAGCCATCCGCCGAACATGCCGGCAATCAGACCGATCACGAGACCCAGCAGGGTGGCAAAAAGGGCGGCGGCGACGCCGACCGACAAGGAGACTCGGCCCGCGTAGAGCAACCGGGCCAGCAGATCCCGTCCGATGCGATCCGTGCCCAGCAGATGGTCCGGCCCTGGCGGTTGGAAGCCGATGGCGAGGTCCGTGATGTCGGGGTCCACGTTGTAGATGAACGGGACGACCATGGCCGCAAACGCAATGGCCCCGAGCATCAGCAGGCCAGCCAGCGCGGCCCGGTGGCGCAGGAATCGGCGCAACGCCCGCCGGCCCGCGCTCTCGCTTCGGCGGCGCGGAACGGATCCAGGGTTGACGCTGGCTACCGCGGTCATTGCCGCTACTCGAGACGAATCCGTGGGTCAGCCGCGCCGTACGCCAGGTCGGCGAACACATTGCCCAGCAGGACCACAGACGCCGTGATGACCGCGAATGCCTGGATGACCGGGTAGTCATGACTGAGGATCGCGTCCAGCGCGAGCCGACCCATGCCTGGCCAGGTGAAGATCTGCTCGGTGATGAAGGCGCCAGCCATCAGCATGCCGACCTGGAGGCCAATGATGGTGATCAGGGGCAACAGGGCGTTCGGGAATGCGTGACGGACGACCACCATGGTCCAGGGCAGGCCCTTGGATCGGGCCGTGACGAGGTAGTCCCGGCCAAGCGTCTCGAGGATGCTCGTCCTGACATAGCGGATCACGGGCCCCACGCCCGCCAGGCCGAGGATGCTAGCCGGCAGGATTAGGTGCCGGAGGAAATCGAAGAAGTCGACCTCGTCGCTCGCCGGCTTGAACATGCCGCCCGAGGGCAGCACGTTGAGCTTCACCGAGAAGACATAGATGGCCGCCAGGCCAAGGAAGAATGAAGGGACGGCTACGACCGACAGGCCGAACGACGAGACCACGTAGTCGGTGATCCGATTGCGCCGGAGCGCCGCCAGAATTCCGAGCGGGATGCCGATGATCAACTGGAGTGCCAGGGCCGCGACCATCAGGATCAGGGTCGGCGGAACGCGCTCCACCACCATGTCAAGGGCCGGTCGGCCGGTGATGAACGAGAACCCGAGGCTCCCCTGTGTGATCGCTTCTCTAAGCCAGACCACGTACTGGATGGGGATCGGTTGGTCCAGGCCGAGCGCACGTGCCATCTCGGCCCTGATCCGGGCGATGTCGGCGGTCGTGAGGCCGCCCTGCTGTCGCTTCGTGTTGAGGAACATGTCGACCGGATCCACCGGCGCGAGACGCATCAGCAGGAACACGAGCATCGTGATCCCGACGAACGTGAACGCGGTGATGATCAGACGGCGGGCGAGCCAGCGGCCCATTGATCCTCGTTATCGGTGCGGGGTGACGACTGGTCCGATGGGTGGGGCCGCGCGTCGCGGAATGAAACGGCGCGCTGCCGGAGGGAACCTCGCGACAGCGCGCCAGATCAACAGCTCAGCTGCGAGCGTTGCCTATGGCGTGAACGACCATTCGTCGATCTTCCAGAACATCTGCGATGGGTCACCATAGACGGACAGACCGGTCAGCCTCGAGTCCCACGCATACGCGGTTGCGCGGCGGTAGGTGACCATGATCGGCACCTGCTCCAGCCAGATGTCCTGGGCCTGCGAGTAGAGCGCGGCTCGCTCGCCCTGATCGGCGATCCTGGAGGCCTGGACCATCAGGTCGTCGAACTCAGGATTGCAGAAGTTCGACACGTTGGCGCCGCCCTCTGTATAGCCATTCGCGAGCTTGTTGCCGCCGAAGGCCGCGCAGGCGGTGAACTGGCGAATCTGGTCCGGTTCCTGGATGGGATAGCCACCGTAGAGCTGCAGGTCCCAGTCGCCGGCGCGCCCCAGGGCGTCCGTCACGTCGAGCCCGTTGGTGATCTCGATGGTCACACCGATGGTCTTCATCTTTGACTGGCAGTCCTCGATGAAGGACTGGCGGTCGCGTGCATCCTTGTTCCAGGACAGCCAGCGGACCGTGTGTCCGTAATCGAACCCGGCCTCGTCGAGCAGCGCCTTGGCCGCGGCGAGGTCGAAGTTGTACGTCTTGACACCATCCTTCGGCACCCAATCCGGGAAGAAGTAGGTGTCCAGTTTCAAACCTTTGCCCTTGAGGAAGCTGTCCACGAACCCCTGCCGATCGCAGCCGAACATGAACGCCTGCCGAATGCGCACATCACTCATCGGCGACGACGGCGAGTTGTTGAAGTCCGTATGGATCGGGAACGGAGTGACCTGGGTGCCGGTGGTCATGCCGGCTGCCGCGAGGCCGTCGAGGTCGTCGAGGGTCACAGTGGCAAGATTAAGGTCGCCGGATTGGAGCTGCGCGGCCGCGACGGCCGTGTCGTTGTTCGGAACGAGGATAACTTCGCTGAACGCGGCCGGGTTGCCGCGCCAATTCGGGTTCGGTAGGTATGACATGAATTGGCCGACCTCGGTCTTGTTCCAGAGGTAGGGCCCAGCTCCGACGGTCGGTTCCTGCCAGTACGGCAGGGCCCACATTTCCTTCTGCCCGAGCGCGTAGACGTCCGGGGCCGCGGCGAGGATCGCGTCCATCGGCAGGATGTAGTTGCGGAAGTTCAGCAAGGTCGCGGAGAAGGCCGCATTCGGATCGATCAGCTCGAAGACCACGGTGGTGTCATCGGGTGCGGTGATCCCTGCCACGTCCTTGGAGAAGTCTGGACCCTTCTGCCAGTCGACCATGCCGACGACGTTCGTCCACAGGCCCGCGTTCGCGGACTGGGTGGGGTTCGCCCCTAGCTTCCAGCTGAACAACACGTCCTGCGACGTGAGAGGCGAACCGTCACTCCAGACAAGGCCAGGCTTCAACTGGATCGTCCAGATCTTGGCGTCCGGGCTCGCCGTGATCGATTCGGCGAGCCGCATCTGCACCCCGCCGGTCTCGTCGTAGGCAGCGAGCGAGTCCCATTGGAGCTCCATGGACAGCGAGTCGCCGCCGGTACCCGACGCGCTCCACGGGTCGAAGGAGCTGAACTCCTGGTAGAGATGGACCGTGAGCGGCTCGAGCGGGGCCGCGGTCGGGGCGGCGGTTGGCGCCGCGGTCGGGGCGGCGGTCGCAGCGGCCGTTGGAGCGGCTGTTGCGCCGGGCGCGCTTGGGGACGGCGTGGTGCTGGCACAGGCTCCGAAGATGACCGACGCCAGGACGGTCATCACGAGCAGGGGACGAACGCGGTGCATGACGAACCCTCCTACCCTCAGGCGAGCGCAAGCGCCTGCCGAGGCAACTGGATGAGCGGACATCCCGCAGCGCGGAGACCTCCCGTCCACCGCGCGGTGACCATACCCCATCGGGTGGGACGTGTCGAGATGGTAATGTGAGCCCACTGCAATCGGGGGGGCACGAGTACACTCACGCTGTCCAGTCCGACCCGACTGAATCCGACCCACCAGGCACCAAACTTGCGCGCGAGGCCCAGATGGCTGACGTCGGACACCTCCTCGAAGTCCGCGATCTTCAGACCCAGTTCTTCACGCGCGACGGGGTGGTCCACGCGGTGAACGGCGTGAGCTTCCACATCGAACGTGGCGAAGCCCTTGGCCTGGTTGGGGAGTCTGGCTGCGGCAAGAGCGTCAGTGCCCTTTCGATCATGGGCCTGGTTCCGAAGCCCGGGCGGGTCACCGGTGGCGAAGTCTGGTATGGCGGGCGAGATCAGTTGAAGCTGTCGGAGACGGAACGCGAGCGCGTCCGCGGCAGCGAGATCGCAATGATCTTCCAGGACCCGATCTCCTACCTGAACCCCGTGATGTCTATCGGCCGCCAGATTGCCGAGCCACTCCGGATCCATCGGGGCCTGAGCACCACGGCTGCCCGCGCTCGGGCCATCGAGCTGATGGAGCTGGTCGGAATCCCAGACGCGGCTAGCCGGGTCGACAGTTACCCGCATCAGTTTTCCGGCGGGATGCGCCAACGCGTGATGATCGCGATGGCCCTGTCGTGCGAGCCAAAGCTTCTCATTGCGGACGAGCCGACGACAGCCCTCGACGTGACGATCCAGGCTCAGATCCTGGAGCTCCTGCAACGCCTGCGATCGGAGCTCGGCATGGCGCTGCTGCTGATCACGCACGACCTGGGCGTCGTGGCCGGGATCGTCGATCGTGTCAATGTCATGTATGCGGGACATATCGTCGAAACCGCGCCGGTCGGCGAGACTTTTCGGAATCCCGCCCATCCATACTCGCTCGGCCTGATGGCCTCCGTCCCGCGCCTGGACCTCCTCCGCGGCGACCGGCTGACCCCGATCCAGGGCCTGCCGCCCGACCTTATCGATCCTCCGCACGGCTGCCCGTTCCAGCCACGTTGTCCCTACGCTGCCGAGAAGTGCGCGGAGGCCAATCCCGTGCTCGGGCTGGCCGGTGATCAGCACCTCGCCGCGTGCTGGGTGGATGTCCGCTCGGCGCCGCATCACGAGCCGGGGCTCATGCCGGCGGGCCAGCCGACCGACGGGCCGTCGAGTACGGCTGGATCGCTCGCGGCCGGATCGGCTCGATGACGGCGACCGCGTCGGGCGTTCCAGCGGCTGCGCCCACCCCCGCCAAAGTGGCTGGGGAAGACCTGGTGCGGGTGGAGCACCTCAAGATGTACTTCCCGGTGACGCGGGGCGTCGTGCAGCGACGCGTCGGCTGGATTCGGGCGGTGGACGATGTCACCTTCACGGTCAAGCGTGGCGAGACGCTGGGCCTCGTGGGCGAGTCTGGCTGCGGCAAGAGCACCGCCGGTCGGGCCATCCTCCAGCTCTACAAGCCGACGGCGGGCGCCGTGTATTTCGAAGGCCAGGACCTGACGAAGGCGACCACCACGGAGCTGCGGCGCCGTCGGCGGGACATGCAGATCGTCTTCCAGGATCCGTACGCCAGCCTGAACTCCAGGTTGACGGTCGGGTCGATCATCGCGGAGCCGCTCGAAATCCACCACATCGGCGACGGCCGGGAGCGGCAGCGGCGGGTCAGCGAACTGCTCGAGGTTGTCGGGCTCGACGCGGGGATGGCTAACCGCTTTCCGCACGAATTCAGTGGAGGCCAGCGCCAGCGGATCGGCATCGCGCGAGCACTGGCGCTGAACCCGTCATTCATCGTTTGTGACGAGCCCATCTCCGCGCTCGATGTCAGTATCCAGGCTCAGGTCGTGAACCTGCTCCAGGAACTCCAGGAGCGATACGGTCTGACGTACCTCTTCATCGCCCACGATCTATCTGTCGTCCGACACATCTCGGACCGGATCGCCGTGATGTATCTCGGCAAGATCGTGGAGTTGACAACCCGCAGCGCCCTGTACGACACCCCGCTGCATCCGTACACCATGGCGCTGCTGTCTGCCGTGCCGATCCCCGATCCGGACGTTGAGCGCAAGCGTCGGCGGATGATCCTCGTTGGGGATGTGCCCAGCCCGATCGACCCGCCGTCCGGCTGCCGCTTCCACACTCGCTGTCCGTTTGCCTTGCAACTGTGCCGCGAACAGGAGCCACCGCTCGCCGAAGCCGAGGCCGGTCACCTGGTTGCCTGCCACTTCTGGGACACGATCCAGGCGGCCGGCGGAGCGCGTGCTCTCCCGGTCATGGCCGGATCGGACGCGGTGCTCGTCGCATCGCCGTTCGCGAGCGACGCCGGGTCCGCGCCGGCCCGCGACGATCCCGACAGCCTGCCGCCGGGCGAACCTCGCGGTCGTGACTCGGCCGGTCTCGGCGACGCGCCCGACGCGCCGCAGAAGCCGGCCTGATCCCAGGTGCTACCCCACGCAGGCCATCCTGGTGCCGTGTGCGCCAGATCACCGCATTGAGCGGATGCCCTTCGTGTCGATCGCCCAGTGCTCTGTGTCTCCGGCGAGTGAGATGGAGGTGAACCAGCCCGCGCGGGCCGATTGCCACGCCACGCGCTGGACCAGGGGCTCCCGTCCCGCAGGTGCGATGACGGATGCGAACATCGTCGTATCGGCCACTCGTCGCCTGACCAGGAGATCGTGGCGGTCCGCGGCCGGATTGCCGGGCACCGAGGCCAGCAGCAGCTCCTCGGACGCAGGCGCCAGCCAGACATCCACGCGGGCGTCATCGACCGACCAGCTGAGTGGCTCAGCCGCCGACGCCGGGAGCCGCCGGACGTCGCGCGCCTCGTCATAACCACAGCCCCCGGCGAGCGCCCCGGGTGCGGCCTCGGACAGCCCGAGAAATCGACCCCGCTCGTGCCACAGCCAGTCGATCGTTTGCGGGGCGGGTGCCACAACTTCGAACGCGTCGATGAGGTACGCGTCCGTGAGCACCAGCCAGCGGCGCATTCGGACCCCGGCATACGCCGCGCTGGCGCCGTCGGTCCAGACGCATTCCCTCGCCCGCTGCGCGACCGCCGGCCAATCCGCGATCAAGGGCCACCGCACGTCCGCCTCCGCCGCGGACCGCCCATTGCCCAGGAGGCGCACACTTCGGCTCCTGGTCGTCGTGGGGGGCTGCGACCGCGAATCGAGCAGGACCGTGCTGTGGCCTGCCGTTTGGCGATACCACGTGTCGTTGAGGGCGATGCCGTAGCCCGGGGTACCCGGGTCCAGCGCCAGTCGCTGACCGAGCGCGAACAGCTGCAACCCGAGCTGATCGGCGTGGCCGTGCGCGTCGCCGTCCTGACCGGCCTTCAGGATGACCTGGACCTGGTTCGCCACGTCGGTCCCGCCGGCGCGCAGCACCGCGAACCCCGTTGACTCCAGGAGCCGGCTGGATGGGACGGGCGGAGCCACGTCGTTGGGCACGACGGCCGCCCCGTCGAGCAGCGCCTCGAAGGTCCGGCGGGGGCCGGATCGCCGGTTCAGGTTGACCACCCACGCGAACGCCGGGTCTCCGAACCAGCCGTGCGCCATCTCGTAGAACCCATCGGCGGTTGGGATGCCGTGACCCACCGCGCCGGTCAGGCCGATGTGGTACCAGCAATCGTTCATGGCCGGGAGCGAGCTGTCGGGGAAGGCCAGTTCCAGGGGTGCCCGAAACATGGCCTGAACGACGGACTGCTCCTCAAATGCCCGCCCCGTCGCCCGAAGGCCGCGGATCGTCCAGGACAGGGCGCCCAGAACGTAATAGTGATAGCTCAACGAGCCTTCCCACCACAGTCCGTCCGCCCCGACGCCGCGGGTCAGCTGATCCCGCACGCCGAACTCGCCGTGGAGCAGATCCTCGACCGCTGCCTCTTCCCCAAGGATCCAGGCAAGCGTCAGGTTGGCCGAGTTGTCCCAGCTGGCCACGTTCTGGATCTGCCGGTAGCGCACCCGGCGAAGATGCTCAAAGGCCGGCTCCAGCAGCCCGGCGCGAATACTTGCCACGTCCGCCTCGACTAGCGAACCTCCGATCAGCGCGGCCGCCCATGCCAGCCGAATGATGAACACCGACTCGTCGAGCGCGCTCCAGCATGCGATGCCCCGATACGCCCCCGGGTAAGCGACCGGCGCCGGCAGCAAGGTCCCGTAGCGTTCCGCGTAGCCGACGAGAATCCGGCGGACCAGGGCCAGATCGCCGTTCGCCGTCGTCTCCTCCCTGGCCGGCCTCGTGGTTGCCTCGGCTGCGGCCCCAAGCGTCCACCGAACCGCCGCACTGAGCGCGGCATCGGACAACGCGTCGTTGACGGACCAGCCCCAGGCGCTGTCGAATGGCTCGCCCGAAAACACCCGGCCGTCGGCTGGGCAGGTGTGATGGTGTCCGTCGCGCGGGTTGAAGACCAGCTGGACGGCATGATCCGGGCAGAAGAACTCGTGGTAGTAGCCGGCCTGGCGTTCGGGGAGGTCCGGCAAGAGGCGGCGGTAACCCTCCACTCGATCGTCCAATACGGCACGCGCTTCGGCGAATGCCGGGTCCGCGCCGCGCGCGCGCAGGGCCGCGAGCCACTGGGCGCTTGGGAACCCCGGCGCGAAGCGCGGACCAGAGTCGGAAGTGTGCTTCACGCCCGGTAGGCCTCGATCGTCAGTCGCGCGATCTCGTCCCAATCCAGGGCCGACGCCGACCGCCAGGCGGCGCGCCCAGCCGCAGCAAGATCGCGCCTGCGAATGGCGCGCATCGCCTCGCTTAGTGCCCCCGGCGCATCGGCGCGATACAGGATCCCGGCCTGAGGGTCCATCTGCGTCGGCAGGCAGCCCATCGCCGGAACGATCGCCGGCCGTGGCCACGACAGGGCCTGGGCCAGCGAGCCGGACGTGGTCGACGCCCGGAACGGCAGGACGATCACGTCCGAGGCCTGGAGGACCTTCACGAATGCCACGCCCGGTGCGTAATCGAACGTCCGGAGGATGATCCGGGGATGCCCGCCGGCCCCGGCTCGCAGCGTCGCCTCGTAGTCCGGGCGACAGCCGCCCGCTAGGTAGAGCCAGGAATCGGCCGAGTCGATCTCGACGAACGACGCAATCAGATCTTCGAGGCCCTTGTACGGCAGCAGGTTGCCGATGAACCCGTAGACAAAGTCAGACGCGCCGATCCCGGCGTCGGCCCGAGCCTCCTCCCGGCTGGCAGAGGCCGGCAGGACCCCGATGAAGTTGCCGTGGGGGATCACGAAGATGGGCGCCGCCGGCGCGAACTCCCGGCGCACGGCCTCGGCCGCCTGATCACAGTGGGCGATGATGGCGCTGGCAACCTGGCACAGGGCCACCCGGAACTCCCGGTCGATCCCGGAGTAGGCCCGATCGTGCGGCATGATGTTGTGGGCGGTCCAGACGACCCCGAACCCCAGAGCCCGTGCGAGCTTCAGCCGCCGGACCAGGCGCTCCATCTGGCGCTGCGTCGTGACGTCGTCCGGCCCGCGGTACTCATGGCTTGGCCAGTGCAAGTGCAGTGCATCGAGCTGGCCGACCCGCTCGTGCAGAAATGCCTCGTCGAGGACCGTTTCGTACGTGGCCTCCACTCCGGCGCGGCCAAGAGCGTCCGCCAGCAGGTTGCCGTAGGGATTCGTCTGGTCGTCCGGCTCGCGCGGGCCACCGTAGAAGAAGCCGATTCGCGACGGTGGTGGCTTCACGGTCTCGGCCTCACGGTCGCGGCCTCACGGTCGGACATTGCTGCCGGTCCTGGCCGACGCAGCGACGGCCTCGAGGACGCGCTGCGCGGCCAGGCCATCGTGCGCCGAAATCGGGAACGGTCGCCCGGCGTTACGGGCCGCCGCGAAGTCATCGAGCAGGGCCACATGAGTGCTCCGCTCCGGCACGGGAATTGAGGATTCCACCGGATCGCCACCACCCTCGCGCGCCGCCACCAGCAGGCTCCCACGAGAGAACTTGTCGTGGAGGGGCCAGGAGACAATGGTGCCATCCGTGCCGCCGATCTCGATGACGGAGCTGCGCGACTCCGCAGAATCGAAGGTGCTCCAGTGCGCGGTCACAAGCGCCTGGATCCCGCCGTCCAGCCGGAGAAGTGCACTGGCGGTGTCCTCCACGCGGTGCGACGCCGCAAGCGTGGCCACGAACGCGGTCACCTCGTGAACGTCCCCGAACAGGAACCGCAACAGGTCCACGGCGTGGACCCCCATGTCGGTGAAGGACCCGCCGCCGCCCCTGGCCGGATCCTGTCGCCACGCGCCGGGTGTCTCCGGAAACCGGCTCGAGAAGTTGATCCGGACGGCCGTGACCTGACCGATCCGCCCGGCCGCGAGCAACCGCCGGATCTCCTGGTGCCGGGCGTTGTAGCGCTGGTAGAAACAGGTCGCCAGGCGGACCCCGGCCGCCTCCGATGCCCGGATCATCTCGTCGGCCTCGGGGACCGTGCGCGCCAGCGGCTTCTCGCACAGGATGTCCCGCCCGGCCGCGACTGCGGCCAGCGTATTCGGCAGGTGGGCATCGTTCGGGCTGGCGACGTAGACCGCCTCGACGTCCGGATCGGCCAGCAGGTCGTCGACTCGGTCGAACGCACGGAGCGCGCCGTGACGCTCGGCGAACGTCTCGGCGGCACCGCGATCCCGGCGCATGACCGCGACCAGTTCCGCCCCGGCGGCCGTGCGCATCGCCGGCGCCATGATCCGGTCGGCGATGTCGCCGGCGCCCACGATTCCCCAGCGGATGGGCCGAGTGGTCACCCTGGGTCAGCCCCGCTCGCCGGACCCTGGCACGAACGGGTGGCGGGCCAGGAACGCCTCATCGATCTCCACGCCGAGCCCCGGCACGTCCGACGGCGGGGGATCGAAGCCCCCATCGACCAGTTCCAACGGAAACTGGAGGACCTCCCGGATCGTGGGCAGCGCCACCGGGAGCGTCTCCAGGATGATCGCGTCCTTGTGCGCGAACGACAGGTGGAGACCGGCGGCGTAGGCGGGCCCGAATGACCCGCCCATGTGCAGCGCGGTGCGGATGAAGTTCGCCGACGCGAGTTGCATGACCTGCCACGTCGTCGTGATCCCGCCACAGAACGAAACGTCCGGCTGGACGATGTCGAGCGCACCGGCATTGATGAACTGCTGGAATTCGTGCAGTCCGGCGAGCATCTCGCCACCCGCGATCGGGGTGCTCGTCCGCTGGCGCAACGCGGCATAACCCGGGATGTCTTCGTACGGGAGTGGCTCCTCGGCGAACAGCAGCCCGATTGGTTCGAGCGCCTGGAGGACACGGACGGCCTCATTCAGGTTCATCGGCCGCGGCCAGGCCTGCGAGCCCATATGGTTGTGGATGATGAAATCGACCTTCGTGCCAAAGGCGTCGCGCAACTTGGCGAAGCGCGCGGCGGCATCCAACGCGAACTCCGCGGTCACCGGTCGGTGGATGTAGACGCCCTCCACGGTGTCGTAGTCGAACTGCTCGTTGCTGAACTGACCCAGCTTGACCGCGTGGAACCCCTGGTCCACCCAGCGCCGCACGGCGATGACGGCCTCGTCGAGATTGTCCGGACTGCCGCCGATCGAGGCATAGACCGGCATCCTCTCGTGGGTCAGCCCACCCAGCAGGGTGTGAACCGGCACGCCCAGGGCCTTGCCCTTGATGTCCCAGAGCGCGATATCGATGCCGCTGATGACGCTCACTGCGGCGCCGCTGCGGCCCCACCACTTGCTGCTCTCGTACATCCGGTTCCACAGCGGCGTGGTCTGCAGCGGGTCCTTGCCGATCAGGTGGGGGATGTAGTAGTCGACCAGCGTGGTCACCGCCTCCGGGGCGAAGTAGCCGATGATGATCTCGCCGAGTCCGGTGATCCCGGCGTCCGTCTCGACCCGGATCAAGGCGCTGCTCTTATAGCTGCCGGTGTCGGCCCACTGATCGTCGATGGCGGCCCAGTTTGATGACAGCAAGTGGGTCGTCACGCCGGTGATCTTCATCGATCGACTCCTTCACACA
>JANPDO010000215.1:0-4543 GCA_031431535.1 Chloroflexota bacterium
CGGATACATCGTCAGCAGGTAGTACTTCGGCCGCGAATCGTCCGACAGGTCCGTGTTGTACAGGCCGAGCTCCGCCCACAGCGCCTGCCAACGCGGCTCCGTGGCCAGCGGGTCGTAGCGCTCGATCCTTGTTCGGCTTTCTGGGGTCTCGGTCATCGTGCGTCCTCGGAGACGGATCACCCCCCGCCGCGGCGGCGAGGGGTGACGGGTTCGCGGTCTCGGCGCGGGTGGTGGAGCTACGGGGACTCGAACCCCGGACCCCCTGCATGCCATGCAGGTGCTCTTCCAACTGAGCTATAGCCCCACGGAAGGCGGAGTGTAGCAGAGGGCCAAGCGTGCTCCGGGAGCTGTCGGCAGCCCCCCAGATTGCGCCGACCAACCGGAGCCCGGGCATTGGCGTCTGCTGGCCTGGGTGCCAGCCGACGGGGCAGGCCTCACCCTTGTGCTTGCGCGCATGCCCAGACGCGACCGTGGTCGTGCGTGGCACCATCGCGCGGTGATCGTCAGCGAGTCCGCCGCTACCGTGCATCTGTCGGGTGGCCCGATCCCGTATACGCTCCGCCGCTCCCCGCGCTCGCGCGGACTTCGCCTGGTCATCCATCCCGACCGGGGCGTGGTCGTGACGATTCCGCCACCGGGCCGGCGCGGTTGGGCGGATCCCGAACGGCGTGTCCGGGAATTCCTCGGCGAGCGCGAACCGTGGCTCCGCCGTCACATGGAGCGTCACGCCCGAGACCGAGCTGAACTGGCTGCGCACGGCGGCCTGCGTCACGGCGCCCAGATTCGATTCCGCGGTGATCTGCATCGACTTCGCCTTCAGCCGGCGGACCCGGGCGGCCGCCAGTCGCGCGTCGAGCGCGTTGGTGGGCCCGACGAGGATGAGATCGTCGTGCGCGTGGCGTTGCCTGACCGACGCTCAACAGCCACCGTTCTTGAAGCCTGGCTCAAGCGCCGCGCGCGAAGCGAGATCGCGCGCGACATCCAACGACATGCGACGGCCCTCGGCGTCGCGCCGACCGCCGTCAGCATCCGCGACCAGCGGACGCGCTGGGGCAGCGCTTCGCGCCAGGGCCGTCTGGCCTTTTCGTGGCGTCTCATTCTCGCGCCGCCCGAGGCCCTCGAGACCGTGGTCATCCATGAGCTCTCCCATCTGCAGGTCTTTGGCCATGGTCCGCGGTTCTGGTCGCTGGTCGCATCGCGCCGGGCGGACCATCGGGTCTGGCGGCGCTGGTTACGCGACCATTCGACCGAGCTCCACGGGGCGCTCGACGACCATGATCCGAGCGCTCCGCGCGGCTGACAGACAAGTCATGATGAGGCACCCGATGGCCGCGCCCTCATCCGGAATACCGCCGATCCGATCGGTCGTCAGATGCCGGAGGCGCGGGCTGTCACTCGTCTATGCCCAGGTCGTCGCCCTTGAGCCATGGTGGCCTGATCGCGATCTTCGGCGCCGGGCTCCTGCAGGTTCTCGGCCGCCCGCCGAGCTGAGGCGTGCCTGACTTGGTGGAGATGAGGGGACTCGAACCCCTGACCCCCGCGATGCGAACGCGGTGCTCTTCCAGCTGAGCTACATCCCCAGGGTCGGGGAGTGTAGCACGGCCAAACGCCGATTCCGACTCGAGTATGGCACCGGGGAGAGCGCCAAAGGCCAGGCTGACCGCTGGCAGTCCCATGGCCGCGCACGCCGCGGCTGGTAGGCTCAACCGATGCCGTTTGGATTGCTGACCGGTCTCGGCGCAGCCCTGGCCTGGGGCACCATGGACATCGCCGGCGCGCTGGCGAGCCGGCGGATTGGCAGCCTGCGAGTCGTGGCTGGATCCCAGGTGTTGAGCGCCGTCCTGCTGATCGCGGCGATCCTCATCACTGGCACCACCCTGTCGGCTGATCCGGGCGTCAACCTGCTGGCCGGAGCGCTCGGGATCGTCGGTGCGGGAGCCTACCTGGCCTATTTCACCGGGCTCCGGATCGGTCCCATCTCGGTCGTCAGTGGAATGGTCGCGGCGTACGGCGGGCTGACCGTGGTCCTGGCCGTGCTGATCCGGGGCGAGACCCTCAACCTGCTGCAGGCCGGGGGAGCGACGCTCGCGACGGCCGGCGTCATCCTGACCGGCGTCGCGTTCGATGGCAGTCTCCGCGGAACCCGTCTCGCGGGGCCCGGGGTGGCCTTCGCCATCGTCGCCCTGGTCCTCTTCTCGGTCATGACGATCGGTCTGGCCGCCGCTGTCGAATCGGCCCCCTGGCTGGCTGTCATCACCGTGTCGAGGATCGTGAACGCCATCGCCTCTGTCCTGGCGGTCGTGGCAGTGACCGCGATCCGCGCTCGGACCCAGCAGGATCACACGCCGGCGTCCGGGGGCGACGGTCCGACCGGCGGGTACCGCAAGGCGCGGATCTGGGCACTCGTCGCCATCGCCGGGCTGCTGGATGTGCTGGGCTTGATCTCCCTCGCCGTTGGCCTGGACGGCGCGCCGACCTGGCTTGTCGGGCTCGCCTCCTCGTTCGGACCGGCGATCACGATCCTGGTCGCCGTCGCGTTCATGGGGGAGCGGCTCAAGCCAATCCAGTGGCTGGGCCTGGCGGGCATCCTGGCCGGGATGGTCGCGATCGGCCTGCCCTGACCGGGCCGCTCAGGCCGGCAGACTGAACCAGAAGCGGGTCTGACCGTCCCTTGATTCGGCGCCGACTCGACCGCCTCCGGCCTCGACCAGCTGCTTGACGATAGCCAGGCCGATGCCGGCTCCACCACGAGCGCGGTCGCGCGATTTCTCGACCCGGTAAAAGCGCTCGAACAGCCGGTCCACGTCCTCGGACGGGATGCCATCGCCGGTATTCGAGATCGAGACAAGCAGGTCAGCCGGCCGACGCTCGGCGCGCACGGTGACGGTGCCGCCACGCGGGGTGTAGCGGGCGGCATTTGAGAGCAGATTCGCCAGCACTTGCGCCAGGTGATCCGGATTGGCCCTCGCCGGCAACCGATCTGGAAGATCCACCGCCACGATCAGGCCTGCACGCTCGAGCGTCGGCTGGGCCAGTTCGAGCGCGGCCGCCAGCGCGGCCGCGAGATCGATCGGCTCCAGTCGGGTTGGACCAGTCGACGCGTCGCCCTCGGCCAGCGCATCGAGCGAATGCGACAACCTGACGAGGCGCTCCGCTTCGTCCCACAGCGATTCGTAGGTTGCCCGATCGGCCGTGATCACGCCGTCCCGCAGCGCCTCGAGATAACCCTGGAGGTTGGTCAACGGGGTCCGCAATTCGTGTGCTGCATTGGCGATGAAATCGCTCCGCATCCGTTCCTGCCGCTCCAGGGAGGCGGCCATCTGGTTGAATGAATCGGCGAGAGAGGCGATCTCTTCGGGGCCGTCGCGCGGGACACGAGCCGCATAGTCGCCATCGGCGATTCGGCGGGCGGCTCCCCCGACCTCGGCCAGCGGGCGGGCGAGCATCCGCGCCAGAAGCGCGGCGAGGCCGATACTCGCGAGTGCGGCAACGCCGACCGCCGCGACGACGACGGTCGTGACCGATTCGTCGTACATCGCCCGGGCGTGGTCGGCCGAGTCGCCGGCTTCGACCATCAGGGCCGTGAAGACCTCGGCTCCCACGATGGCAACGCCGATCGCCAGGATTGCGAGACCCACCGCCGCGGACGCCATTGCCGCGAGGGCGATGCGGACCGCAATGCCGCGACCGATCACCTGGACGGGGACGCCGGAGTGTCCGTGGCCGCGGTCGTCGCGGCGGGGGCCGCCCGGTAGCCAACCCCACGGACGGTGGCAACGTAGCGCGGCTGGTCCGCGTCGTCGCCGAGCTTGTCGCGCAGCCGCCCGACATGGACATCCACGGTTCGATCAAGCACATCGGCGGCATCGTGCCCGTAGACGGCGTCCAACAATTGATCCCGGCTCAGCACTCGACCGTCGGCCTCGAGGATGGTCTGGAGCAAACGGAATTCCACGCGGGTCAGCGCCAGAATCTCGCCGCCACGGGTGACTTCGTGGCGCTCGGGGTCGACGACGAGGTCGGCACGCCGCAGGATCTGGCGGCTCAACGCGCTCGTCGGCCCACTTGCGCTCGCCGGGCTCGGTTGGTCTGGTGCCGGCGTGCTCACGGCGCTTCGGCGAAGGATTGATTTGACGCGAAGGACCAGTTCCGCGGGCGAAAAGGGCTTGGGTAGGTAGTCGTCTGCGCCGTCCTCAAGGCCGGCGATCCGTTCGATCGTCGAGCTTCGCGCCGAGAGCACGAGGATGGGCGTGTTGGCCGCCTCATCGTCGCGACGGACCGCACGGATCACCGCCCGACCGTCCAGCTCGGGGAGCATCAAGTCGAGGACGACCAGCGCCGGCCGGTGCGTCTCGATAGCCTCTAGCGCGGCCGGCCCGTCAGCCGCGGTCACGACGCTGAACCCGTCGCGCTCAAGGTAGGTCCGCACGAGCCGGACGATCTTGGCGTCGTCATCGACCACGAGGATCGGCCGCGCGGGGAGTGGCGGGTGCGACTGGGGCATCATGCGCATCGTAGGGGAGCGAGGATAGGTGGCCGGCAT
>JANPDO010000216.1:0-6061 GCA_031431535.1 Chloroflexota bacterium
GGCCGGCGATCAGGTTCAGGGTTGTGCTCTTGCCGCAACCTGACGGACCCAGGAGCGTGACGAAGGCACCGTCGGGGACTTCCAGGTTGAGGTCGTCGACCGCACGCACAGGCCCGTAGCGCCGTGCGAGATGGCGAAGACTGAGCGAGGCGACGGTCATGGACCACTCCGCGGCTGGACGAGGCCGAAGGGCCGCGTCGTAGATTGTCGACAATCTACCGGCCGCGTGCGCCGAGCGTCAAGGCTGGACCTTGCCGGCCGCCGTCCGCCGACGACCCCAACATCGGTGGCCCGCAACACCAATGGCCCAGACGCGCCTCGCGAGCGCGGTCGGCATTCCAATGGGGTTGGTGTACAGGACGCTACCGGCGTCCAATCGGTCGCATCCTCCAATCCGGTTGGTGGTATCGACGCGTTCCTGGCCTCACGGACCAGGGATTCCAGGCTGACTGGTGAAATCGGCAGCCTCGTGATCCGTAGACCAATGGGGCTGGAATCTCGGTTGCGGGCAGGGTCGGGCAGATTCGGGCCCGCCTTGATCACGTTCTCGGCCAGGCCTTGTGGCGGTCTCGCGGAGTCGGTATGGTGCAGCGCACTCCAAACAGATAGTGGACGGTATCCCGTGTCGTGTACCGGCCCACGCCGGGGAGGCCATGCGTTCCGCCGTTCCGCCCCAGATCCACCTGAATCGACGCCGAATCGCCGTCATCGCAGCGGCGGTGCTCCTCGTGGCCACCATTGTCACGGTAGGCCGCGGCCTCGTCCTGACCGATCCCGTCAAGGCCGAGCCTCAGCTCTGCCGGAACGTCGCCGGGGAGCGCGGGCTAGTGTTTCGGGGGGCCTACGGTACGACGCCAGCCGCCACAGACCCCATGTCCGTGATGATGCTGCGCAACATGGGCAACGGTGCGGCGGTCGCCGATGTCTTCGGGGACGGCCACCTGAGCGTTCTCATGCTTGGCCAGGCCGGCCACTCGAACCGTCTCTTCCGCAACCAGCCTGACGCCAACGGCGAGCACACCTTCGTTGATGTCACCGAGGCGGCCGGTCTAATGAACAAGGGCGGCGCTCGAACCGCAGCCTTCGCCGACCTCGACAATGACGGCGACCTGGATCTGATCGTCATGAACGACTTCGATGGCGCCGAGATCGGCAGTCCATCGCGGATCCATCGGAACGACGGCGACGGCACGTATGCCGACGTGACCGAGGGCTCGGGCTTCGACCCGATCGGCTACCTCGTCGGCGGATTGTCACTGGCCGACTACGACCGGGACAACCTGCTGGACATCTACGTGACCTACTGGACGATGGAGCTTGGCGGCGACCCTGCCCGCGACCAGATGGCCATCAAGGGCCGCTTCCCCGGCATGAATCGCCTGTATCGCAACCTGGGTGCCATGCGATTCGAGGACGTGACCAATGACGCCCACCTGGGCCAGGTCACCGCCGACAGCTTCAGTTCGATCTTTGCCGACTTTACCGGCGATGGCTGGGCGGACCTGTACGTCGCGCGGGACCACCGCGCCGACCTGTTCTACGAGAACACCGGCGGCGCCTTCCGCGTTGCGTCAGACGAGTACGGGGTCGGTCACGTGGGCAACGACATGGGGGTTGCCGTGGCCGATCTCGGGAGCGACGGGACGCTGGATCTGTACAGCACCAACATCACGGATCCGAATCGTGAATTCGGCACCGGATCCGGCAACACCCTGCTGATCGGCAGACGGGGGCCGGGCGGTGCGCTGAGATACGAGGACGAGGCTGCAGCGATGGGGGTCCTGGATTCCGGCTGGGGCTGGGGCACGGCATTCACGGACCTCGACCTCGATGGGCGGCTCGACCTGTACGCGGTCCAGGGGATGCAGGAGTTCATCGCGCAGCAGAGCCCCGAGCTGCGCAACCAGAACGCCCGCCTCTTCCTGGGCGTAGCGGACGGCCGGTTCGAGCCCGCGACGGACACCGGCTGCGACATCCCGGGAGATCAACGCTCCGTGATCCCGTTCGACTACAACCGCGACGGTGCACCCGACCTGTTGATCACGCAGATGGCCTACTCGGCGATCCTGCTCGAGAACGGGACGGCGGACCGGCATTGGCTCACCGTCGATCTGAGTCGGGCCGGCGCGCAGGCGGCGGGCGCGCGGGTCACGGTCACCAGCGGCGGGGCCCGCTCCACGCAGGTCGCGCTGTACGGTGGCAGCTACCTGGCCGGGATGCCTCTCGAGCTCTACTTCGGGCTGGGGGCGGCGCAGACGGCGGACGATGTCTCGGTCACGTGGAGCGACGGAACGACGTCGCTCCTTGGCCCCAGGGCGGCTGACCAGATCCTCCATGTCGCACCGTCCGGAGTGCTGCCGTGACGATGGCCCGGAGTCGCCTGGCGCGGCTCACCGTGCTCCTCGTCGTGGCCGTCGCGCTCGCGCTCGTCGCCACCAACTTCGTGGTCCAGGCCGCCCGCGCCGAGGCGCCGGCGCGATGGACGCCGATCCTGCTGGAGACCGCCGGCCAGGTTCGTGTGGCACCCCAGGTCGCCGTCGGGTCCGCAGAGGACCGCCGTGAACTGGACGAGATCGTGGCGCAACAGGCTTCGGGCGAGGTCTCCGCCGAACAGATCGCCTGGTGGACGGCGGCGCCCGGCCCGGCGCGCTGGAACGAAATCCTGCTGACGGCCGTGCGCGATGCCAAGAGCAACCCGGTTCGGGTGTCGCGAACGCTGGCCCTTCTGAACGTCGCGATCCATGACGCGGTGATCGCCGCGTGCGACGCCAAGCTCGCCTACCGGCGGTCGGCCCCATCCGAGCGCGACTCGCGAATCAAGGAACTGGCGCCACCGGACCAGTTGTCCAGCCATGCGTCGGTCGACGCCGCGATCGCAGCCGCTGCCCTGACCGTCCTGAGCGAGATCTACCCGGATCGAGTCGCTGAATTCGAGAAGCGGGCCGACGAACTCGCCCGGGTTCTGATGGCCGCAGGAAGGCATACAGCGTCCGACATCGCCGCCGGGACCAGGATCGGCGAGGCCGTGGGCGCGCTGGCGGTGGCCAGGGCAGCCGGTGATGGCGCCAACACCTTCTGGCGGGGCGAAGTCCCCACCGCGCCGGGCGCCTGGGAGCCGGCCAAACCGTTCCGCAACGATCTGCCGCTCGAGCCGCTGGCCGGGACATGGCGGCCGTGGCTGATGGCCACCGGTGCCGATGTCCGACCCGGGCTTCCTCCTGCGTTCGGATCGGCGGCGTGGCAGACCGAGGCCGATGAAGTCGTCCGGGTCAACGAGGAGCTGACAGACGAGCAGATCCGGATCGCCCGGTTCTGGGCGGATGGGCCCGGCACGGACACGCCGCCCGGGCACTGGATGCGCATCGCGATCGACCTTTCGAACCGTGACCGCCTGTCCGCGGCCGAGGCGGCTCGCGTCTTCGCCCATCTCGGGATGGCCCAGGCCGACGCCTTCATTGCCGCCTGGGACGCCAAGTACGTGTTCTGGTCGGGGCGGCCGACCGGGCTCATCAAAGGGTTTGCCTCCACGATCGTCACGCCCAATTTCCCGGCCTACATCTCCGGCCACGCAACGCTCTCCGGGGCTAGTTCGACGGTGCTCGCAGCCTTTTTCCCGGTCGATGCGGCCAGGCTCGACGCCCAGGCCGAGGAAGCCGCGCTGTCACGGCTCTATGGCGGCATTCACTGGCGCAGCGACAACGAGGTCGGGCTCCAGGTCGGGCGCCGGATCGGCGATCTGGCCGTGGCGCGCGCGGGCCGCGACGGCTGGCTTCGATGAGCCACAGATGTAATCCCGCACTCCAATTATGTTGACAGTCGACTGTATCCCGGCCCATCATGGCCGGGCCCGACGGGAGGATTCGGGCGGCTGTTGGGAGGCGTGTTTGGCATGGCGATAGGAGGCGCGGCCCTGAGCCGGGGGGCGGGGCGAATCTCGCGCCGGTTCGACCGCCTCAGCGAGCGTCGGTTCGCTTTGCTCGTATCCGTGCCCGGGCTGATCCTGGTCGGGCTGATCGTTCTCCCGCCAACGCTGGCGGTCTTTGGGCTGAGCCTCTTCCGGATCGAACTGGCCAAGGACGACCTGACTCCCTTCGTGGGACTGCGGAACTACCTCGTCCGACTGCCCGAAGACACCGAAGTCCTGGCTGCGATTCCCCGCACGCTCTTCTTTGCGGCGATGTCGACCGCCGTTACCCTGCCGCTGGCGTTGGTGACCGCGCTGGTCCTGAACCGCGGGTTCCGCGGCGTGTCAATCTTCTTCATGGCGCTCTTGATGCCGTGGGCGGTTGCGTCCATCGTCGCCGGCATCTTCTGGCGGTTTATCTTCGACACCAACCACGGAATCATCAACGGCGTGCTGATCGGCCTCGGGCTCATGGGAGAGCCATTCAACTGGCTGTCAAGCACGGAGCAGGCGGTCGGCATCGCGCTCGTGGCCCAGGCATGGAAGTCCGTCCCGCTCCTGACGATTCTGCTGCTCGCAGCGTTGAAGGGGATTCCGGAGGCACTCTATCGCGCGGCCAGGATGGATGGCGCAACGGCGTGGGAATCCTTTCGTTTCATCACGCTGCCCGCGATCAAGAACACCCTGATCGTCGTCGGCGTCCTCCAGGTCATCCTCGGCCTCCAGGTCTTCGATCTGCTCTACAGCCTGACCAGCGGCGGCCCGGGTCGAGACACGTATGTGCTCATCTACGCGATCTACACGATCACCTTCGAGCAGATCAGCCTGGGCTACGGCGCGGCCATCGCGGTGCTCCTCTTCCTGGGCACCGTGGCAGCCAGCCTTGTGTTGCTGCTGTTCGTGCGGCGGAGGCAGGCCGCTGGCCCCGCGACCGACGAAGAAGCCGAGAACGCCGCGGCCTCGGCCCGGACCTCCCTCAAGCTTGTTGCTCAATCGGCGACCGCGGTGCGCGGGACCGCCTCGATGCCCGCCGAGGAAGGCCGTCGGGGATTGATCAGACTGCCCTCGTCGATCAGCCGAGTGCTGTTTGGGCTCGGCGTGGGATTGCTGCTGTTCTTCTTTGCGGCTCCGGTCATCTGGATGCTGATTGCCAGTCTTCAGCCGTTCCAGGCCCTGACCCAGCAGCCGCCTGCCCTGACGCTTGACCTGTGGCTCGATGGCTACCAGATCATCGCCGGCGACGCGCGCTGGCTCGGATCACTGTGGGTAAGTCTCCAGACAGCACTCCTGACCGCCTTCTTCGTGATCTTTCTATCCGCCCCTCCTGCGTATGCGCTGGCCCGCTATGACCTCCCCGGCAAGTCAACCACGCTCGCGTTGCTGATCATCATCCAGATGGTGCCGGCCATTGTCCTGGCGATCCCGGTCCTGCGAATCTTTCAGATCGCCGGGCTGACAGACACCGTCGCGGCGCTGGTCCTCGTCAACGTCGCGTTCTGGCTACCACTCGTGATCTGGCTGCTGCGAAACTTCTTCCTTGAGGTTCCGGTGTCGCTGGAGAAGGCGGCCCGGATCGACGGCTGCTCTCGCCTGGGGACGCTGTTCCGAGTCACGATCCCGGCGGCGCGCCCGGGGATCGCGGCGGCGGCGATCGTGATCCTGATCGGAACCTGGAACGAGTTCTTGTTTGCGGTCATTCTCGGCAACCAGAACGCGGTCACCATCACCCGTTTGATCACCGGGATCCAGAACTTCCCGGGACCGTTGAACCAGATGCCGACGCCCAACCTGCTCGCTGCCGCCGCCATGGTCGCGGTGGCTCCCTGCTTGATCCTTGTCCTACTATTCCACCGCCGGATCATCTCCGGTCTAGCAGGAGGGTTCGTGAAGGGTTGACGAACATCTGCGGGTCATCGTGGTATACCCCAACCCCCAATCGTGCGAGGAAGCCATGACCGAGGACAAGAACCCAGCTCTCGCCCGACTGACGTCGGCGCTCAGCCGCCGTGACGTGCTCAAGGGCGGGCTGATTGCCGGTAGCGCGGCATTCATCGCCGCGTGCGCGGCTCCGGCACCGAGCGCGGCACCCGCAACGGCGGCTCCCACCGCGGCCCCACCCGCCCCCACGCCCCCCCCAGGTGCCACCGCGGCCCCCCC
>JANPDO010000217.1:0-2038 GCA_031431535.1 Chloroflexota bacterium
ATGATGCAGAAAGGGATCGTGGCGATCCTCGGCAGTGCCGGCGAGGCGCTCGCCGACTCCATGTATGCGGGCGTCATCCTGATTGCCGGCGAGGTCGCCTCGCTGGGCAACGACGCGGTCTTCGAGGATCCGCTGGCGGAGGAGCTGGCCCTGGTTGCAGAGACGTGCCGCGCCAACGGCATCACGCCCCCGACGAAGTTGCGGCGAATCGTGGCGGGTCGGAAGCTGTGGAACTTCCATCACTCGGAGATCGAGACCTGGCGGGAGGCGATGTGACGGACACCGCAGATCCCGTGATCGCGCCGTCGGAGACCGAGGCGACGCTGCCCGACGAGCGCCGCAGCGCCATCTTCACGCCCCACGTCATCTCGGAGATCCAGGAGAAGGCCCGTTTGGGGCGTTATCTGATCCGCGGATTCGGCACGCTTCGTGAGAAGCCGCTGCCGTCGCTGGACGATCTGACCTTCCTGCCCGGCTCGCTGACCCGGATCGTCCTCGAGGGCTACCGCGAGAAGTGCGTCACCACGACGGTCCTCGGAACGCGCTTTGCCGAGAAGCCGCTCAGCCTGGACATCCCCGTGATGATCACCGGGATGAGCTACGGCGCACTGTCGTACAACGCGAAGGTGGCACTGGCGATGGGCGCCGCGATGGTCGGGTCATCCACCACGTCGGGCGACGGCGGCATGATGCCCGCCGAGCGTGAACATTCGAAGACGATGATCGTGGAGGTCCTGCCGTCACGCTACGGGTTCTCCGTCCACGACCTGCGCGCCGCCGACGCGATCGAGCTCACCATCGGCCAGGGCGCAAAGCCCGGGACCGGCGGCCTGCTGCTCGGGTCCAAGGTGTCCGACGAGATTGCCGGCTGGCGTGATTTGCCGCCCGGCGTTGACCAGCGATCGCCCGCCCGGCACCCGGACTGGCTGGGCCCGGACGACATGGTCATCAAGATCGAAGAACTCCGCGAGGCGACCGAGGGCAAGGTCCCGATCTTCGTCAAGATGGGTGCAACGCGGGTGTTCGATGACGTCAAGCTCGCCGCCAAGTGTGGCGCCGATGTCATCGTGGTCGACGGGATGGAGGGCGGAACCGGCGCCTCGCCGGAGGTGCTCCAGGACCACACGGGCATCCCGACCCTGGCCGCGATCGTGGAGGCGCGCCGCGGTCTCGAGGACGTCGGGATGTACGGCCAGGTCCAGCTGATCGCAGCAGGCGGCATCCGCAGCGGCATCGATGTGGCCAAGGCGCTGGCACTCGGGGCGGACGCCTGCTACATCGGCACCGCGGCGCTGATCGCGCTCAACTGCAACAAGCCCATTTACCTCGACGATTACCGGGCGCTCGGCACCGAGCCCGGCCGCTGCCACCACTGCCATACCGGTCGTTGCCCGGTGGGCATCACGACCCAGGATCCCGAACTGGTGGCGCGACTGCCGATCGAGGAGGCCGCCCAGCGGGTCGCCAACTTCCTGCTGTCGATGACCCTCGAAGTCCAGATGATCGCGCGGTCCTGCGGCAAGTCCAACGTCCACGATCTCGATCCGGACGACATGCGCGCCCTCACGATCGAAGCTGCGGCGATCACCGGCATCCCGCTCGTCGGGACCCACTGGGTGCCGGGCGCCCCCAATGGGAACGGTTGAGAGGTCTCGACCACTGTGTCGTTCATGATCGGGTGCCCGTTGTGTGGGCCGCGCGAGGTCACCGAGTTTCGCTACGGGGGCGAGGCCCAGACGCGCCCGACGCCCGGGTCGGCCGTGGCGGTCTGGTCGGCGTATCTGTTCGACCGACAAAATGTGGCGGGCGTCGAGCGAGCCTGGTGGTTTCATCGGTCGGGGTGTCGACGCTGGTTCCAGGTGGAGCGCGACACGCGCACCAACGAGGTGATCCGGGTCGGCTGGACCCTGCCAAGCGCGGCGACCGGCGTCGATGCCGATGGCTGACCGTCGCCTGCCCAACCCGGAGGGCGATGAGCTTCGCGGCACGGGTTCGATCGACTTCCGGTTCGATGGGCATCGCCACACCGGCCTGAGCG
>JANPDO010000218.1:0-17774 GCA_031431535.1 Chloroflexota bacterium
GGCCAGGGTGTGGGCGCTGCCCAGGAAGTGCTGGCCCGGCGGGTTCGCCACGATCGCTTCGAGCGCCTGGCCGTTCTCCGACATGTCTACGCCGTTGACGAAGACACTCATCATTCCGCACTGATCGGCGTCCATGACGAACTTCTCATAGCCGACGGACAGGCCACCTTCCAGCCAGCCGGCCGCGTGGAGCACGAAATTGACCCCGGCCAGGATGGTGGGCTGGAGCGTCGCAGCGGATTCGTAGGCGGCCTGCGCATCGGCGATCTTCGAAGCGCACAGCGAGCCGCCGGAGCGGAACGGCACGCCGAGGCGGCGCGCCAGCGCGGCCATCACGTACAGGACCAGCGCCGGCTCCGGCGTCCCGAACGTTGGCGCCCCCGATTGCATGGACATGGAGCTCGCGAAGGAACCGAGCACGACCGGTGCTCCCGGCCGAACGAGCTGAACGAACGTCATCCCACCGAGTGCCTCGGCCAACGTCTGCGCACAGACCGCGGCGGCGGTCACCGGGGCCATGGCGCCGGCGAGGATGAACGGGGTCAGGAGGGTCGCCTGGTTCGCCTCGGCATAAGCGCGCGCGGCGCCGAGCATGATCGAATCCCAGACGAGCGGCGAATTGGCATTGATCAGGCTGAGGATCACCGTATGGTCCTCGAGATAGTCCGCCCCAAACGTCAGTCGCGCCATCTCGACCGTGTCTCTGGCCCGCTCAGGCGCGGTCACCGAGCCCATGAACGGCTTGTCGCTATAGCGGATGTGCGAATAGACCATGTCGAGATGCCGCTTGTTGACCGGCACGTCGACCGGCTCGCAGACCGTCCCGCCCGAGTGGTGCATGTGGGGCGAGGCATAGGCTAGCTTCACGAAGTTGCGGAAGTCCTCGATCGTTCCGTAGCGCCGGCCGCGGTCCAGGTCCCGGACAAACGGCGAGCCATAGTTCGGGGCGAAGACGGTGTGCACGCCGCCGATCTCCACGTTGCGCGCCTCGTTGCGAGCGTGTTGGGTGAACTGGCGCGGGGCGGTCGCCCCGACGATCTGGCGGCACATGCCACGCGGGAACCGAACCCGTTCGCCCTGGACGTCGGCGCCGGCCTCGCGAAACAGGCGGAGCGCGTCGGCGTCACCACGGAATTCGAGGCCGACCTCCTGGAGGATCGTGTCGGCGTTGTGCTCGATCAGCGAGAGGCCCTCCTCGTTGAGCACCTCGAACGGGGCGAGCTTCCGGGTCAGGAACGGGACGTGCTCGGCGTGCGCAGCCAGGCGCAGGGCCTGTCGGGCCGCCCGGCCCCCGGACCGTTGCCTGCGGGTGTCGTCCATCACGTCTCCCTGCTGCCGGCCGACACGGTCCGTCGACGGCGGCGCTCGTCGCGCGCCCGGGACGCCTCTGCCCCGCTGCCGCCGCCCGCGTGGCGTTCAGGAAGGGTGACCACGCGTTCCAGGTTTGGAAAGGACGCCGTCTTGTGCGGGAACGCCATGGCCTCCACGAAATGCTGCTGGAAGCGTGGCTCGACGGCGGTCTCGATCTTCTCGACGCGGCGCACGACGCCCTCGATCTCGGTGCGCGCAGTGCCGGACAGCAGCGCAATCAACGCACCGGTGCCGGCCGCATTGCCGGCCGAGCGGACGTGGGCGAGGTCGCAATCGGGGATCAGCCCCAGGATCATCGCGTGGGTCGGGTCGATCTGGCTGCCGAAGGCGCCGGCCAGGCGGATCTCGTCGACGGCATCGACCTCGAGCTGGTCCATCAGCAGACGGACCCCGGCGTACAAGGCGGCCTTGGCGAGCTGGATCGCCCGGACGTCGTTCTGGGTGATGGCGATCCGCTGGCCGCCGACCCCGTTCGAGGGTTCATGGAGAACGTAGCTGAAGGTCCGACCGTCGGGGACGATCCGCGGCGTCCGGGCGGCCAGGGCGCCGTCGATGACGCCATCCTCGGTGACGATCCCGGCCAGGAACATCTGGGCCACGACCTCGATGATTCCCGAGCCGCAGATCCCCGTGACGCCCGTGATACCCGGGGCGCCGGGCGCGGAGATAGCGGACGCGGGCAAAGCCGCGGCGGACGCGGACTCGCCGCTCGACATCGCGTCCGCGAAGGATGGCTCGTCCGACCATGCGTCGATCCCGATGACCCGGAACCGCGGCTCAAGGGTGTCGCGATCGATCCGGACGCGTTCGATGGCGCCCGGCGCCGCCCGCTGGCCACCGCTGATCTGGGCGCCCTCGAACGCCGGACCGGTCGGGCTTGACGCCGCCAGCAACCGTCGCTTGTCGCCCAGGACGATCTCCGCGTTGGTGCCCACATCGACCACGAGCGTCAGCCGCTCAGCCAGGTGGGGCTCTTCGGCCAGGATCACGCCCGCCGTATCAGCGCCAACGTGCCCGGCGATGCACGGCAGGAGATAGACCCGGGCGCCCGGATGTGCCCTGAGTCCCAGTTCCGCGGCTGTCGTCCGCACCGCACGGTCCGTGGCCAGCGCGAATGGCGCCCCGCCCAGCGGCGTCGGGTCGATCCCAAGGAGCAGGTGATGCATGATCGGGTTGCCCACGATCGCGAGTTCCAGGATCTCCACCCGCTTGATTCCAGCCCGCATCGCCAGCGACGCGATCAGCCCGTCGAGTGCCTTGCGCACGGCCGCGGTCATCTCGCCCGCTCCCTCGGGATGCATCATCGCGTACGAAACCCGGCTCATCAGGTCCTCGCCAAAGCGGATCTGCGGGTTCATCACCCCGTTGCTGGCCAGGACCGCGCCGTCGGCCAGGTTGGCCAGGTGCCCGGCGATCGTCGTGGAGCCGACGTCGATGGCGACCCCGTACGCAGTCTCATGGAGCCCTGCCCAGACGCCGATCACCTGCCGGCCCTCGTGGACCGCGACCGTCACGCCGTACCGTCCCGCCTCCAGCGCAGGCTGGAGGGCCCGGATCACCGCCAGGTCGGCCTCGAGACCGGTCAGCGCCCATTCCCGCTCCAGTGCCTCGAACAGGCGGGCGAGATCCCCGCTCGGGGACGCCAGCTCCGGCGGCGTCACTTCGACGTAGTGGAGGCGGACGACCGGGTCCACCGTGAAGGTCCGCACGTCCAGGCCCTTGCGCACGACCTGGCGGTGGACCTGGCTCTCCGGCGGGACATCGATCAGCAGGTCGCCACAGACCGTGGCCGTACAGGAGAGGCGCCGATCCTCGGCGAGACCCTTCTCGGCGCGGTAGGTGGTCTCCAGGTCGGCGACCGCGGAAAGATGCCCGGGTTCCGACGTGATCCCGTGTTTGGCGAACTCGCCCAGGCCCTGGGTCACCTGGCAGCGACCACAGATCCCGCGCCCGCCGCAGACGGAGTCGATATCGACGCCGAGCGACCGCCCCGCGTCCAGCACGGTCGTCCCAATCGGGAAACGCCCGCGGCGACCGGACGGCGTGAAGATGACGAGCGCGTCGCCGGCCATGTCCTCGCCCCGCCGGCCTCAGCCGACCGCGACCGGGCCGACCGAGCGGCGGTTGACCCGCCGGCGACTGACTTCGCCCTCAGGCGTTGGGTCGCGGTTGACCATGATCCAGCGGCCGCAATCTGGGTCGTGGCCCATCAGCACGTCCGCGGCCATGACGCACGCCTTGACTTCGGCCATGAGCGGGTTGGTGATGGCCGACGTCATCCCGGCCGCGATCGCCATCGGCAGGAACGCGGCGTTGATGCCTTCGCGATTCGGCAGCCCGAAACTGACGTTGGAGGCGCCACAGGTGGTGTTGACCTTGAGCTCCTCGCGCAACCGGCGGACGAGCGCGAAGACCTGCCGCCCGGCCTGCCCCAGGGCCCCGATCGGCATGACCAGCGGGTCCACCACGATGTCCGAGGCCGTAATGCCATGGTCCGCGGCACGCTCCACGATCCGCTTCGCGACCGCTAAGCGGACGTCAGGGTCCATGCTGATCCCGGTGTCGTCGTTGCTGATCGCCACGACCGCGGCCCCGTACTTGCGGACCAGCGGCAGGACGCGCTCCAGGCGCTCTTCCTCGCCGGTCACCGAATTGAGCAGCGGCTTACCCTGGTAGACCGCGAGACCGGCTTCGAGCGCCTCGACGATCGACGAATCGATGGAAAGCGGCAAATCCGTCAGGCTCTGCACCAGCTGGATCGTTCGGGCCAGGATCGCCGGCTCGTCGGCCAGCGGGATCCCGGCGTTGACATCGAGCATGTGGGCGCCGGCCGCGACCTGTGCGAGCACGTCGCGCTCGATCCGGCTGAAGTCGCCCGCCTTCATCTCCTCCGCCAGGGCCTTTCGCCCGGTCGGATTGATCCGTTCTCCGATGATCACGAATGGCCGATCAAACCCGATGAGGACCTCGCGGGAGGCGGAGCTCAGGACCGTGTCGGTCACGACGCGGTCGTCTCGGCCGAGAGCTCCGATGTCGTGCCCGGAGGCAAGGGCGGCCCACCGGCAAGGCCGCCCGACTGGATCAGCTCGGCCAGTCGGTGCTTCGTGTACTCGGTCTCGAGGCGCTCAGCCTCGGCCTTGACCTCCGCCTCGATATCGTCCCCGCATTCGCGGTGCGTCTTGCGCCACTCCTCGATGTAGGCGTTGTACTCGCGCTTCCCGGCCCGGTTGGCGGCCTTGTCGATCGCGACCTGGAAGCGCTGGTGGAGGACCCGCTTGCTGGAGTGCCGATCGGCCCGGGCCACGACCTGGGCAGGGATGTCGCGCCACCAGATGATCGAGAGGTTGGCCATGTCAGGCGACTCCTGTGACGTGTGATGGGATGGCCCCGGTGGCGGCGTGGGCCGCAACGGCGGCCTGGATGGCGGGTGCGAGGTCGCCGTACCCGGTGCGGCGCCGTTCAAAGACGAGGCCGAGACGGTCGGCGGCCGCCTGGGCCTTCGCGGTCAGCTCCGGATCGTCAGTCTGGGCGAGATAGACCAGTCGCCGATAGTTGCCGAAGTAGTCCGATTGCAGCTCGGGATGGCGGTCCAGCCCGAGACCAGCAAGCACCAGCGTCTCGAATTGGCGGGCCAGGAAGTCGGTCAGGTAGAACGTGCCGAGCTCCTCGTCCTGCATCGCTGCGTACACGGCAGGCCCGGCGTAGAACTCGTAGCAGTGGGCGCCCCCGATCCGGGAAATGCCCTCGCGCGCGAGGACGGCGTCAAGCGATCCGTTCGTCCCGCAGTCGGCATAGGCCACGAAGATTCGGACATCGTCGCCGTATTCGTGCCTGACCGTGGCGATCCGCTGCTCGACCGCATTCGCGATCCGGCTCGGGCGCATGTGCAGCCGAGCGTCGACACAGACCACCTTGACCGCGGGGAACCCCTTCGTCAGGGCGAGCAGCTCGCGGGCCAGGGCGCCGCAGCCGATGACGACCACGCGCGGTTTGGTGTTCGCGGAGGCCGGCGCGGACGCGGACGCAGACCCGGGCATGGATTCCTCAAGCGCGGCCGACCCGCGCATGGACGCCGACTCAGGCGTGGACGCGGGCGCGGCGTTCATCGATCAACCGACGAGCGGTCTCGGACGCGACTCCGGCATCGCGGCAGTACGCATCGGCCCCCACGGCCGCAGCAAACTCCTCGTTGAGCGGCGCTCCGCCGACCAGCACGATGTAGTCGTCCCGCATCCCGCGATCCTTGAGCGTCTGAATGACCACCTTCATGTACGGCATGGTGGTCGTAAGCAGGGCGGACATGCCCAGGATGTCCGGCTTGTGCAGCTCGAGCGCAGCGATGAACTTCTCCGCGTCCGTATTGATCCCCTGATCGAACACTTCGAACCCCGCGCCCTCGAGCATCATCCCGACCAGGTTCTTGCCGATGTCGTGGATGTCGCCCTTCACGGTCCCGATCACGACTTTGCCGACCGGCTCCGCGCCGGTTTCGGCCAGCAGCGGGCGCAGGATCGCCATGCCCGCCTTCATCGCGTTCGCCGCGAGCAGCACTTCCGGAACGAACAGGATCCCGTCGCGGAAATCGATCCCGACAATCTTCATGCCCGCAACCAGCGCGTCGTCGAGGAGCCTCGTGGGGCTCCAGCCGCGGCCCAGCAGGATGTTGGTGCCTTCGACGATCTCGGCGGCCATCCCGTCGTAGAGGTCGTTGTGCATCTGCTCCGTGAGTTCGTCATCGGACAGCGCCGCGAGGTCGATCTCCGCGTACTCGTCCTGGGCCATTGGCGGTCTCCTGGCGAATGCCAACCGACGTGGGCGACTGTTCCACGATGCGGCACCGTGCCGTATGATGGAACGCCGAAGACGCCGAATCTAGCCGAGCCGGAGCCGAATGTCCAGAGTCCAGTCCATCGAGCGAGCCTTTGCCGTCCTCGCTACGCTGGCGAACGGACCGATCGGCGTCACCGAGGTGGCCGAGCGGGCAGGACTGCCCAAGTCAACCGCCGCGCGGTTGCTGGCCTCGCTCGAGCACGAGGGCGTGGCCGAACGGGTACCGGGCGACGCGCGCTACCGCCTGGGCCCGCGACTGCTGACACTCGCGGCTCGGATCCGGCCGGCCCGGTCGCTGGCGGCGCTGGCGCGCCCGTCGCTGGAGGCCCTGGCGGAAGGGGTCGGCGAGGCTGCCGGGCTTTGCGTTGCTGACGGCGATCTCGCCCACTACATCGATCAGGTGAGCAGCTCGAACCCCGTCTCGGTACGCGACTGGACCGGCTCGCGGATCCCCCTCCATGCCGTGTCATCCGGCCAGGTCCTGCTGGCATTCTCGCCGCCCCCGTTCGTGCAGCGCTATCTCGGACGCCCGATGGAGCCATTCACCGAGCGGACACTGGTCACCGCAGATGCCCTGCTGGAGCGGATGCGCGCGATCCGTCGCGACGGCTATACATGGGCTATGGAAGAGTTCGACGAGGGGATCTCGTCGGTGGCCGCGCCCGTGGCCGATGCGGCGGGCGAGGTGGTCGCCGCGGTGCACGTCCACGGCCCGTCGTACCGGTTCCCGGCGGCCGGCACGGAGACGGCCGTTGCCGAGCGAGTCGTCATGACGGCGGCGCAGATCGCGGGGAATCTGCGGCAGACCGGCTGACAAGGGTCAACCCAGATGGTAAAGTGAGCGAGTCGGCTACATATTGGTAGATATGCGTAGGTTGTATGGTGAAACGCTCGGCGTCCAACGACCCGGACTGGGTGAGCCTGTCCGAGGCCAGCCGCGTCCTCGGCGTCTCGCCCGCCACCCTCCGCCGTTGGAGCGATGCCGGCCGGCTCCGAGTCTTCACCACGCCGGGCGGCCACCGGCGGTTCTCCCGTACCGCGCTCGAACGGCTCCTGCCCGCGGATCGAACGCGACGTCCGTCGATCAGCAGTGCGGGGCTGACGCCCAGCCGCATCGCGCAAACCTACCGTCGCGCTAGTCGCGACGCGGCACCGGAACTGCCGTGGGTCCTGAACCTCACTGACGAGCAGCGCATCCTCTTCCGCGAGCGTGGCCATCTGCTCGCGGAGAGCCTGGTCCAGTTCCTCGACGCGACACGGCCGGAGAT
This sequence comes from Chloroflexota bacterium, assembly GCA_031431535.1. Lineage (GTDB taxonomy): Bacteria > Chloroflexota > Limnocylindria > Limnocylindrales > CSP1-4 > SPCO01. Next base: position 7,470 of record JANPDO010000218.1, read on the forward strand.
CGCCGCTCGCCACCTGAAGGAGGCTTCCGGGTCCGCGATCGAATACGGGAGCATCGCGGCCGCGCTGGGCCTGTCTCTGAGCCAGACCGTTGAGGGATTCCTCCGATTCCGCGCACCGTTCCATCACGAGCTGGCAGCCACGGCCCGGCGGCGCGGGTTCGACACGCTTGAGACAACCGACCTGCTCGAGACCGCCGAGCGAGCGATGGACCGCTTGCTCGTGGCAACCATGAATGGGCACGGCCTGGCCGTTGCGCGTGGCGGTCGGAGACGACCGATTGGTGGTTTGACGGTCCCGGACGGTGGCCCATGATCCAGGCCGTTCCGGACCCCATCGTCGCTTTCGTGACGCATGCGCGTCGCGTCCCCGCCGTCGAGCGCGAGCGGTTCGCCGAGCGCATTCGCGATCGACTGGGTGGGCATGCGCTGATCCTTGCGACGTGCCACCGAGTGGAGGCCTACGCCACCCCCGGGCGTATTCCAGGCGGGACGACCCACCCGCTGGTGCTCCCGGAGGGCGCGCGGACACTGGCCGGCGAGCAGGCGATCCGTCACGTGATCTCCGTGGCCGTGGGGGCCGATTCAGTGGTCGCTGGCGAGGATCAGATCCTGCACCAGATGCGGGTATCGGTTGACGCCGCGCGCGCGACCGGCGCGCTCGACCCGGTCCTCGATCGGCTGTTTGCATCGGCGCTGCAAGCCGGGCGCCGTGCCCGGTCGTGGCGGCAGGGCTCGCAGCGCTCGCTCGCAGATGTCGCCCTTGCATCAATCGAGCGGCGGTGCGGTCCAGTCCTGGGCCGGGAGGTCCTGGTCGTTGGGACCGGCCGGATGGGCGCCCTTGCCGTGAGGGCGGCGCGGACCGCTGGTGCGTCGGTCGTCATCGCGAACCGGTCGGCCGATGGCGCTGCAGCCCTTGCCGCGTCAGCCGGAGCTCGCGTCGAGGCCTTCGACCCAGACGTTCGAATCGGCAGGTTCGCCGCGGTGATCGTTGCACTCGCCGGACCATGGCCGATCGGCCCAACGACGGTCGACGCACTTGACGGGAGCACGACGGTCGTTGTCGATCTGTCCGTGCCGGCGGCCGTTCCGTCGGACGCGGCGGCAATCCTCGGGGCACGCCTGGTCACAGCCGACGACCTTGCCCTGGTCGAAGGCGAGCCGGAGGACCCCCTCGACCGGCCAACGTCGCGCCTCGCGGTGTTGATGGACCGCACAACAGCGGACTTTCTCGACTGGTACGGGCGCCGTGACGGGCGAGCGACCGCCGAGGCGCTCGTGCAACGCGCCGATCACGAGCGCGAGGCCGAGCTCGCGGCACTCTGGCTCCGACTTCCGAATCTCGAACCCGGGGCTCGTGACGCGATTGCGGCGATGGCCCGACATCTCACGCGTCGACTGCTTCGACCGCCACTGGAACGCCTCGGCCGGGATCCGGACGGTCGGGTCGAGCGAACGGTCCGGGACATCTTCGCCCTGTGAGCGACCGCCCGATCGCGATCGGAACACGGTGCAGCGCGCTGGCGCTGGCCCAGGCGAGACTCGTTCAGGACGCGTTCGCCCGGGATGGGCGAGCCACGCGAATCGTCGAGGTCGAAACCGCTGGAGATCGCCGGGCACCCGACACCGCCTGGGGCGAGGGTGCCTTCGTTGTCGCGATCGAGCGCGCACTGCTGGACGGTCGCGTCGACCTAGCGGTCCATAGCGCCAAGGACATTCCGACCCGGCAGGACCCGCGACTCCGCATCGCCGCCTATTTGCCGCGGGCCGACCCGCGTGACGCCCTCATCGTCCGCAGGGACGCAACGGACTGGTGTCTGGCCGACCTACCGCCAGGCACGCGGATCGGCACCGACAGCCCCCGGCGCACGGGATTCCTGCTCGCTCGACGGCCGGACCTGATCGTTCATCCCCTCCACGGCAACGTGGATACGCGGCTCGGTCGACTGGACGCGGGTGAGACCGATGCGCTCGTCCTCGCATGTGCCGGATTGGATCGACTCGGCCTTGGTGGCCGTATCGCCGAACGCCTCGAGGCCGAGATCGTGCCGCCCGCGCCCGGTCAGGGCGCCATCGCCGTCCAGATTCGACGGGACGACGCGCGAATGCTCAACCTGGCGGCCTCCATCGACGATTCACACACCCGACTCGCGGTCGAAGCGGAACGAGCACTGCTCGCCGCAGCGGGTGGAGGCTGTCGGGCTCCGATCGGCGCCCTCGCCGTCATCGTCGGCAACGAACTCGACCTGCTCGCCGGCGCTCCCGGCCCGGACGGATCGCCCGCCGTCTTCGGCCGCCGCCGGGGTCCGCTAGGCTCGGGCGAAGTTCTCGCCGGTGAGCTCGCTGTGGAGCTGGATGTGCGTGGGCTGGCGCGACAAACGGCGGGCGTGGACCCGCACCGGCCGCGGTCGAGCGGTCGCCGCGTCCTGGTCACGCGGGCGACGGCGCAGGCGGACGGGTTCATGACGGCGCTGCGGCACCTGGGCCTGGATCCCATCGGCGTTCCCGCGATCGCGATCGAGATTGACCCTCCGCAAGGGGACCTGGATCGGGCCGCGGCCGGGCTTCACAGCTATCGCTGGGTGATCGTTACCAGCGCGAACGGGGCTCGAGCGATCCTGGAGGCGGCCGAGCGGATCCGGACCGAACTCGGCGCCCCTGACTGGGCGGTCATCGGACCGGCGACCCGCGTCACCCTGGAGCGCGAGGGGGTCGAGGTCCGGTTTCAGCCGAGCACGAGCGACGCCATGGCGTTGGCGACGGAGCTGCCGCTGACGACCGGCGACCGGGTCCTCATCGTCCGGGGCGACCTCGCGGACGAGGGGCTCGCCGAGCGACTGAGCGGCCGCGGCGCCGAGGTTGACGACGTCATCGCCTACCGGACCATCGAGGCGCCGAAGTCCTCCCGCCAGCTCCTCCGGCAGGCCATGCGGGACGAGCCCCTCGACGCCATCGTGCTTACCAGCGGCTCAACGGTCCGTGGCCTGCTGATGCTCGCCCGCGCCGAGGCCCTCGACATCACCGCAGTCCCGGCGGTCTGCATCGGCCCCAACACCGGGACCGAGGCCGCCAGGGCAGGATTTCGAGTCATCGCCGTTTCGTCCAACCCGGATGCGATCGAGCTCGCCGCTGCAACCGCACAGGCGCTGAAGCGTGCGCCTCAGGAGGCCTCTTGATGGTCGGGCGTGACGAATCACCCCCATCTGGGTCGGTCGGATCCCGGGCCTCCGTGCCGCTTCGGCCCCGGCGGACGCGCCGAACCGCAGCCCTCCGGGCCCTCGTTCGCGAGACCCGGCTGGATCCGGCGATGCTGGTCGCGCCGCTGTTCGTACGCTCAGGCACCGGCCTCCGCGAACCCGTCGGGTCGATGCCCGGGGTGGCCCGCATGTCGGCGGATGTCGCCGCCGAGGAAGCGGCTCGGCTGGCGACCCTCGGCGTTGGCGGTGTCCTGCTGTTTGGGTTGCCCGACGAGAAGGACCCCGCCGGCTCCCAGGCCTGGGCCGAGGATGCTGCCGTCCAGGACACGCTTCGGCGCATCCGGGCGCTCGATCTGGCCCTCGTGACCATCGCCGACACCTGCCTGTGTGAGTACACGGACCATGGTCACTGCGGGCCGCTGGCACTCGATGGCTCGGTCGACAATGACGCGGCGTTATCCCACCTCGCGGCGGCAGCCGTCAGCCAGGCCCGTGCGGGTGCGGACATCGTGGCCCCGAGCGCGATGATGGACGGCCAGGTGGCCGCGATCCGGGCGGCGCTCGACGCCGAGGGCTTCAGTCAGACATCGATCATGGCCTACGCCGCCAAGCACGCCTCGGCGTTCTACCGTCCGTTTCGCGAGGCGGCCGACAGCGCGCCGGCCTTTGGCGACCGGCGTGGCTACCAGATGGATCCGGCCAACGGCCGCGAGGCCATTCGGGAGATGCGCCTTGACGTCTCGGAGGGCGCAGACATCCTGCTCGTCAAGCCGGCGCTGCCGGCGCTCGACCTCATCGCCGCGGCGCGGGCCAGATTCGACCTGCCGATCGCCGCCTACCAGGTCTCCGGCGAATTCGCCATGGTGACGGCGGCGGCCGAGCGAGGCTGGCTGGACGGGCGACGAGCCATGACAGAGGCGGTCACGGCGATCGCCAGGGCGGGGGCCGACATCGTGATCACCTATGCCGCGGCGGATCTGGCCGCATGGATTCGGGAGGACCGATGAGCGCAGAGGAACAGATCTACGTGCAGGCGCTCGGGCTCGCGCTGGATCCAGCCTGGCGGCGCCGTACGGACGAGGAGCGTCACGACGATGGTCGCCGTCTTGGTGAGGAACTCACGACGGGCGAGCATGACGGGGTCCGTACCATCACCTATTCGTCGATCGGCCTCGAGCGTGGCGTTGACCTGCTGCTCTGGCGGATGGCTCCCAGCGTGGACGCCCTCGAGTCGTCGGCCGCCGCCCTGCTGCGCTCAGGATTGGGTCGCTGGCTGTCCGTCAGCCACTCGCTGATCGGACGCATCGGCCCGTCGCAATACGTTCGCAAACCGACCGATCAGGAACAGTCGCTGTTTGCCGGCGAGCGTTCCCGCTACCTGATCGTCTATCCATTCACCAAGTCCACCGACTGGTATCTCCTCTCGAAGGAGGCGCGCCAGGGCGTGATGAACGAGCACATGCGCGTCGGTCACGATTACCCCACGATCCGGCAGGCACTGGCGTACTCGTTCGGGCTCGACTCCCAGGACTTCGTCGTGGCCTACGAGACCGATGACCTCGTCGCGTTCGGCGACCTGGTCCGGGCGCTCCGATCGACCGAAAGCCGCAGATCCACGGTCAATGACACACCGATCCTGCTCGGCATCCATCGCTCGGCCGAGCAGATCCTCGCGTTGCTGGGGGCCGGTTGATGGCTGCTGCGGCCATCGGCTCCAGAAACGCTTCCCTCGTCGTGCGCGCTGAGCGCCTCTTTCCCGGCGGTGTCAACAGCCCCGTCCGAGCCTTTCGCGCAGTCGGCAGATCGCCACTGGTCCTCGCGCGCGGCGAGGGACCATACGTGTGGGATGCCGATGGTCGACGCTATGTCGATTTCGTGGGAGCGTGGGGTCCGGCGATCCTCGGCCATGCCCATCCGAAGGTGATCGGAGCCATTGTCGCCGCTTCCGCGAACGGCCTGGCGCTCGGGGCGACCAATCCGCTCGAGATCGAGCTGGGCGAGGCGATCCGGGCCGCCATGCCATCGATCGAGCGACTCCGGTTTACCTCGTCCGGCACGGAAGCGGTCATGAGCGCGCTTCGTCTGGCCCGGGCGGCCACCAACCGCGATCTCATCATCAAGTTCTCGGGTGCTTACCACGGACACGCCGATGGGCTGCTCGTCGAGGCAGGCTCGGGAGTCGCAACCCTGGGGATCGCCGGCAGCGCTGGCGTGCCCGGGGTGGTGGCCGCCATGACGATCGTGCTTCCGTACAATGACCTGACGTCGGCCACCATGGCGTTCGCTGCCTACCCTGGCCGCATCGCGGCGGTGATCGTCGAGCCCGTCGCCGCGAACACCGGGATCATCGCGCCGGCGATGGGCTTCCTCGAGCGCCTGCGTGAGACAACCCGCGCGGATGGGGCCCTCCTCATCTTCGATGAGGTCATCACCGGGTTCCGCCTCGGGTCAGGCGGCGCCCAGGCAAGATTCGGCCTCCGGCCGGACCTGACGATACTGGGCAAGATCATCGGCGGCGGGATGCCGGTGGGGGCGTACGGCGGCCGGGCAGACCTGATGGACCTCGTCGCCCCAGCGGGCCCGGTCTACCAGGCCGGAACCCTGTCCGGCCATCCGCTGACGATGGCGGCCGGGATCGCAACGCTGGCGGAGCTCTCGCCTGAGCGCTACGCCGCTCTTGAACGCACGGCAGGGGATCTCGAAATGGGGCTTGTGGACGCCGCGACGGATGCGCGCTGCCCAGTTGCCGTCGCACGGGTGGGGCCGCTCCTGACCGTCTTCTTCCGGTCATCCATCCCGACCAATGCCGCCGAGGCACTGGACTCGGACCGCGCGGCCTACGCCCGCTTCTTCGGGTCAATGCTGGATCAGGGCGTCCTCCTGCCACCTTCACAGTTCGAGGCGTGGTTCCCGTCGATGGCTCACGGACCGGCGGAGATCGCGGAGACGATCGCCGCCGCCCGGATCGCATTCGAGGGGTTGGTCGCATGAACGATCGCTTCGTGCGCGCCTGCCGGCTCGAATCGGTGGATGCCACGCCGGTCTGGTTCATGCGCCAGGCGGGTCGCTCCTTCGCGGCCTATCGCAAACTCCGCGAGCGGTACGGGATTCTCGAGCTCGCCAAGATCCCTGACCTGTGCGCCGAGGTCACCCTGATGCCGGTCCGCGAGCTGGGTGTCGATGCCGCCGTCCTCTTTGCCGACATCATGCTGCCGCTCGAACCCATGGGCGTCGGCCTGCGGATTGAACCCGAGGTCGGCCCGATCATTGACCGGCCGATCCGCTCGGCGGCGGATGTCGCGGCGCTGCGACCGTTCGACCCGGCGGAAATCTCGTTCACGCTCGAGGCGATCCGCCTGGTGCGGCTCGAGCTCGACGGCGCCGCCGGGGTCATCGGGTTCTCGGGCGCACCGTTCACCCTTGCCTGTTACCTGATCGAGGGACGCCCGTCACGGGATTTCGCGATAGCGAAGGCGTTCATGTACCGCGAGCCCACGGCCTGGCACGACCTGATGGAGCGGTTGTCGGAGATGGTCGTGGCCTATCTCCAGGCACAGGTGGAAGCCGGCGCCGATGTCGTTCAGCTGTTCGACAGCTGGGTCGGCGGGCTCGGCCCGTCCGACTACTGCGAGTTTGTCCAGCCGCACGTCCGGCGGATCTTCACCGCCCTTCACGGGGTGCCCACGATCCACTTCGGGACCGGCACGTCCGCCCTGTTGGAACTCCTGGCCGAGGCCGGGGGCGACGTCATCGGGCTCGATCACCGCGTCTCGCTGAGCGATGGCTGGCGACGGGTCGGCCGGGACCGCGGGGTCCAGGGCAACCTCGATTCCGCCCGACTTCTCGCCGGCTGGGAGGCGACTCGAACTGGCGCCCGGGCGGTGCTCGAGGAGGCTGGCGGGCGACCGGGCCACGTGTTCAATCTGGGCCACGGCGTGCTGCCACAGACCGACACGGATCTCCTCCGCCGACTTGTCGACCTGGTCCACGAGGAAACTGTCGGGGCCGGGGCCGCGGCCGGGATCGCCGGGGAGGCAGGCGCGTGAGCGGCCCGGACCGGCCAGGCGCAATCCTGATGACCTACGGGTCGCCTGACTCGCTGGACCGAGAGGACATTCGCGCCTATCTCGCCCGTATCCGCGGCGGACGGGAGCCGGAGCCGGAACTCGTCGACGAGTTCACCCGGCGCTATCAGGTGATCGGTGGCTCACCGCTCATCGAGATCACCCGCCGCCAGGCTAGCGCGCTTGCTGAGGTCCTCGGGTGGCCGGTCGATGTCGGGATGCGATTCTCCGAGCCGTCGATCTCGGCGGGCCTGCAGTCGCTCCGGGACGCCGGCGTGACCAGGGTCGTGGCGATCGTTCTTTCGCCGCAGCACTCGCCGCTGTTGATGAGCGGCTACGACCGAGCCATCGATGCGGCCCTGCTGACAATGGGCGACGGAGCGCCCGATACGATCGTGGCGGGTGCCTGGCACGACGAGCCGGCCTTCGTTCTCGCACTTGCGCGACTCGTTACCGATGCCCTGGCCGCCCTTGCCCCGGCCGAGCGCCGGACCGTTCGCGTGCTGATGACGGCGCACAGCCTGCCCAGGCGAGTGGCTGAGCACGAACCGGACTACCTCGAACAGCTGCGCAGCACCGCGAATGCCGTCGCAGCGCGAGCCGGGCTGGCGGACGCCGATTGGTCGTTCTGCTGGCAAAGCGCGGGTCACGAGCCGGGCGAATGGATGAAGCCGGACTTCGCCGACCTGATGCCTGAGATCGCCGCCTCAGGCGGAGGTGTCGTGCTCGTCGTCCCGGTGCAGTTCCTGGCCGACCACCTGGAGATCCTCTACGACGTTGACGTGGGCGCACGTGAGCAGGCGGAGCACTACGGACTGACCTTTCGCCGGATCGAATCGCTCAATGCAGGTCCGGCCCTCGTCGAGGCGCTGGCCGCGGTCGCACGCAGCACTCTGCACTCCTGGGGTGAGAGGCGGTCCGGAGCGGCTACCGGCAGTGCCAGCCGCCGTCGACGATGACGTCCACGATTCTCATGGCCTGGTCTCCAGCAGGAAGACCGTGGCACCCACGATGTCCACCATCGTCGCCAACCGTCCCGTCGGTGTCTGCGAACGGTAGCTCTCGACCGCGGCCGGCTTCTCGGCCCAGAACACGGGCCGCGGCGCGCCCGATTCCAACCCGGTTGGTGTACGCGACCAAAAAGCTGCCCCGCATGTCGATCTCACCAGCCCGCCTGGAATTTGCGCACCGGAACCCTCCGAATCGGTCGTGAATTCCAGTGTGGTTGGGAGAAGCGTATGGCGCGTGTCCCCTACACCAACCCTGTTGGAATTCACGAGCAGGGCCGCTGGACGGAGTTGTGCCGCCTCCCTCTGTAACCTCGTGCTGAGACGCCGCCCATTCAGCCGCGGGCAGCGGCCCGCCGCCTGATCTCGGCGGTGATTGCCGGGACCACTTGGTGCAGGTCGCCGATCACCGCGTAGTCGGCGACGCCCATGATCGGCGAGTCAGGGTCCGTGTTGATGGCCAGGATCCGCTTGGCCGCCTTGCAGCCGACAATGTGCTGGATGGCGCCGCTGATCCCGCACGCAATGTAAATGTCAGGCGCGATCCGGAGCCCGGTCTGACCGACCTGGTCGCTGTGGGGTCGCCAGCCGTTGCTGGTCACGACCCGGGACCCGCCCACGGCGCCGCCCAGCAGCCCAGCCAGCTCTTCGAGGATGCCGAACCCCTCGGCACTCCCGACCCCACGCCCGCCGCTGACGACGACCTTCGCGTCGCCGAGGGAGATGGCCCCGCCCTTTGGGGCTTCGTGCCCGGTGACCCGTCCAACGAGATCCCGGTCGTTGACGGCGGGATCGAAGCGGACGACCGAAGCCGCCAGCGCGCCCCCGGAGGCTCCCCCTGATTCATCGACGGGAATCACGTGGGGGGCCACCGTGAGCACGTGGACGTCCGCGTGCAACTCGGCATCTTCCAGCAGGCTCCCGGCCCAGCGCTGACGGGTCAGCCGCCACGGATCGCCCTGGGTTGCCGCCACGGTGACGTCGGTGACGTTGGCTGCCATTGGGCGACCGGTGCGCGCCGCGAGATGGGCGAGGACTTCGTTGCCGCGCTCGCTGCCGCCGGCGATCACGGCCGCCAGTCCGCGCGCCTCGATGAGTTCGGCGATCGCCCCCGCCCACGCAGCGGGCGCGTACGCTCCCAATCGGGAGTCCTCGACCACATGAGCGGTCCGAACGCCCTGCTCACCGAGGCCACCCGCAACCGCGGCGGCGTCAGCCCCGAACAGGACCGCCTCGACGGCGGCGCCCGCGGCCGCCGCTGCGGCCAGCGAGCCAGCCAGGACGAGCGCCTCTCTCGAAAGCCGGTCGGCCTCGCCGGCGGTGTGCTCGACGAAGACCAGAATGCCGCTCATGCGACCGGGCCTCGGCTCATGAGGCCAGCACGCCGATCCGCTCGAGCAGATCCACGATGGCCGGCGCCGCCTCCGGCCCACGACCCAGGATCTCGACGGGCGCACCCTCCGTGTGCGGCACGCGCAGCCCCAGCTTGACGGGACCAGTCTGCGACCAGGCCGGCGTCATGCGTTCGATCTCTCTGCGTTTCGCCCGAAGCCGGCCCGGCACGGATGGATAGCGCGGCAGGTTGAGTCCCTCCTTCACCGACACGACCGCCGGGAGCGGGACCTCGCAGGTCTCCCAGCCACCGCCCGGTGCCTCGCGCCGCGCCATGACTATCCCGTCGCGAAGCGTTAGCGACTTGATCCCGGAGACGATCGGCCGCCCGAGCGCCACGGCCACCCGGATGCCCACCTGGAAATCGCCCGTGTCAGCCGCTTCGGTGCCGAACATGAGGAGATCAAACGGCGTGCGCGAGGCCTCCTGGGCGCGCACGGCTTCCACGATCGCGGCCGCCGTGGCGACCGGATCGAACTCGCGGCCGTCGGTCTCGAGCAGGATCGCCCGATCGATCCCGACCGCCATCGCATCGCGAAGCTGCTCCTCTGCCGCGATCGGGCCGAGGGTGAGGACAGCCGTCGAGCCGCCCTGCGCCTCCACGATGCGGACGGCTTCCTCGACGCCGCACTCCTCGTGCGGGCTGAT
>JANPDO010000219.1:0-6282 GCA_031431535.1 Chloroflexota bacterium
CGGGCCTCGCGCCGGAGCACGAGGCGGGCTTCGTCCGGCTCGCTCGCCTCGGCATCGATCAGGGTCGCATAGAGACCCAGGAGCGCGGCCAGGTGATCCGGCTCGGCGGGCGGCACCAGCCCGATCGCGCGCCAGAACCCCGCGACGCGGTCCCGTGCCTCCCCGCCGAGCATCCCCTCTGATCCGAGATGCACCGATGCGTACGGGTACGACTGGAACAGGAAGACGGCGGCGTGCTCGGCCGGATCCGGGACACCGGGCAGTCCAAGGGCCCCGGCGATCCGTGCGTGACCGGGCAGCGGGCTCTCGCACAGGACCCCGAGCGCCCGAAACAGCTCCGCGCGACCGGAGCCGCTGGAGGCGCGCAAGCCGGAGGCGTCGCCCCTGCGGGCCGGATCGAATCGCCCGACCGCCGCGCTCACCTCGGCTTCACGTGACGCCAGCCTTGGGGCGCTCCGCCGGCAATCGAAAGGCGTCACGCCCGGGCTTGAGCGGGCGCATCATCCAGTACGGTCGGCGGGTCCCGTCGGGCGAGACCTCGCGAGCGCCGCGGGTCAGGCCCAGCCAGCGCTCGTAGACCTCGCGGGCCCGCGCCGTATCGACGTGGATGTCGCCGTAGCGGTCGTCCGGCTCGGCACGGCGGACCCTGACGGCCTGGTGCCAGCAATGCTGCCCGGAGATCGGGTCGGGGTGGACCGGGAAGGTGAGGTTCTGGTGTACGCCAACGTCCGTCCACCAGATGCGCTTCGTGTCCGGGTCGACTGATTCGAACGGCTCCACTCCGCGCGTCCGACGCATCGCCCAGGCGTCGCCCTCGTGATCCAGCGCGACCGTCGCCATCACGGCCCGCTGGCCCGCGTCACCAAGCTTCCAGCGGCCCATGTGGTGGCTGCAGGCCGCGACCCCGGGCCGGATCCCCTCGGTCAGCCACGGCCGGACGACGAAGTAGCCGATCTCCGTCTCCACCCGGACGAGGTCGTTCGGGCCGATCCCGAGGCGCCCGGCATCCCCCGGATGGAGCCACAGCGGGTTGGTGTGGGCGATCTCGTCGAGCCACTTCGCGTTGGCGCTCCGGGTGTGGATCTGGACCGGCAGCCGGAACGTGGAGATCAGGACCATTTGGTCATCGGCCAGTGCGTCCTGGTGGACATGACTCCGGATGTAGCCAGGGATCGAGTGCTCCGGCCAGCCCCACCGGGTGAGCGTGGAGGAGTAGAACTCGAGCCGGCCTGACGGGGTGGGGAAGCCCTGGAGAATCTGGCCGTCGACAACCACCCCGACGGCGCGCCGCCCCTCGCCGTCCGGGTCCGGCCCGGCCATCGGAACGACGTTGGGGCTGGGCGGCTTGTCCGAACGGGTATAGACGCGCCCAAACTCGTCGGTGGCCGTGTCGACGAGCTGCTCGGCCGGGACCGGCGTCTCGTGGACCGATCCGACCCCCTTGCGGATCTCGAACGCCCCAAAGCGGCGCATGTAGCCAAGGGGGGTCAGATTCTCCTTCGCCGCGGCCTCCGGCAGGCCGGGCACCGAGTGCTCGAACATGTGCCCGTAGTAGTCGTCGACGCTCATCCGTTCGCCCGGACGTGCGGGGGACTCGTAGAACTTGCGGATCCCGAGGGCGCCGTCGCGATCGATCCGCCAGGACAACTCCATCCAGAACTCGTTCTCCTCCCAGACCTCCCCGGGGTTGACCTGTCGGGTGTCATCGATCGTCTCGCCCAGGCGCTCCCGGGCGGCGCGCAGCACGGGCTGGCGGAAGCCGATCCACTGGCCGTCGTACTGCTCGTACGAGTGGACATCGTGGCGCTCCGAGCCGTGGCCCATCGGCAGGATGTAGTCGGCGAAGAAGGCGGTCTCACTCCACGTCGGCGTGAGCGCTACATGCATGCCCACCCGGGATTCGTCGGTCAGCGCCTCGATCCAGGAGAAACCGTCCGGGTTGGTCCAGACCGGGTTGTAGACGCGGCTGAAATAGACGTCGAGCTTGCCCCGGCCCTCCCTGAGAAAGTGCGGCAGCAGGAATGACAGTTCGTTGAGGGCCAACGGGTATTCCACCGGCCAGGTGAGGTCATTCCAGGTGCGTGGATGGGGCGGCACGTGGATCGGCTTTGGGACGAACTTGTTCCAGGCATTGGGGTAGGTGCCGCCTGGCACGGCCACCGCGCCCAGCAGGCAATTGAGCAGGAATAGCGTCCGCGAAACCTGCCAGCCGCCGAGGTTGCCGGCGGCGGCCGAGCGCCAGGTGTGGGTCGACAGGCGTGTTCCGGCATCGGCCACGATTTCCGCGACCTGTGCGATCACGGACGCATCGACGCCCGACTCGTGCGCGGCGTAGTCGAAGGTGAAACCGGCGTACAGCTCATGTAGGAGCGCCTCGAAGGTTTCGAAGGTGCGCGGCCGATCCGGATGCTCGGCGGCGAGGTATTCCTCCCAGTTCCACCAGCGCCGGATGAAGTCGCGGTTGTGGCGGTTGGTGTCGATCAGGTGATTGGCGATCGCCAGCATGATCGCGGCTTCGGAGCCCGGCCAGGGCGACAGCCAGTGGTCGGCGTGGGTGGCGGTGTTGGACAGGCGCGTGTCGAGGACGATCAACTTGGCGCCGTTGGCCTTCGCCTCCACGATCCGCTGGGCATGTGGGTTGAAGTAGTGGCCGGCCTCGAGATGCGAACTGATGAGCAGGATCACCTTCGCGTTGGCGTGGTCCGGGCTGGGCCGATCGATGCCCGTCCAGAAGTGATAGCCGGTCCGGCCGCCGGATGAGCAGACGTTGGTGTGCGAGTTGTGACCGTCGACCCCCCAGCTGGCGAGGACCCGCTCCGTGAAGCCGTCCTCGCCGGGGCGTCCGACGTGATACATGACCTCGTTCGGGCGTTCCTCGACGATGGCCGTGCGGATGCGCGCGGCGAGATCGTCCAGCGCCTCGTCCCAGGTGACGGTTTCCCAGCGACCTTCTCCGCGCGCCCCGACTCGCCGAAGCGGCTGGAGGATCCGGTCCGGATCGGTGATCTGGTTCAGCGTGGCGGGACCCTTGGCACAGTTTCGGCCGCGCGAGCCCGGGTGCTCCGGGTTGCCCTCGAACTTGCGGACCTGGAGCGTGTCGCGATCGACATAAGCGAGCAGCCCGCAGGCGGATTCGCAGTTGAAGCAGGTCGTGGGCACCAGCATGTAGCGCTTCTCGACCTTTTCCGGCCATGACTTCGAGTCCAGCTCCACCCAGTCGTCCCAGCGCTCCTTGGGCGGATAGGCCGCCAGGTGGATCCGGCTGGCGCCCGGATAGAAGGTCTCGCCGCGCGCCTCGGTGGCGCTTCGGGCGGCACTGACCCGGCGGCCAAGGGCCTCCGTTGTCGCTTCCGGGGGCCGGCGCTCCTCCGTCATGCGAGCGGGACCGACTGGCCGGCCTGGACGTAGGCGTGCTCGTGGGCGAGCAGCCCGGCAAGCGCCGCTGCGGCCGCCAGCAACGCGAGTGCCGGCCCGATCGGGGCGATCAGGCACGTGGCGACCAATGCCGCACCCAGCCAGAACCAGCCCCGGAATCGGCCGCGGGTCATTTGCCAGGTCGCGAGGTTGGCGTGGGCGGTCGGGTGGCCAAGAGTAATCTCGCCGGCGACCATCAGGAGGTGGAGCACGGATGTCGCCGCCAGCAGAATCGCGAGCGCCGGCACGGCCGGAGGTTCCAGGATCAGCGCCACCGGCATCAGGACCGCCGAGCCAGCCAGGATCGCCTGGATCGCGAGGTGCGGCGGCAGCAGCGGGCTCTGCCACAGATCGCGCGCCTTCGCCTGGGCGAACAGGTAGGCCGTATAGACAGCGGTCATGACCGCGAGTGGCAGACCGGCGAACGCGAGGAGCGCCTGGAGGCCCGGCATGCCGCCCCCACCACCGCCACCGACGACGGACAGGATGAAGTGGACGCCCAGGACGGCGCCGTAGCAACTGATCAGGAGCGCACCGCGGACGAGCCAGCTCCGCCACTGGGGCCGGGTGAAGATGTAGACGAAGCGGCGCGGATGCTCGAGGTCGGCTAGCAGGATGAGGCCGGTCAGCGCGAGGAAGCCACCGGCAAGGATCGGCGCCGCCCATTGCCACAGCGGCCCCGTGTCGCTGATCATGCCGGCGAGGATCAGCAGCAGCGGGACGAGGTAGGCACCCGCCGCGACACCCTTGGTCCAGGTGTAGAGGCTGACTCGCCAGTCCCAGGGAGCGCGATGGGTGACGTCGTAGGCGAGGAGGGCGGCCGCGGAGCTGTTGGCATGGTTCGGATGGCCGGACTCGACGATCATCGGCCCGCGCTCCTTCTCGCTCCACATGTAGACCGGGCCCTCGGGCGCGCGGGCGAACAGGGGGTCGAGGGTTGCCTGGTGGGCTCCCTTGTAGAAAACGCCCGGCCGGGTCTCCTTCTCCGGCCGGCGGACCGCAACGGGCTCGCGGTTGATGATCTGGGCGACCCTGGAGGTCGGGTCGTTGAGGTCGCCCACCAGGATCGCCTCGGCCGGGCAGACCACGACGCAGGCCGGCTCCAGCCCGATGTCAAGCCGCTGGGCGCAGAAGTTGCATTTCTCGGCCGAATGATCCTCGGGGTTGATGAAGATCGCGTCGTATGGGCACGCGGCGATGCACGCTTTGCAGCCGATGCACGAGTTCTTGTTGAAGTCGACGATCCCGTCAGGCCGCGTGAACATCGCCGATGTCGGGCAGGCCGCGACGCACGGGGCGTCACTGCACTGGTTGCAGCGGGTGACCTGGAAGTTTCGGCGGACCTGGGGGAAGGTGCCAACCTCGACCGCCTTGACGTAGGTCCGCGTGACGCCCAACGGAACCTCGTTCTCCGACTTGCAGGCCGTCGTGCAGGCGTGACAGCCGATGCAACGTTCCTGGTCAAGCACCTTGACCCAGCGTGGCGGGTCGACCTCCGCCATGGGCAGGACACGTAGAGCTGGTCGCGAGATGTACGAACGTGCGGGCTCCCCTGTCACAGCCATCCCTCGGTGGTTCCTCCCAGCGTCCCACGCGCCAGTCTGGACCAATTGCCCTCGTCGAGTACGATGCTCGTGGACAGGTCGTAGGGACGGAGGATGACGATGGCGCAAGCAGCGGCGGTGGATCGGACGCTTGACTGCAAGGGCATGCTCTGTCCGATGCCGATCGTCAAGTTGGCCAAGGCGATGAAGGAACTCGCGCCGGGACAGGTCCTTCTCCTGGAGGCCACCGACCCGGGCTCCATCCCCGATGTTGCGGCCTGGGCCACGAGCACGGGCAACCCACTCCTGTCTCACGACAAGGTGGGGCCGGTCATGCGCTTCTGGATCCAGAAGTCCTGACCCTTTCTGGGCACTCAGGGATCAACTTCCCTCAACACATCAATACCGAGCTAGAACGGGAAATCAGAGATGCTTCAAACAGCGAACGCGATACTTCCGGAGCTGGACCACCTGATTCGAGACCGGGTCGACGAGATCGTGGCGGCCCGAGTGGACGAGATCCTGGCGCAGCGTGACGCAGAACGCCGGGCCAAGCCAAAGAAGATGGCCATCATCGCAACCAAGGGCACGCTCGACTGGGCGTATCCGCCGCTCATCCTTGCTACGACCGGCGCGTCGCTCGGCTGGGATGTCGGCATCTTCTACACGTTCTACGGACTCAAGATCCTCCAGAAGAACCGCAAGCTGGAGATTGGCACGACCGGCAACCCCGCGATGCCGATGCCCATCCCGATGCCGCAACTCCTGACTGCGCTGCCGGGCATGACGCCGATGGCGACGTGGATGATGAAGAACCAGTTCAAGGATCACGGTGTCGCTTCCATCGATGAGCTCATCGACCTCGCGGTCGAGCTCGGCGTGAAGCTTCAGCCGTGCGGCATGACGATGGACGTGTTCGGCTTCAAGGAAGACAGCTTCATCGACGGCATCGAACCGGTCTGCAGCGCGACCCACTTCCTGACCTGGGCGGCCGACGCCGACATCTGCCTGTTCACCTGATCGTCGCGGCGAGCTCACGGCACGCTCCGAAGGCCAGCACCGGCGGGAGCCGCCGGTGAGCGAGTCGAGCGCGCGGCGAGCTGGCGCGCGGGTCGGCGACCGACCGGAACGGCCTTCCGCGCCGCCAATGTGCTGCTGTTTTGATACCTCCGGGTTGCTGCCAGATGGCGCGGAGGTTGGCTGGCGAGGAAGGATTCGAACCTTCAATCCCCTGATCCAGAATCAGGTGCCTTACCGTTAGGCCACTCGCCAGCGATGCCCTGAGGGTGTCCCGAGTCTACCCCGCGCGACCTGACGCCTCAAA
>JANPDO010000220.1:0-3500 GCA_031431535.1 Chloroflexota bacterium
GATCAACAGCGGCGTCCCGGTGGACGTCTCTAGCCTCACGAGCGGGGTCAGTGCAATCGCCGCCGGCACTGGCCACATGTGCGCCCTCACGCATGAGGGTGGGGGTA
The DNA here is from genome assembly GCA_031431535.1 of Chloroflexota bacterium. GTDB lineage: Bacteria > Chloroflexota > Limnocylindria > Limnocylindrales > CSP1-4 > SPCO01. The sequence goes on from JANPDO010000220.1 coordinate 108, forward strand.
AATGCTGGGGCTGGAACGTCACAGGACAGTTGGGGGACGGGACGACGACCTACAGCATCGTCCCGGTCGACGTACATGGTCTCGCCAGCGGCGTCGCCGCGCTCGCCGCGGCCTTCTACCACACATGCGCGATCACGACCGGCGGCTCGGTCAAGTGCTGGGGTCACAACGGCGGGGGTCAGCTCGGCAACGGCTCGTGGACACAGAGCCTCGTCCCGGTCGACGTCGTCGGCCTCGCGAGCGGGGCCAGCGCGATAGCCGCTGGCTCCGACCACACCTGCGCGCTGATGACCGGCGGCGGGGTCAAGTGCTGGGGCTCAAACGGCCTTGGCCAGCTCGGGAGCCGGCACGTGGACAGAGGGGGAAGCAATGTTCCGGTCGACGTCACGGGTCTCCAGAGCGGGGTCACCGCGATAGCCGCCGGTGGCGCCCACACCTGCGCCCTCGCCGGCGGCGGTAGGGTCAAGTGCTGGGGCGCGAACTTCGACGGCGAGTTCGGGGACGGCACGGCAACGTACAGCAGCGTCCCGGTCAACGTGGACTTCGCCAGGCAAGGACTGCCCGTCACCGACACGGCGGCGCGTGGTGTTCCTGAAAGGTCGGCAGAGTTCCCGCTCGTCCCCGTATTGGCAGGCTTGGCCGCAGGGATCGCCATGCTGGTTCGACGGCGCGACCGGGAGGCGGACGACCGCCGTGCGTGCACCGTGGCCGGGCTCCGTCCGTGGGTCGATGCCCGCGAGGCGGGAACTGCCGCAGCAGAGGAATAGCCGGGGTTCAAGAATTCGTCCCGTTGGCTTGATCCACCCAGGTCGTCGTGAAGGCGGCCCTCGTATCCGTCCAAGGCTCGCCGCAGCAGGCCCGATCGCGTCGAGCAATGGCGCCAACGAGCATGGGCCCGCGGTAACACCTCGATGGGCGGTCGCGTCACAGGACCAATAGCATCCAGGTCCGCACGACGAGAGACATCGGAGGCGTCAGGTGACCAGCCAGCTCGATCGGCTCATTCTCTTGTGGCAACTTGCCGAGATGCGCCGAGACCTGATCTCCATGATCGTGGTCCAGTCCCGCGTCGGTCGCCTCGCGCATACCGTGCTCGAAGGGGCGGTAGCCCGAGGATGAGAGACACTGGCCGACGCGGCGTCGCCTTCCGCATCCTAGTCATTGGCTTGTCCCTCACTGCGTGCAGCGTCCAGGGCCCGGCGGCAGATTCCTCGACAGAGCCCTCGCCATCACACATCGCGACGGATCCACCGACGGTCAGCCGGCCACCGACGGCGACACCGAGCCCCGTACCGACCGCGCCCTCGAGCGAACCAGCGAGTCCGGCCGCGCCCGCGAGCGAACTGCCGAGTCCGACCGCCTACGCTCGGCCGGTGATTCCGTACCCCGATCAAGAACGGCCCGCGCTCCAGTACCCCGATTTGGAGTCGTACGGAGCGGCACGAGTGACCCTGACCTCGCCGGATCAACCGGCGATCACGGGCGCCATGTCGTGTCTTTGGGAACCCGGCGGCGAATTCAGTGAACCAAGCGTCGTCGTACTCCAAAACTTCTCCATCATGCTCGCAGGCGAGCGTGTCGAAATCTGGCTCGAATCATACGAATTCACGATCCACCGTCACGGCGCCGCGAGCTACGTCGCGGGTCCGGGCACTGGTTCCGTCGAGAATGTAGACATCGCCGAGGACGGGTCGAGCGGCACGACGCGCTTCGACGGTCTGGCGCCGAACCCGGAGACCGCTGGTTCCCCGTCGATCAAGCTCGCCGACTGGATCCGCCCGTTGGGCGGGAATCCAGCGATGGCCAGACTGACCGGTACCGTCGAATGGGCATGTGAACAGCCGCCGCCTACCCTTCACTCGGAGCTGGGCGGAGGCTGCTCCGCGTCTGGGGGTAGCAGCCTCATCTGCCTCGACGCCCCCGGCCCGATCGTGCTGGTCGTCGACGATCGACGCCAGGTCGGTGTGAATGCTTGCGGCGGGTTCTTTGGCGACATCTGCGGGCCCCCCTTGGAACCCCTTCCAGCGGAGAACATCGTCAGGGTCCCGACGGGTGGTTTGTTGCGATTCGAGTTGCCCGACGAACGATCCCACTTCCTCCGATGGTCGCTCTCATGGGCCGCGCAGAGCGACGCTGAGCGCTGGCAGACGCAATTCGAGTCCTCTGTTGACGGGCCCGACTTTGAAGTGGCGTTCCAGCTGATCGACGAGGGCGGGCCCAGCGAGGGTTCGGTCCTCGAATTCAGGGCTCCGCCGCCCGGCGACTGGAGCGTCCAACTCTATCGGGAGGACGACCGCGACGACGAGGCGGCCTCCACGACGAGCTTTTTCCGTGTCGTCGTCGGTGACTGATCGTCGACGCCCCGGTGGGCACGGTCCACGCGCCGCGGACGCTCCGGCGGCTCGGGTATCGGTTGATTGTGCCGTTGGCGCTGTCGCGTCAAGCCCACCCCTGGGCGCAGGCATCGGATGAAACGGCGACAGCGCGTCAACGCACTAGCTGCCGCGGCCACGGCCTTGCTCATGGTTGTTGGCTGCGCGCCGGCCGCCAGCCCTTCGCCGTCGCCGGATGCGACGCACTTTCCGCCGCCGGCCGAATCCCAAGCGCCGGTCGAAGCCCAGCCGCCAGTTGCAACCGAGCCGCCGATTGTGTCCCCCACCCTCGGTCCGGCGAGTCCGAAGGCAACGGTCCCGCCGGGCGGATCGTCGCCAGGGCCCGAACGCGACCCCTTCGAGACCCCGGTCAATCTCGAGGTGACGTCGCAATGCGGCTTCTGCGGGGAGGACGGGTGGCTCTACGAACTCCCGCGCTTCAGGCTCTACGCCGACGGGCTGGTCCTCTTCCGGAGCATGGAGCCGGACTCGCAGTTCGCCCCCTATCGCTACGCCATGCTCTCGGGCGAGCAGCGCGACACCCTGCTCCGCTATGCGCTCGACGAGGGCGGGCTTCGGGCGGCGAAAACCAGATATGCGGGCGATGGCGACGACGCCGGGTCGACAACCTTTGCGATCAACGCGCGCTATCTCGACGAAGCCGCAAACAAGACCGTGTCCCTGTCGCCGAAGTCCGGGGATCAGGTGGACGACCGCGAGATGCGTGAGCAGCTGGATCGATTGGCAGCCACCCTGCTCGACTTCGATGTCTGGCTAAGGGAGCGCGGCCTCGAAAGCCAAGTGTTCGAACCATCCGCCTACACGGCTGCGATGATCTGGAGGTCCGAGGGCGAGACCCGCGAGCCGTGGCCCTGGGACGACGTCAAGCCGTCGGATTTCGCCGACACCTGGCAGTTCGGCCCGACCCTGGCGCGGCTCACGCCCGCGCAGGCACGCCAGGTTTCTGCGACGCCCGGTGGTGGTCGCGTCGGCGCGCTCGCGCCCGCGCCGGGGCCGGGAT
>JANPDO010000221.1:0-7831 GCA_031431535.1 Chloroflexota bacterium
CTCCCCCGAGCCGCCGCCCGGATCGCCCCCGGATCCAGATCCGTCGGGCTTGTTCGTGCCTTCCGCGGCGGCCCCGTCGGTTGGCGTGGCGGCATCGGTTGACCCCTTCGTGGAGCTGGACGACGCGGCAGACCGCCGATCCCGCTTTGCCCAGCCTGATCCCTTGAAATGGACGGCCGCGGCAGCAATCGCTTTTCGCAGCGGCCCGCTTCCACAATTCGGGCATTCCGTGGGTCCGGCGGCATGGACGCCATGGATCACCTCGACCCGCCGCCCGCAGGCGGTGCAGTCATAGTCGTACAGGGGCATCGGGCAGGTCCGCGCTCAGCCGCGCAGCAGACGCATGCCGCATTTGGGGCAGTAGAAGGCGCGCTCATGACCGGACGCGAAGCCGCAGTGAGTGCAGACCAGCCCGCCCCGACCCGCGGCGGGAACCGGGCGCTCAATGCTGGTCAGGCCGAGGGCGTGCTGGCTGGCGAGCACATTGTTGAGGATCCCGCTGAGCATCCTGGCGCCGATCCGATCGGTGTCCCCACGCGCGCCCTTGCCACCCCATCCAACGACCGCGCGACAGATCATGTCTCCTGTCGCCTCATCCCAGTGGGCCGCCACACCGCCGACGACGGCGTTGTATTCCGGGTAGCCCGAGGTGTCCACTTCGCCCTCGAGCAGGGCGCACACGAACGTATCGAAGGCGAGATCAATCGCGTCAATCGACTCGAGCACAACCAGGGCGTGGCGGGTAATGGGCGACCGGGCGTGATGGGCGTTCAACCATTGCATCGCCTCCGACGGCGTCACGATCGTCGGCGTCGCCTGGCTAAACTCGATTGGCAGCGGCTCGACGACCTGGACCTCGCTGCGCGCGAGTCCCACCAGCATGGACGGCAACTCGCGGACGGCCGCTGGCCCCGCCTTCATCCGGACGCCTTCGCTGCTCTTCCCGGCGTAGTAGAGCTTGAGCAGGTGGTCCTGGGCGAGCACCTCTTCGGGCATCAAGCCCGAGGCCGGCTGGGCAGTCCCGGTCGGCGTAGCGGCCTTGTCCTTTCGTTTCAGGAAGTCGAGCGGCACCTGGCGAGTCTCCGGCGGCGTTGGATGATCGGTCCGCATCGTAGCAGGGGCTGACCCCGATCGACCCGCGCCCGTCCTGACGCGCGCCCGGCACACCCGGGGCACCCTGGACTCACGGCAAGCCGGCGGGTCCGGCCTACCCGGCTGCCGCTCACGCTCCGAGGCGCTCGCGCAATCGCGCCACCTGATCGGTCAGGTCGGCTTCGCGCGTTCGCGCGTTCTCGACAACAGCGGCCGGCGCTCGGGCGACAAAGGTCTCGCTGGAGAGACGGTCCTGGGCGGCCGCCAGCCAGCCCTCCGCCTGGGCGAGTTCGCGCTCGAGCCGGGCGCGGTCGAGGGCGCCCGATTCGGGGCTCGCGGCCTGTCCCGCGGCCGTGAACCGGACGAGTGCTTCAGCCTCGCCCGCGATCACCGCCAAGTGATTCGGATCGGCGTCCGACAGGGCTTCGCGGGTGAGCACGCGCACGAGTGGACGCGCGCGCGCAAGTCGCTCGATGGCCGGCCGGATCCCTTCGAAGGTGGCGCCGAGCGTTTCAGGCACCGCGATGTCGACGGGCAGCCACCGCGCTGGTTCGACCCTTGCCTCGGCCCTGGCGTTGCGGATGCCACGAACCAGGTCCAGCATGGTCCCGACACCCATCTCGGCGGCGGTATCGCGCTCGCTCGCGATGGGCCAGCGGGCCACGATCAACAGGTCGGGGTCCGTAGCCCGGTGCGGCAGCGATCCCCACAGCGCCTCCGTCACGAACGGCATGACGGGGTGCAGGAGCCGCAGATAGGTGTCGAGAACCTCGACGAGCGTCCACCAGGTGGCCTCGCGCGACTCGACTGGGAGCGTCTCGTCAGCCAGCCGAACCTTCGCCAGTTCCAGTCCCCAGTCGCAGTACTCACCCCAGATCGCGTCGTACAGCAGACGCGTGACCTCACCGAACGCATGGTCGGCCATCGCGCGATCTACCGCCGTGATCGTGGCCGCCGTGCGCGACAGGAGCCAGCGTTCGGACGGCCCAAGGTCGGAGGGGTTCGGATGGCGCCGCTCCGCACCGGCCGGGATCGTAGACGGGCGCGCACCAAGGACATAGCGCGTGGCATTCCACAGCTTGTTGGCGAAGTGACGGGCGTGTTCCAGCTTGGTCGGGCCGAGCCGCTGGTCGTTCCCCGGGGTCGCGCCGTGGATCAGGGCGAATCGAAGGGCATCGGCCCCCGATTCATCGATCAAGCCAAGGGGGTCCACCACGTTGCCCTTGGTCTTGGACATCTTCTGACCTTCCGGATCGCGGATCAGGCCGGACAGGTAGACGGTGTGGAAAGGCACCCGATCCGTCAGTTCGAGACCGAGCATCATCATGCGAGCCACCCAGAAGAAGATGATGTCGTAGCCGGTCTCCATCACCGAGGTCGGGTAGTAGGTGGCGAGGTCTGCCGTGTCGTCCGGCCAGCCCATGGTCGAGAACGGCCAGAGCCCGGAGCTGAACCAGGTGTCGAAGATATCCGGGTCCTGGCGCAGATCCTTGATCGGGCGTGAGCAGGTGTCACATGCTGTCGGCCCGATGTCAGCCGAGGTCACCGTGACATGCCCGTCCGGGCAGTACCACGCCGGGATCCTATGACCCCACCACAGCTGGCGCGAAACGTTCCAGTCGCGGATGTTGGTCAGCCAATGTTCCCAGGTCTTCTCGAACCGCTCGGGCAGGATCCGGGTCCGCCCGCTCCGCGTGGCCGCCAGCGCCCGTTCAGCCAGCGGCGCGGTCCGGATGAACCACTGGGTCTTTAGCCGTGGCTCGATGACGTCGCCGCTGCGCTGGCAACGCCCGACGACCATCTCGTGCGATTTCGAATCGGCCAAGTCTCCACGGGCCGTCAGCGCGGCCACGATGGCGTCGCGCGCCGCATACCGATCGAGACCGTCGTACGCGGTCCCGGATTGGGTGATCGTGGCATCGTCGGCAAGGATGGTGGGGGCCGGGAGGTTGTGGCGGAGTCCGGTCTCGCGATCATCGCGATCGTGGGCGGGGGTGATCTTGACGGCACCGGTGCCGAACGCCCGGTCGACGATCGGGTCCGCGATGATCGGTACGTCACGATCGACAAACGGGATGCGCACGAACCGACCGACCAGGTTCGCGTAACGCTCATCGTCGGGATGGACGGCGACCGCGGTATCACCCAGAAGTGTCTCTGGCCTCGTCGTCGCGACGATGATCGTGGCGGCCGGGTCCGGGTCGACCGCGCCGCCGGCCGCATCGACCAGGTGATAGGCGATGCTCCAGAGCGTGCCCGTTTCGGGCGTCGGGACCACCTCCAGGTCGCTCACGCTGGTGAGACAGCCCGGGCACCAGGTGACGAGGGCTTCCGTGCGGTAGGCCAGGTCGGCGCGGTAGAGCCGCTCGAACGCGACACGGACCGCCTTCGCCGATCGCTCGTCCATCGTGAACCGCAGGCGCCCCCAGTCGGCCGAAGCTCCAACTCGTCGCTGCTGACCGAGGATCACTTCACGGGTCGCGCTGACGAAATCCGCCATGCGTGCGAGATAACGCTCCCGGCCGAGGCTGTTCCGGCTTTCCCCCTCCTCGCCGAGCATGCGATCCAGCACCACCTGGGCGGCGATTGAGGCATGGTCGAGCCCCGGCAGGAAGAGAGCCCGCTGACCGCGCATCCGGGCATGGCGGATCATCAGGTCCTCGACGGCGGTTCGCTGAGCGTGGCCCAGGTGGAGAGAGCCCGTGACGTTGGGCGGCGGCTGGATGATCGTGAACGTGGGGAGGGCGGGGTCAGCGGTCGAGCCGGCACCGTCGGGCGCGAAGACGTCCGCCTCGAGCCAACGCTCGTAGATCGCGCCCTCGACGTCTCGCGGTGCGTAGGCCTTTGGCAAATCGGTCATCGCCTGCTCCGAAACATGGAACGCCGCCCGCCCAGCGGACGAGCGGTCGTGGTGCCACGGACCGGTTCAGCGTCGGCTCCGCGGCGATCCGCGTCCCAACGCTACGCGCTGGCGCCGCGGTCCGCCAGCCAGTCCTCGTAGTTGGTCTCGTCGACGCCCTTATCGATCTCTGTCTTGGTCAGCAGCAGCGGCAGACGGCCGGAGCGGATCGTCTCCTCGGTGATGATGCACTTGCGGATGTCGCCGCGGTCCGGGATGTCGTACATCACCTCGAGCAATGATTCCTCTACGATCGAGCGCAAGGCACGGGCACCCGTCTTGCGGTCCAGGGCGACCTCCGCAGCCGCCGTGAGCGCCCCGGGCGTGAACGCCAGGTCCACCTTGTCGAGGGACAGGAACTTCTCGAACTGGCGGGTGACCGCGTTCTTCGGTTCCGTGAGCACCCGGACGAGATCCTCGGCGGTCAGCGCGGCGAGCGTGACGATGACCGGCAGGCGGCCGATGAACTCCGGGATCAGCCCGAACTTGAGCAGATCTTCCGGCATCAGCTTTTCGAGGATCTTGCCGCGCTGGGCGGGGGTCATCGCGCCCTCTGACCCAAACCCGATGGAGCGCTTGCCGACTCGCTCCTCGACGATCTTCTCGAGGCCGTCGAACGCGCCGCCGCAGATGAACAGAACGTTGGTCGTATCGATCTGGATGAAGTCCTGGTGGGGGTGCTTTCGGCCGCCCTGCGGCGGGACGTTGGCGACGGTCCCCTCGAGGATCTTGAGCAACGCCTGCTGGACGCCCTCGCCTGAGACGTCGCGGGTGATGGACGGGTTGTCCGCCTTGCGCGCGATCTTGTCGATCTCGTCGATGTAGATGATCCCGCGCTGCGCCCGGGTGACATCGAAATCGGCGGCCTGGATCAAGCGGAGCAGGATGTTCTCGACGTCCTCGCCGACATAGCCCGCCTCGGTCAGCGAGGTGGCGTCGGCGATGCAGAAGGGCACGTCCAACACGCGAGCAAGGGTCTGCGCCAGCAGCGTCTTGCCCGAGCCGGTCGGACCCACCAGCAGGACATTCGACTTCTGGAGCTCGACCTCATCGACCAGGTGGCCGGCGTTGACTCGCTTGTAATGGTTGTAGACGGCGACCGCGAGGACCTTCTTGGCGCGCTCCTGGCTGATAACGTACTGGTCCAGCGAGTCCTTGATCTGACGGGGGTTCGGCAGCTTTGTTGAGGCGCTCTTTGGCCGGGGCGTCTCGAGGAGCTCTTCCTCGATGATCTCCTGGCACAGGTTGATGCACTCGTCGCAGATGTAGACGCCCTGGCCGGCGATCAACTTGCGGACCTGTTCCTGGCTCTTGCCGCAGAACGAGCAGCGATACGGAACCTTTGGTCCCTTGCTGGTACTGGTCGGGGTCACGGGCCGTCTGGCTCCCTTTGCCTGCGCTATTCGCCCTTGGGTCGCTTCGGCTCGGGCGCTGGGGTGGCGTCCGACTCCTCGGCGGGTCCTTGAGCGACCTTCTCGTCGTGATGCTGCGCGGTCAATGAATCCCACTGGACCGAGTAGACCGCGTCGATGATGCCATAGTCCTTGGCGTCCTCGGGAGACATGAAATAGTCCCGGTCCGTGTCCTTGACGACCTTCTCAACCGGCTGACCGGTGTGGCGGGCCATGATCTCGACGTTGCGCTGGACGAGGAACTCCCATTCCTTCATCTGGATGACCGCGTCCGGCGCGTTGCCCCGGAAGCCGCCGGAACCCTGGTGGATCATGATCCGGCTGTTGGGCAGGGCAAATCGCTTGCCCTTGGCCCCGGCTGCGAGAAGGACCGCTGCCATCGATGCCGCCATCCCGATGCAGATCGTGCTGACCGGGGCGCGCAGGTATTGCATCGTGTCGTAGATCGCCAGGCCCGAGTTGACAACCCCGCCCGGCGAGTTGATGTACAGGCTGATGTCCTTCTCCGGATCCTCGGAATCGAGGAACAGCAGCTGGGCGATCACGAGATTGGCGAGGTGATCCTCTATGGCATCGCCGAGGAAGATGATCCGCTCCTTGAGCAGGCGCGAGTAGATGTCGTAGGCACGCTCCCCCCGACTGGAGGATTCGATGACCATGGGGACGAGCATGCTGGGTCTCCCTGACTGCGCGACCGGCTTGGCGGTCAATCGGCGGCGGCGGATGCTTGTTCGGCAGCTTCGCCGACTTCGATTGGTGTCGCCGGCGCATCCTCGATGTGCGGCAACGCCGGATGGTCTGGGTGGGCAACCAGCCATGCATCGATCAGCTGTTCGATGATTCGGCTGCGCCGGAGGGTACTCCGAATGTAGGAGCGACCGCGGTCCGAATCGAAGTAGGCGAGCAGTTTTGGATCTTCGGCGTAGCGCTCGCGGCCGCGGGCGATCTCCGCTTCCACGTCCGTGTCCGGGATCGTCAGACCCTCGACCTCAGCCACCTTCGAAAGGACCAGCAGGGTGCGGACCCGCTTCTCGGCGCCAGGCCGGAACTCCGTGTGCAGCTCCGCCTCCGTCTTGTTGACGGCCTTCAGGTAGGCCTCCTGGTCGATTCCCTGGCGCGCGAGCGAGCCGCGGAACTCATCGTGGACCACCTCGACCTCCTGGTCGACCAGGATGTCCGGCAGGTCCACGGTCGAATTGGCGACGGCGTACTCGATGATTCGATCGGCAAACGCGTGGCGGGCGCGGTCGAGAGCATTGCGCTCGAGGCGCACCTTGATGTCGGATCGCAGCTCCGCAAGGTCGTCGAAGGCGCCCAGGGTCGCAATGAAGTCGTCGTCGAGCTCGGGGAGAACCTTCTCCCGAAGCTCCTTGACCTCGACCGTGAAATGAGCGGGCTTCCCGGCGAGTGCCGCCTCTGGGTAGTCCTCGGGGAAGCTGATGTCGAACTCCGTCGCGCGGCCGACTTCGACGCCCATCAAGTTGGCCTCGAACCCCGGGATCAGGCGCTCCTGGCCCAGGATGATCGGCATTCGCTCAGAGCGACCGCCCTCGAAGGGTTCGCCGTCGCGGGTTCCGGTGAACGAGATGACAGCGTAATCGCCCTCCCTGGCGCCGCGATTCTCGACCGGAGCAAGGGTCGCGTTCTGGTCCCGGAGCTCGTCGAGGACCTTGTCGATGCGAGCGTCGTCGATCTGCTCGATCTCGGGCCGGAAGTTGAACTGCTTGTAGTCCCCGAGACGGACATCGGGCCTGACCTGGACGGTCGCCTTGAACAGGAGCGGCTTGCCCTCCTCGGCCTGGATGACCTCGACGTCGGCGTTGGTCAGCGGGAGCAGGTCCTGCTCCTGGAGCGCCTTTCGGTAGGAGTCCTGGACGAGGTGATCGACCGCGTCCTCGAGAACGGCTCCCGGGCCAAGGTGACGCTCCAATACCGGCCGCGGGGCCTTTCCGGGACGAAAGCCCGGGACGCGGGTCCGCCGCGAGAGGTGGCGGACGGCTTCATCGACGGCACGGGTGAGGCGCTCGGCCGGCAGCTCGACTTCGAGCACGACCGTAGACCTGGGGGCGGGTGTCGTGGTGACTTGCATGGCCCGCGAAGTATAGGGCGGAGTTCAGGCGCGGGCCGTCGCGCGCAGCGCGTTAGTGATGTTCCGCGGTGAAGTTGGGACAGCCGGCACCCGCGCCGCCAGCACGCGCCATCCCCCGCCCATCCCCCGCCCATCCCCCGCCCTCGGGTCCTGGCAGTACCGTAATGCGGATGAACGTCTCGTGGTCCTGCCAGAAATCGACACAACGTGTCGAATCTGCCAGGGGATCACGTTCACTCGTGGGGAACGCGGTACGGTGAGTACCGGGTAGGTCGACTCCCCGATGGCTCGCGGCCTGGGCCCGGGCGAGTGATCTCAGCCCGGACCCCGAGCCGTGTC
>JANPDO010000222.1:0-3925 GCA_031431535.1 Chloroflexota bacterium
TCGAAGCCGCCGCACAGCGGACAGCCCCGCGTCATCTGGCCCGAGCGGCCCACCGTGTCCACACCGATCACCTGGGAGGAGATCGATCGCATCCCTGATCCTCGCGACGTCACAATCGAGAACTTCGGTTGGCCGTGTTACGAGGGGGCGGCCAGGCAGTCGGCCTGGGACAACCTGAACGTCAACATGTGCGAGCAGCTCTACGCCGCGGGCACGGCAGCGGTGACAGCGCCGCACTGGGCTTATCGCCACGACACCTCGCCCGATCCTGCGCAATGCTCCGGCGGCGGTGCCGCCGTTACCGGCCTCGCGTTTGCGGGGGCTCCGTATCCGGTGGCCTATCACGGCGGCCTGTTCGTCGCGGACTACGCCAACGCGTGCCTGTGGATCATGATGCCGGGCACGAATGGCTTGCCGGATCCCGCCAACGTCAGGACGATCCTCTCCGGAGTTGCCCCCCTGGACCTGGATATCGGGCCGAATGGGCGTCTCTATTACGTCGATATCGGCGCCGGGACCGTCAATCGGCTCGACAGCTTCGGTGGGAATCAGCCACCGATCGCCTTGTTTAGCGCGACGCCGCCGTACGGGGCAATCCCGCTCCTCGTTCAGTTCGACGCTTCGGCGACGACCGATGACGCTCCATTCTCCGGCCTGACGTTCGAATGGGATCTCGATGGCGATGGTCTCTTTGACGATGCGACGGGGGCCACGACATCGCGGACATACGCGATCAGCGCGAATGTCACGGTTGGCCTCCGGGTTATCGATTCCGATGGCGCCACTGGCACGTCCAGCTTGGTGATCCAGCCGGGCAATGCGCCTCCCACGGCAACCATCGATCTGCCGACCGTCGGTACGACGTGGGCCTCCGGCGACACGATAACGTTCAGCGGATCTGCCAGCGATCCGAACGAGATGCTCGGTTCGAGCGCAATGCGGTGGTCGGTGATCCTCCATCACTGCGTGACCCAGTTGCTATGCCACGAGCATCCGCAGGGGACGTGGAACGCGGTCCTGGGTGGCTCGTACCCGGCCCCGGAGCACGAGTACCCGGCGTTTCTCGAGATTCGCCTGCTCGTGACCGACAGCCGCGGATTGACCAACACCGCCTCCGTACAGCTCGACCCGAAGACGGTCGCGGTGACATTCCTGACGCAACCTACTGGGCTGGAGCTCACGGTGGGAGACAGCATCATTCGAAGCCCGGCCACGGTCACGGCGATCGAGGGCTCCCGCCTGTCGGTGACCGCCAACTCGCCACAGAGCCTCGGTGGTTCGCTGTACCAGTTTGGCTCGTGGTCCGACGGTGGTGCGATCAGTCACGACATAGTTCCTGCGTCGCCCGCGGCGACCTATACAGCCTCGTTCGTCACCGGCACTGCGGCGGCGCTCCTGGTGGTCGGCAACCCCGCGGCCCTGGGGACCGGCGATACGGCTGTCCGAACGCGACTCGTGGCGCTCGGCTACACCGTGACCGTGGTGGATGACGCCGCCTCGGTTGCCGCCGACGCCAATGGCAAGCAGGTCGTGGTGATCAGTTCATCGTCGGTCTCGGGCAGCGTCAACACCAAATTCCGGACCACGACCGTGCCGGTCGTCACCTGGGAGCCCGGCCTGTTCGACGACCTCGGGATGACCGCGCTGGGGACGAGTGAAGTGACCGGCCAGCAGAACCTGGCCATCGTCGCCCCCGGCCATCCGCTGGCCGCCGGCCTCAGCGGCACCATCGCGGTCACCAGCGTGACCAGCCCGTTTGCCGCGGGCAGCCCCAATGCCAACGCCACGGTCGTGGCGCGGATACCCGGGGCCACCACCGCGAGCCTGTTCGCCTACGAGCTCGGGGCGACCATGCCAGGGCTCGTCGCTCCAGCCCGCCGGGTGGCGCTGTTCATGAGCGACAACACGGCGGCCGTCTTCAACGCCAGCGGGACCGCCCTGTTCAATGCCGCCATCGGCTGGGCGGTCGGCGGCGGCCCGACTCCGACGAGCGCCCTGGCTGCCACGGTCATCGCCGGTCCCGATGAGGGGGACTGGACGAGTGCTCAAGGGTCGGGCGATGTCCCACGCGCGCCGGCGCAACCGCGATCGGACGACGTCCCGGCGACCGTTCCGGCGGAGGTGCGAGTCAAGTCGTTGAGCCACCGCTCCAAGGCGCGATCGCTGCGCCGGCCGTCGCTCCGCGGCCTGAAGACGACAGGTTGAACGCCTCGCCGGAGATGGTGCCCAACTTTGTGGATAAGCCCCTTGCGCGTGTGCAAGAGGATGCCATCATGGGGACAACCGACGGGAGACCATTGCGCGCCCCTCGTGTTTCGACGGCCGACGCGCGCCCCTAATGGCCTCATCGAACCGTCGCCGGTCCAGGGAAGAGGGAGAGGGACCATGGGCCGTGTCTGGCCGCCGCGGAGGGTTGCGATCATCGGGGTCGCTACCGCGCTATTCCTTGTGACGGCCGGGGTGTCGTACGCCCAGGATGCCCGACCCACTGGCCCGCACTGGGCGGCGGTGAGATCTGATGGCACGATCCTGGCCAGCTCCGCGGGAGTGTCGGCCGGGGCGCATGGTGTGACCGGCAGGTATGACCTCTCGTTTCCGCAGGACGTGTCGCGTTGCGCCATTGTCGCGACGAGCGGCATCGCGGGGGATCGCCCGGTCGGAGACACCGCGGCCGCGCTTCAGATCGTGGTGCGTGGAGGCTACTTCTCGTCCCGCGACCGGATGTCCATCCTCCAGACACGGAACGGGACGCCGGCGGACTACGCCTTCAGCATCGTCGCCTACTGCTGAATCGTCGTCGCCCGAGGGCGGCGAGGCTCCGACCGATCTAGCGGTTGGGGGTGTCGTCCGTGGCCTCGAACTCTCATCGATGCTTCATGTCGCCATGTCCGACGGGCGCGTCCTCACCGGCGCTCGAGCGGTTCTGGCCGCCGGACGCTTGGCGCCCCGCTGGCGCCCCGCTGGCGATCGCCTTCGACCACAGCGTCGGCCACCTGCTCCTTGATCCGGCTTGTCGACGGATCGCCCGGCACCGCCGCCGGATCGGGCGCGCGCTGCGACTGCCCGTTACCTGCCCAATGCCAACAACGCCCGATCGGCCGCGCTGAGACCATGCGCCCGAAGCCGCTGCTGGGTGCCCGTGTCGTCGCGGAATCCGCGCCGACCTGACGCGCCTCGCACTTGATCGCAAGATGGGCGACACTAACGCTTCAAGCCAGCGGAGGACTGCGAACGTGGCCAAGGTGACGATGCCCCAGCTCGGCGAGAGCGTCGCGGAGGGGACGATCGGGAAGTGGCTCAAGCAACCGGGCGACCATGTCGACAAGTACGAGCCGCTTGTTGAAGTGATCACGGACAAGGTCAACGCTGAGGTTCCGTCGCCGTTCGAGGGGATCCTCCGCGAAATCCTGGCGGCTGAGGGCGCGACAGTCGCCAACAACGCCGAGATCGCCGTGATCGAGACGGCCGACGAGGCCGGGAGCGTCCAAACGACCCCAGCGCCTGCCCCATCGGCGATGGGTGAAGCCGCGGCCGCAGCCTCGGAGCCAGCGCAGCCGACGGCCCCGACGCCCGGCGCCGCGCAACCGGCGATGGCCTCCGTTCCCCGTTCGGCGGCGGTTTCAGGCGCCCCTGCACATGACGCCGATCCGGACGCCCGAATGACGCCCGCGGTTCGTCGGCTCCTGCGCGAGCACGACCTGTCGGCCGCGCAGATCACAGGGACGGGCGGCGCCGGACGAATCACCCGCGAGGACGTGATCAAGGTCGTGGAATCGATCCGGGTCGGCGCGATTGGCGCGCCCGCTCCGGTCGGCGCGGCCACCGCGGGCGCCGCCACCGCGCCCGCCCCGGCACAGGCCACCTCCTCCACGCCAGCCACGGCGCCGGCCGCCGCGACGAGCCCGCGGGCCGTCGGCCACACGAC
>JANPDO010000223.1:0-7531 GCA_031431535.1 Chloroflexota bacterium
CATTGGTCCTCGCTTGGTCGTAGTACGGACGGACTATCTGCAAACAACCTTGCACGAGTCATTACAGGGTTGCCATCAGTAAACGGAGGTATCGTCACCGACTTCAGCTTTCCTCGCCGAGATCACCTCGCGGGTGGATGCCGAAGACGCGTGTTGGGAGCTTGATTTCTGGGGTCTCGGCCCCGAGAGTGTTGGACAGCATCCGGCGAGCCGTCCAGGAACGCCGTCACCGCGGAGGCTTGCAGTGAATAACCTCGTCTACGGCAATCAGGATCCGGCGAAGCTCGCGGCGAGCGTGGAAGAGATCGTCCGCAAGGACACCGGGTCGGCAACACCGCTTCCCTACCGCCTCCTTGACACGACCGACGGGGCAGCGACCGCGGCATCCGTGCTCGCCGATATCGGCCACGCGCTCGGGTCAGGGCAGATGACGCCCCTGCTCACCGTCGAGCTCGACCTGCCCGGTGCGGGGCAGGCCACGCTCCAGGCGCGCCTCATCCGACAGGGTGTCGGCGCGTATTGCGGGGCGCTCACGTATGTCTTCAGGCTGACGAAGCCTGTGACCGGCGAGGTCGGCTTCGAGGAGCACAAGACGTTTGGTACGCCCAAGTTCACCGGTGACCCGACCGCCGCGGCACGGCTCAACGCCGCGAAGGATCTGGCCAAGCGCACCGACAAGGTGCTCCGCAGCGAAACGGAGATGGGGTCCATCACGGTCAAGAATCCACGGCTGTTCCGCCTGGCGCCGGCCGATGGGGGTTCGCTCCTGGTCCTCGGCACGCTCCCCCGTCTCACGTCAATGGGCATGAGCGCGACGACGGACGCGCGCGAGGTTCTCGACATCGCCGCGGCCGTCGAGGCGGCGCTCTAGGTCAATTTGCTGGGTAGGCCGCGAGGAGGTCAGCCGGGCCGAGCCCGATGTGAAGTTTTCGCGCGGACCGGTCGATCCCCGTGCGCGACACAGCGACGAGCGGCGTGGTGGGGCCGACGCCGGGAACTCGGGCGCTCGTCGCGATCAGTCGCTCCAGGTCCGCGGACTCGAACGACGCCGTGTCGCGCCACTTGATGGATCCCGCGAACGCGACCTTCGCCGGTGCCAGCCGCTTATCCGCCCCAATGAGATCGACTTCCGGGTCGTTCGTCCGCGTCCAGTAGGAGCCAACATACTCCGCTCCGGGCAAGCGCTCGTCCGGGAGCAGGCGCTCGACGGCCGACCGAACGATCGGCTCGACGGTGCGGCCGCGGAAGTCGGGCCATGCGGTCATGATGCGGTCAACGACCCGCTCCGAGCGAAGCCGCTCGATCTCCGGGAGGGCAGGCTCCACGAAGCGCAACCAGAATCGCAGATACGGGTCGGCGACACCGTAGCGCGGGGCCTTGAGCCGCTGCGCCGAGAGCGGCTCCTCGATCCGTACGACGCGCTTCGCCTCGGAGAGTAGTTTGAGCGAGCGGTCAAGGTTGCTCGCCGGAATCCCGGATGCCGATGAGATCCCCCTTGATGTGCGTTCGCCGTGACCGATCGCCGAGAGCACCACCCGGGGCCGAATCTCAGTCGGGAACTCGGCGTCCAGGATTCGGAGGCCCGAATTGACGAATGGCGTGTCCGCGTGGCTCAGCGCCGAGAGGAGGAACCCGCGGAACCCTCCCGCCCGTCTCCAGTCATCGGCAAACGCCGGCAGCCCGCCGATGACCGCGTAGGCGTCGAAGGCGTCCTCAGGTTGGAGGCGGGCGATCTCCGCGATGTCCCTTGGAGTCAGCGGCTCAACGACAATCTGGCGCGTCGGGCGGTCATACAGCGGGCGGCCATACTCGGTCAGACGTTCCATCATGGCGAGATCCGAGCCGATCACGACGAGCATCATCGGGAGGCGCGAGAGGCGCCTTTCCCAGGCAGCCGAGAACATGGACTCGATGGCCCGGGCGTCGTCGTCGCTCTTCTCGCCCAGGTAGGGAAACTCGTCGATCACGACGATCGAAGGTCGCTGTTGAGTTGCGCCGGCCGCGGCGGTCGCAAGCGCGGCCTCCCAATGGGCGAAGCGGACGCCCGCGGCCCGGGCGTCGTCTGGTAGTGAGCTTTGTGCGAGCTCCTCCGCGAACCTTGGAAGATCCTGGTCTGCGGCGCCGCGACTCGCGGTGAAGAATACGTTGGTCAGGCCATGGCGAGCGAGGAACTCCTCAGCCAGCCAGGACTTCCCGACACGTCGGCGGCCGCGAATCAGGACGAAGCGGCCGCGTCCCGTCGCCCGCACGACCTCGAGCTCGCCCGCGAGCGCGGCCAGCTCACGCTGTCTGCCCACGAAGCCAGGAAGGGTTTGCTTATCAGTCATGAGAATATCATGCGTGATAATATGTCGAATGGCAAGGGCGCCCGACGATGGTGAGATTCGGGTACTCGACACCGGCGCCTGGCCTTCAACCCTCCTCTGCGGACTCGGCTGGCAGGTGGATGCTGAACGCGGCCCCGAGTCCGCCGGCGATGCCTATTGGCGGCTCCAGGAACAGCTCCCCGCCCATGGCCCGACAGAGTTCGCGCGAGACGTAGAGGCCAAGGCCACTGCCTTCGTCGGCGGTGCGCTCCGTGCCGCGGACGAAACGGCCGAACAGGCGTGCGCGATCGGCCTCCGAGATGCCGGGACCGCCGTCGGAGACGGTCAGGCGCAGACGCGAGGCCGCCGGGTCCGCCACGACCTCCACCGCGACCGGCGCGCGGCCGCCGTACTTGACGGCATTGTCGAGGAGCGCCCAGAGCACCTGGTCGAGCTGGTCCGTGTCGGCGACGGCCAGCCAGCCAGCGGCCCGATCGTCCAGGGTGAACGGCACATCAGAAGCCCCGAGCGCCTCCCAGGCCCTGCGCACGCGGGTGACGAGCGAGACCACCTCGGACCGAGGATGAATCGCGCCCGACTCCAGGCGGGTGACCGTCAGGAGCTGCCGCACCATCCGGGACAGCCGATCCGATTGCTCGGCGATGATCAGCAGCCGCTGATCCGGCCGCTCCATCGCGAGGCCATCAGCGTTGGCCCGAATCCGGGTCAGCGGGGTCTGGAGGTTGTGGCTGACGCCGCGCAGGAAGTCGTCTTTGGCGGCATCGAGCTCGAGCAGCTGCGCGTTCTGCGCCTCGACCTGGCCGAACAGCTGGGCATTGCGGATGGCGATCGCGATCTGGCTGGCGAACAGGTCGAACAGGTCCTGATCCGCTCGTTCCCAGGTTCGAGTCGCCGGCAAGCGCCCCATCAGGACGCCCAGCGCGTCACTCCCGACGCGGAGGTCCGCACGGACCGGCCGCGCCTCACCGGGGACGGCCTCCTCCGTCGGGATCTCGATGGGATCCACGAGGATCACCGTGGCATCGAGCATGCCGAACGCCGCACGGGCATCGAGCGCCGCCTTCCTGGCCAGGAATTCGACCCCGTCGCGCGGCGAGGCGCCCTCGATGGCGGCCAGGATCTGGCCGAGCTCACGGTTGCGGCGCTCGAGATCGGCTGCCAGGCGGTTGTGGCTGTCGGCCAATCGGGCCAGCTCGTCATCACCGGTCACCCGGATCGGAGTCGAGAGGTCACCGGCGGACACGCGATCCACGGCGGCCGCGATGGCCCGCAACGGCCGGGTCAGGTCGGCCGCGAGCAGGTACGAGATGAAGACGGCGATGAGCACCGCGATTGCAAGACCGAACAGCAGGACGCGCGCGAGGTTGGAGTCCGGCGCCGGACTCCCCAGCGCCCGCTCGACGATCAGGACCAGCAGCCCGAACGCGATCATCGGGAGGATCGACGCCAGGATGAACGCGAGGGTCAGCCGGGACCTGAACCCGAGTCGGGATGGGGCTGGGTCGTGGGCGGCGCCTCGGTCGTCGTTGTCGGCATCGACGAGCGGGCCCGGGTTCGCCTCGTTGTCAGCCACGGAGGCCTCGACGAGCCGGCGCGAGCCCGGGTTCGCCTCGGGGTCAGCCACGGACCGCCGGGGAGGCGTCGTCGCCCGTCGCGGCGACCAGCCGGTAGCCGACGCCTCGAACGGTCTGGAGGTGGACCGGATGGTTCGGCTCGCGCTCGACCTTCTGACGGAGTCGTCGCATGGTCACCCAGACGTAGGACGGGTCGGCATCCTCGGTGTCGGTCCAGCCTCGGGCGAGCAGGGTCTCGGTCGTGACGGTCTGCCCCAGGTTTGCGGCGAGGGCATACAGAAGGCGCGATTCGGTCGGCGTGAGGGCGACCCCGGTTCCGGCGACGGTCGCTGAGCGTCTGTGCAGATCCAGCGTCAGATACGGTCCAAGCACCAGGCTCTGGCGCGGGACCTTGTCGCCCAGGCGGCGCAGCACCCGGTTGATCCGGGCGCGCAACTCCGGGTAGTGATACGGCTTCGTGACGTAGTCCTCGGCGACCTCTTCGAGCAGGTCTGCCTTCGAGTCGCCGGCATCGATCGCCGACAGGACGATGATCGGCAGGTCCGCCCGGGCCTTGATCTCGCGCGCCAGGGAGAGGCCGTCCATGCGCGGCATCATCATGTCGATGATCAGCAGGTCCGGCCAGGACGACTGGAGCCGGCGCAGGGCCTCGACGCCATCTCGCGCCGTCGTCGTTTCGTAGCCGTCGGCCCGCAACTGGTCGGCCAGCAGGATGAGCAGGTTCGGATCGTCGTCGACGATCAAGATGCGCGGGGATTGCGCCCCATACGCGCCGGGAGGTCCGCCGCTCAGCATCTGGCGAGGATAGCAGCGGCGACAGTCGGAACGTCCAGCTCGGACGTCTCATCGTCGTCCAGCGTCTCTCGGCGCGATTGACATTCTACGTTGTCAGCGTAGACTTTTGAAGTGTCATCGATCTTCTCCTCACAGCGGGCCCTCGAAGCGCTCGCGGCGCTCGAGCAACGCGACCGCGGCCTCCACCTGACCGAGGTCGCCAAAGCACTGTCTGCACCCTTGTCGAGCACCCAGGTGGCCCTGGGCGTGCTCATGGATGACGGGCTGGCATCGGTCGGGCCAACGCGGCCACCCGCGTATCGGATCGCGCCAGACGCGCGCGAAGATACTGGGAAGATCCTTGACGTCGCCTCACATCGCGTCGGTCAAGATCGAATCCTCGCGTCGGCGCTTCGCGCTAACCGTGCGGTCGAGTTCGCCGCGCAGGACGAAGCGGGGCTGCTGCTCGTGATCCGCTGGGATGCCGAGCCATTGGACGAGGTCCTGCTCGACCGAATGCTCAGGCGTGTCGACCTCGAAGTCGCGCGCATCAGTCATGACGAGGTGCGCGAGCGGTTACGCGATGACGGTTCCCTGGGCGAACGCGCGAGAAAGAGCCGGGTGATCACGGGCTCGGTGGACCGCTCGTTTCCAGACCCGTTTCGACACGGTTCGTCGGATTCGCCGCTACTCGGTCGTCTCCATCCGGCGATCGGCCGCCCGTCTCGCAATGCCGTGACGCGCATCGTTCGACGCTTCGGGCTGTCCGAGGTGCGGGTCTTTGGCTCAGCTGTCCACGCAGACTTCCGGCCGGATTCGGATATCGACGTGATGGTTCGAAGGAAGCCCGGCATCCGGCGAACCCTGGAGGGCGAGGTTTCGCTGCGGCGCGATCTCGAGGCGCTCCTCGGCCGCAACGTTGATGTGGTGGACGCAAGCGTGCTCCGCGAAGCCATCCGGGAGAAGGCCATCTCGGAAGGGGTGGTGTTGTATGGATGACCGGGACCGCCAGCACCTGGGCAATCTCATCGGCCACGCTCGCGCCGCCGTTGGCTATGCGCGGGCACACGGTCGCGGTTGGTGGAAGCGTGCCGAAACACTCGATGCCGTGCTGATGCGGATCTCGCAGGTCGGTGAGGCGGCAAGCAGAACTTCGCCCGAGGCGTTGGCGGACATCCCCGGCGTGGCCTGGCGGGACGTCAAGGGTATCCGCGCCAGGATCGTCCACGACTACCAGGACGTCGATGTGCTCGTCATCCGCGGCGTTGTGAGTCGCCAGCTCCCGTACCTGATCACAAGCGTGAGGCGCGCACTCGCCGCCGACGAGAAACAGCCGCCGGCGAGCACGCCACCAGCAGGGACGAGCACGCCGCCCTGAATCCATTGCCAACATTCGACTGAGATGGCAGGGATGTGCTCAGGACAGGATTGCCCAGGCTCCCGTCGGAAACTCGGAATCGAAGGTGGCGATCGCCTCGGCTCCGTGCGCGGACATGCTCGCCGCGATGAGCGCGTCGCCGGCGGACCCGACGGTACCGTTTCCCCAGAGGTCCAGCCAGCGAAGCACGTGGTCCTTGGCCACTTCGGGCACCACAATGTTGCGACGCGAAATCAGTTCGACCATTGCCGCGGCGATGTTGTGGCGCTCGTAGGCGTAGGCGGTCCGCAACACGTGCGACGCCTCGAGGATCGAAACGATGGACACGGCACGCTCCGCACGCGTCTCGATGAACCCTATCGCCGTCGAAGTTCGCAGGAGGTCGTCACCGGTCAGGTATCTGATTAGCACCGACGTGTCGAGATAGATCACCGTGTTCGCCGCGGCCGAGTTGGTGGCCCGGCGGCCTGGACATCGGCCTGGACAGCTGCTTGGACCTCGGCCTGGACCTCGGCCACGGACTGGCGCCACTCCTCGGCGACCCCCTGGCCCACGGCGTCGTCGATATTGAGCGGTTCGGTCGGCCGTCGGGGGGATGGCCCGAGGATCCGCGCGAGTGAGCGCATGTGGGGCTCGTGCAGTCGAACGAACTCGACAACGAGGCGCCCATCCAGGACGCGCTGAACGGCGATATCTCTGGGTCTGACCCCCAGCTTTTCGCGGATCTCACGTTCGATGGTGATCTGCCCGCGCTCGCCTACGGAGGTTCCCAATGCATACCGCATGACACAAGTATGGATGTCCCGACGCTGACATGCAACCGAAACGAAGGTACTGCCGGCAACCGGTGCCGGGTTGCACCACTTTCTGCGGTGTTGTGCGGATAGGTGTGGTGCGGAAGCCCGGTTGCCGGTTGAATCACGCGAAGGGACCAGTACTGTTGGTGGTCCTCAGGCGATGACCCTGGGGACAACTGAATAACTCACCCCGCCCTGTGCCCGGGCGGTGGGCCCGAGTCGATCGCAACGCAATCATTTCCTTCGTCCTTTTTCGACCTCCTCCGACTTTGGTTCCGTCGACTTGGCGACCGGACGGGGATTCCGATCAGGAATCGCTCGATTCGGGGAGATCACGCCAATGTTCGGACCATCCGGTAATCCGTCTGCCGCTCGTCGGCTGCTCGTTGCGCTCCAGGTCATGCTCATCGTCGCGACGCTGTTCGCGCCCATCCCGGTCGCGGCCGTGGAGCCGGATCCGGGGAATCCCGCTCCGTCGGCCGAGCCGACCCCGACTCCAACACCGGACCCGAGCCCGACGCCGACTCCTGATCCGACCCCGACCCCGGAACCCAGCGCCGAGCCCATCCTGGCCCCCGAGACGACGCCTGACCCGAGCGTCGAGCCGGACCCGACCCCCACCCCGGAACCTTCACCCGAGCCGAGCCGGACGCCCACCCCCGAAGCCGCCACCGTGCCGTT
>JANPDO010000224.1:0-5035 GCA_031431535.1 Chloroflexota bacterium
TCAACGCCGTGATCTATTGGATTTCCAACCCGATCTGGGTCGGCGGAACACTCGCGATCCTGGCACTCACGACGTTCAAGGTGTTCTTCCTCGAGGGTGGGGCGCTGGCCGGGCCGGTGATCGGCGCGGCCAGTCTCGGCGACTGGCTGTTCCTGCTCGGGTTCATCTGGTTCACGGTCGTCGCCGCGATCCTGTCGTTCCAGGTCGGCAAGTGGATCCCGACCATCGGGGCGTTCGTACGAATTTTCACCCTGGGCCTGTTCGCGCTCTCGGTGGTCCTGTACGGGCTCCAGAACGGAGTGTCCGGGTCCGGCATCAGCGATTTCTCGCCGACCTACGCGGCCTTCATGGCCCTCGTTCCGGTGCTCTTCTTCAACTACGTCGGGTTCGAGCTACCGAGCGCGGCCGGCGAAGAGATGGAGAACGCCCAACGTGACGTCCCGTTCGGCGTATTGCGCGGCTGTCGCGGCGATCGTGCTGTATGGGGGGCCGATCCTGGCGATCCTGCTCATCCTGCCGAAGGAGAACATCTCGGGCCTCGAGGGGTTCGTCGATGCGATCAAGACCGTCTTCACCGTCTATGGCGGGTCGGTTGGCCCGGACGGTCCGGTGCTGGAAGGCCTGGGTGCACTCCTTGGCGGTCTTGCGGCGATGTCCGTAATCGTCGCGCTCGTGACGAGCGGCACGACCTGGATCATGGGCGCCGACCGCGCCCAGGCGATGGCCGCGCTCGACGGCGCGGCCCCCCGCTCGCTGGGTACACTCTCCGCGCGGTTCGGGACGCCGATCAACGTCAACCTGCTGTCCGGCCTGGTGTCGACGACCGTGGTGATCCTGGCCCTGTCGATCGTCGAGGGCGACGCCGGCACGTATTTCGCGGCAGTCCTCGGCCTTGCGATCTCGACCACGACGATCTCGTACCTGGCGATCTTCCCGGCGCTCTGGAAACTTCGCCGGTCGCATCCGCATGTGCCGCGCCCGTACCGGGTGCCGGGCGGCATGTTCGGTGCGGCGTTCATCTCCATCCTGTGCACGGGCTGGGCGGCCCTCGCCGCGATCGCGCTGCTGATCCCGGTATCGGGACCGACGACTTCGACGGCGGCCTGCCGGAAGGGTTCACCCGCATCGAGTACGAGTTGACCCAGATCATCCCGCTCATCCTGTTCCTGCTCCTTGGCGCCTGGTTCTGCGCGCGTGGCCGCAAGACGCGCGAATCGATGGTCGCGATTCCGTTTGCGGACGAGGTCGTCCACGACACGTCCCACGTGAAGGCGGCGTCGCCGGAGAAGTCATAGAGCGGCGCACCGTCGTAGTCGACCTGAAGCGTTCCGTCGTAGCGGCTCACGCGGTCAACGCCCCGCTCAGACGGCCGCCCGCCTCAAGCACATCGCCGTCCATGACCGTAAAGGGCGGCCAGGTTTCAGCACAGTCGTTCGCGCAGTTGCTCCCCGAACGCGGTGTCGGACGCGGACGTATCCAAGGTCAAGCCTTGTGCCCCGGTAAGGACGGTCAGGCCCGCGCTGGTGGCCACGTCCACCCGGATCGCCTTCGGTCCCGCTACCGCTGACAATGGGGCCCACGTCGTGGTGAGCGGCGGGTCAACTCGGCTCAGGCGGGCGAGTCAAACACGAGCCTGAGCGACCGAAGCATCCGGTTAGTGACATCCGGTCGGACGTCTGCGGCTGGATCGACGTCCGGGTCAAGGCGCAGGCCCGGCAGGCGCCGAACCATGGTCTCGATCGCGATTCGGGCCTGCAGTCTGGCCAGTGCGGCGCCCAGGCAGAAGTGCGGACCCAGCCCGAAAGCCAGGTGTCGGCTGGCCGGGCGGTCCAGCCTGAAGGTGTCGGGCTCGTCGTAGCGTTCCGGGTCACGGTTGGCGGCGCCCAGCGCCTGGCGAACAAGGTCTCCCGTGCGCAGAGTGGTCCCGCGTAAGTCGACGTCACGGGTGACGAACCGCAGGTTCAGCTGGAACGGGGCGTCAAACCGGAGCATCTCTTCCACCGCCGCATCGATCCGCTCAGGGTGATCTCGCAGATGGCGCAACTGGTCGGGGTGTCTGACAAGGGCGTTCATCCCGAGGGCAATCAACCCGGTCGTGGTGTCGTGACCGCCCAGAAACAGGGTGATGGCCGTGCTCAGCAATTCCGCCTCCGTCAGGTGGTTGCCATCCACCTCGGCTGCCGCGAGCGCGCTGAGGAGGTCGTCCTGTGGCTCGGTTCGCCGCGCCTCGAGCAGCGGCCCGATCCAGGCTCGCGCCTCGACGATCGCCCGGTTGGCCGAATCTCCGGCCTCCGGTTGCGCCACCCCGGAGGCAAAGAAGAAGGCATTGATCCGGTTGGTCCAGTCACGGAAACGGTCGCGATCTTTCACCGGAAACCCGGCCATCTCGGCGATAACGATGGCCGGCAATGGGTGCGCCAAATCGGCAATCAGCTCCATCCGGCCGGACGCGACGACGCTGTCCACGAACCCATCGACGTGCGCGGCGACCCGATGTCGAAGCCCGTCGACTCGGCGCGGCGTGAAGGCCGCGCTCACCAGGCCGCGGATCCGGGTGTGCTCGGGCGGGTCCCGCTGGGCCATCCCGACCGCGAAGTTCTCGTGCAGGGCGGGAAGGCGCCGCTCCCAGTCCGGCATCCGCTCAATAACGCGGGTGACCCGGTCGGCGCTCGAAAACCCGACCGTGTCGCGGATCGTCGTGTCGATGTCGTCCGCGCGCGTAAGAAGCCAGCAACCCCACGCGTCGACCCAGTGGACCGGCGATTCGCGTCGCAGCCGGGCGTAGATCGGATAGGGGTCGGCGATGAACGCGGGCGACCCGATCAGCTCCTCGAGCGAGCCGTCCATCGAAGCCGCCTCGGCAAACCCGCGCATGGCCATGCGGCGCATCATGCCACCCGCTTCCACCGGGCGGGGCGACACCGGGCGGGGCGAAGATCGGCCGAACGGCTCGATTCCGCGCCGCTATGCTCTGCCGATGGATACCGAGGCGCGCCGGGATCGCCTGACCGGCTGCTATGTCACCATCCCGACCCTGTTCAAGGACGATGACGGGTTCACCGTCAACCTCGACGGCATCCGCCAGCACGTTCGGTTCCTGCTCGAGGGCGGCATCCGCACGGGCACCGGCGTGGTCCTGGCCGGTGGCGCGGCGGGCGACTTCTCCACCCTCACGTTTGATGAGCGGGTGGCTGTCGCGGAAACCGTGATCGACGAGGTGGCCGGGCGTATCCCCGTCGCGATGGGCGCCCAGACCACCAGCACGCTCGAGCTGGTCCGGCTGGCCCGGGCGGCGGAGCGGATCGGCGCCGACTTCATCCAGGTCTCGCCGCCGTTCTACTTCTCGCATACCGAAGGTGACTTTGCCGAGTACGTCCTGGCCGCCGCAGACGCCGCCGATATCGGGCTGATCATCTACAACACCTTCTGGACGGGCTACGGCGTGTCGACCTCGATGGTCGAACGGCTCGTTGAGGTGCCAAACGTCGTCGGACTGAAGTGGTCGACGCCGGACGTGGCGATGATGACCTTCGAGCACGTGATCAGCCGGTTCGCCGAGCGGTTCGCGATCATCGACAACCAGAACCGCTACGTGACCAGCCACATCCTGGGCGCGCGTGCGATCGAGATCCACACGGCGAACTACTGGCCCCAATTCGGGGTCCGGATGTGGGAACTGCTGGAAAGCGGGCAGTATGCGGAGGCCCAGCGCGAGATGGTTCGGGTGGTCATGCCGTTCATGACCCTGTGGGCAGAGTTGGAGGGCTACACCTCGGGCGACGGGTTCATGGACAAGCTGTGCATCGAGCTTGTCGGCCTCCCCTCGAGTCGATGTCGACCGCCGACCCGCGACGTTCGGCCCCTCTACCGCGCGAAGGCGCGCGAGATGCTGCTCGCCTCCGGCGTGCCGGGCGTCATCGACTAGACCGGGCGGGCTGGCGCGATCGACTGGCCCACCACGAATCAGCGGTTCTTGCCGCCCCCGAACAGCGTCCCGAAGATGCCCCGCACGATGTCCTGACCCAGCCGCGAGGTGACGACTCGGCCGCCCGTTCGGATCGCCGTCTCGAGCGTCTTCTGGCGAGCGCGCTCGGCCCGGGCGACCGTCGCGGCATGGGCCTTGCGCTCGCGTTCGGCGGCGCGCTGTGCGGCCACCATCGCCCGCGCCTGACGAGCGATTTCGCGTTGCTGCTGGGCGGCTGTCATCGTGTTGAGCCCGCTCGCCGTTGTGGGCGCAACCCTGTCCCGCACGGCTGCCTCGGCGGCAGCGGCGCGCGCAGACGCGAGCCGTCCGGTAATCAGCTCGTAGGCACTGTCTCGATCCACGGTTGCGCCGTATTTGGCCTGGTACGGGCTTGTCGCGATCCGGCCGCGGAACTGGACGGCATCGATCGGGCCCATCAGCGAATCGGGGGCCAGCAGGCGGGTGGCCGCAAGCGGCGTCGGGACGCCTCGAGGCGACAGGACCGTCACCAGCGCCTCTCCGGTTCCCAGCGAGGTAATCGTGCGTTCGACATCGTAGAACTCGGTCATCGGAAAGGTCCGGGCCGCCTTGCGCAGGGCATCCGCGTCGTCGGGGGTGAACGCGCGGAGCGCATGCTGGATCCGGTTGCCCAGCTGGGCCAGGACCGACGACGGCACGTCCGTCGGCGCCTGGGTCACGAAATAGATGCCAACCCCCTTTGAGCGGATCAGGCGGGCGGTCCGTTCGACCTGCTCCATCAGCGCCTCGGAGGCGTCGTGGAAGAGCAGGTGCGCCTCGTCGAAGAAGAAGCACAGCTTCGGCTGGGGGAGATCGCCCGCCTCGGGCAGGCTCTCGTACAGCTGGGCCAGCATCCAGAGCATGAAGGTGCTGAACAGGCGCGGCTGGTCCATCACGTCCGACAGCTCGAGGACGCTGATGATCCCCTCGCCCTCGGGCGTCGTGCGCAGGAGGTCCTCGACCTCGAACTCGGGCTCGCCGAAGAAGACGTCGGCGCCTTCCTGCTCGAGCACCACGATCGAGCGGAGGAGCACCCCGACCGACGCGCTCGAC
>JANPDO010000225.1:0-6489 GCA_031431535.1 Chloroflexota bacterium
CTGCCGGGCTCGATTCGGTTGACGGGGTGGAACGGCGACGACTACGATGGGCCGCCGGGTGGAAACGAGTCTGGAAATGATATCAGACGCGATTCGCGAGGCGATCGTGAGGGCAATGGCAACCCCTCCCAACGGCCGGATCACAGCGAAAGGAGCCGGGTTCCGTGAGCAAGGTCCAGACCGTCGAGGCGATCCCGGTCAGCTACCCGGAGCCCAACGACTACAACGCGTTGCGCCACCTGTGCCTGGTCAAGATCACGACCGATGACGGTGTCGTCGGCTGGGGCGAGTCGATCACCCAGTTCCCGGAGGCCAATTTCGCGGTGAAGGCGATCATCGAGGGGATGGCTGCCCGGGTCGTGGGCAAGGACCCGCTTGACAACATCGCGATCTGGCACTCGCTCCGCGACCAGGCGTGGTGGTACGGCTACAACGGCGGAATCGCCTCGTACGCGGTGGCGGCCATCGACATCGCGCTGTGGGACATCAAAGGCAAGTTGCTCGGCGTGCCGGTCGTCCAGCTGCTGGGCGGCGCGGTCCACGAGAAGCTGCCGGCGATCGCCTCCAGCCACGCCCACTACGAGGACATCGGGCGGATGGTCGAGGAGGCCCAGGAATGGGTCGCCCCGGGGATGCACGGGCTCAAGGTTGGGCTCGGCAAGCGGGGCAACGCGCGACTTGGCTACGAGCACGACCGCGACGTGGAGTACATGCGCCGGATGCGCGAGGGCCTGCCGGGCAAGCTGATCATGCTCGACTGCGGCTGGAACGTGAAATGGGACGTGATGACCGCGATCCGGCGGGTCCAGGCGTTTGACGAGTACGACCTCCACTGGATCGAGGAGCCGCTGGGAGCCTGGGACCCCGAGGGCTACGCCAACCTGCGTTCGAAGACGACCAGCCTGATGGCCTATGGCGAGAAGGAGTGGAATCTCGAAGGCTTCGAGCGCGTGCTCGCGACGGGTACGGTTGACGTCGTCGGGATCGACCCCGGACGCGCGGAGGGGATCACCGGCTTCAAGCGGGCGGTCGAGCGGATCGAGTTCTATCGACGCCAGGCCAACGCGCACTGCTGGTCGTCCGCCATCGTGACGGCGGCCAGCCTGGCGATGAGCTTCAGCTCCCCGGCGTTCAAGCTGATCGAGGTCAAGCCCCTGCGCAACCCGATGCAGCACGAGCTGGTCCCCGAACCGATCGAGCACGTGGACGGCTGGTTCTACCCGCCGACCAAGCCGGGGCTCGGGATCGAAGTGCTCGACGAGGTGGTCGATCGGTATCGTAGCGAGAAGGTGCTCGGCGCCTGATCGGGCGTTTCGAGCGGGCACCCGGCCCCGAACCAGAGGAGGGACGGAGATGACGTGGAGCATCGGCGCCGGGCTTGAGGGTCGCGGCGTGATCCTGACGGGAGCGACCGGGGGAATCGGCGCGGCGGTTGCGCGAGGATTTGCCGCAACGGGTGCGAAGGTGATGGCGGTGGACCTCGATCAGAGTCGCCTGGACGATCTGGTCGCCGGTCTCGAGGGGACCGGGCACGTCGGGGTGGTCGCCGACCTGCGGGACCTGGGCACGCACGCGCCCCTCGTCGAACGTGCGAAGCAGGACCTCGGCGGGGTCTACGTCCTGGCGAACCTGGCCGCCGTCCTGCGTCGCCGCGGATCGCTTGACGAAGTGACTGAGGACGACTGGGACCTCCAGCACGACATCAACCTGAAGTCGGCCTTCTTCCTGGCTCGCACAGCCGGGAACGCGATGATCGCCGCGGGGAAGGGCGGCCGGATCATCCTGTTTAGCTCGCAGGGCTGGTGGACGGGCGGCTTTGGGGGCTCGGTCGCGTACGCCTCGACGAAGGGCGGAGTGACGACGATGTGCCGGGGTCTTGCTCGCACCTTTGGGGCGCACCAGATCACCGTGAACTGCGTGTCGCCAGGGCAGGTCCACACCCCCATGCTGATGACCGGCCTCGCGCCCGAGGTCTACGAGGCGATGAAGAAGCAGACACCGCTCGGTTACGTGGCGGAGCCCGAGGAGATGGCCGGGCCGGTCGTCTTCCTCGCCTCGGATCATGCGAAGTACATCACCGGCTCCACACTCAATGTGTCCGGCGGCTTCCTGATGTACTGACGGGTGACTGAGGTGATGCGGCCGGTCGTCAGTTCGTTCCAGTTGCCCTGGGCCAGGGCCGAGGACTATGCCACGTTCAAGCGGCTGCGCCCGGGCTGGCTGCGGGCGCCGTTCCCGGCCTCCACCGGCGTCGTCGTGGGGATGCTGATCCCGGGGATGCTCGTCGAGATCGAGGCGATCGCGGTCCGCGGTCCCGGGCGCGCGCGGGACGAGTCACCGCCGTCGTGACCGCGACGATGCGCGCGGTCGAGTTGCAGGCTGTTGGCGCGCCGCTGCGCCTCGTGAGCCGGCCGGTTCCGGAGCCAGGACCGGGCGAGGTCCGGGTCCGCGTCGAGGCCTGCGGTGTATGCGGCTCGGACGTCTTCCTCCAGAAGGGCGGGTTCGGCGCGTCCGTGAACTACCCGGTGATCCCGGGTCACGAAGCCGCCGGGGTCGTGGATGCGCTCGGTGACGGTGTGGACGACGTGGGCGTTGGCGCCCAGGTGGCGCTCTACTACATCACGACCCCGCCGGGCGATCCGTGGGCGGCGCGCGGCCGCCCGAACATCAGTCCGAACGTCAAGCGGATGGGCGTGGACGTTGACGGCGCGTTCGCCGAGTACGTCCTGCGCCCGCCGGCGGCCCTGATCGTGCCTCGCGCGCCTGTCCCCCCGCAGGTGCTCGCCGTGCTCACCGACGCCGTCGCGACCCCGCTGCACGGGCTCAAGCGCGTGGCGCACCTCCAGGCCGGCGAGACGCTCGTTGTCCTCGGGGTGGGTGGTCTCGGGTCCAACGCGGTCCAGCTCGGGAAGGCGATGGGTGCGCGCGTGATCGCCGTGACTCGTTCGGAGGCGAAGCTCCGTCTCGCCCGGGACCTTGGAGCGG
This sequence comes from Chloroflexota bacterium, assembly GCA_031431535.1. Classification (GTDB taxonomy): domain Bacteria; phylum Chloroflexota; class Limnocylindria; order Limnocylindrales; family CSP1-4; genus SPCO01. The sequence continues at coordinate 2,986 of JANPDO010000225.1, forward strand.
ATGAGACCGTGGCGGCCGATGCGGAGGCCGGTGATCCCGTGGCCGCCGTCCGGGCACTGTCCGGTGGGTACGGCGCGGACGTCGTGATCCAGTGCGTGGGGTCCGCCGCAGTGGACGAACAGGCGATCGCGATGGGTGGGCCGGGCGGGCGCGTGGTCCTCATTGGGTCCAGCCTGGATCACTTCCGGGCCCGCGCGGTGGATATCTTCTGGCGTGAGCTGTCCGTCCTCGGCTCGCGCGGCTTCATCCCTGATGACATCCGCGACGCGATCGACCTCTATCTCGACGGTACGATCAAGGTGGACCACCTCGTGGAGACCGTGCGGCCCCTCGACGAAGCGAACGCGGCCCTGGAGGACCTCAAGGCGGGCCGGGTGTTTCGATCCCTTCTCGTGCCGGCCTAGGCACTCGGTGGGCCGCTCGACAGGCGGATGACCAATTCGGGCGGGCTCGACGTCCGAACATGCGAAATCGGCGCCCCTTCGACTGCATCGATGAGCATCCGGGCCCCGAGGGCGCCCATCTCCTCCATTGGCATGCGCACGGCGGTGAGCGCCGGGTCCATGTGTTCAAGCAGGGCGTGATCGTCCATCGTGACCAGCGACAGGTCGTCGGGAATCCGCAGGTGGAGCGCCCGAGCGGCCGCACGCACCCCCAAGGCCGAAGGGAGATTCACAGCATAGATGGCGGTCGGTCGCTCCCGGGCCGACCAGGCCAGCAGCCGGTCTGCCGACTCCCTGGCCCTTCGTTCCGTGAAATCGCCCGCCCCGATCCACGCCTCGTCGACGCGCAAGTCGTGCGTTGCCATCGCGGCCCGGTAGCCGGCTTCGCGACGCCGTCCGACATCGGTGTCGGCCCGTCCGGCCAGGAATCCGATGCGCCGATGCCCGAGTTGCACGAGGTGATCGACCGCCAGCCGGCTGCCCGCCTCGTCGTCCATCGTTACCGACCCGTCCACGATGGTGGACCGGCTGTTGATCGGCACGAGCGGCAGGCCACGGCCGGCGATCTGTGCGACCAGTTCGTCAACGATCGTCGCGAAGGCGACCAGGAGCCCGTCCATCCGGCCTTCGAGGACGAAGCGGTCCAGCTGCTGGGCGCTCAGGGTGGGACCATGGGCATCGGCCACGACCACGACATATTCACGCCCGGCGGCCGCCCGCTCCACGCCGCGGAGGGTCTCGCCCCAGGCGACGTTCTGCGGATCGGGCAGGACCAGGGCGATCGTCCCAGTCCGACGTGTTCGCAGGCCGCTGGCGACCCGGTTTGGCCGATAGCCGAGGTCGTTGGCTGCGGCCATCACCCGCTCCCGAGTTGCGGGGCGCACGCTCAGGGTCGGGTCTCCCTGCAGAACCCGTGCGGCGGTGGCGATGCTCACGCCGGCCCGGCTTGCGACCACCTTGAGCGTCGTCATTCGAGCGTTCCTCCCGTCACCCGCTTGACACCGGAAGCGTTTCGGCTATCGTTCGTGGCTGGGCTTAGTATATCGATGTACTGGCTAACTGGAGTAAGGGCGCGAGGCGAGGAGACACGTGACCGCCGGAACCCCCGCCACCGATCCGCTGCGGACCCGCCATGTTGCGTCGCTTCCCCGTGCCCGCCGTCGTCTCCCTGACGAGTCCGGCGTCGCGGTCGCGCTCCTCGCGCTGGTCGTCATCATCGGAATCCTGCGCCCCAACTTCCTGCAACCTCTGACCCTCTTCCAGCAGTTGTCGGGTGCCGCGTTCATCGGCATGCTCGCGCTTGGGATGGTCTTTGTCGTCGCTGTCCGGGACATCGACCTGTCCATCGGCTGGATGTTCAACTTCAGCGCGGTGATTGCCGCGAAGGCGATGGTCGCCGGCATCGATCCGTGGATCGCGGCAGCCATCGGTGTCGCGTTCGGCGGCCTCCTCGGGTTGGTCAACGGTGTCCTGGCGGTCACCCTGCGCATCCCGGTCATCATCATCACGCTCGGCACGTTCTCGGCGTTTCGCGGCTTGTCGCTGGTCATCAACGAATCCAGGGCGGTCGTGCCGGCGGACAAGACCAGCTCGTTCTTTGAGCTGTTCGATTTCAAGCTCTTCGGCATGATCCCGGGTGTGGCGATCGCGTTCATCGTGCTGGCGGTCCTCCTGCATCTGCTCCTGCACCGGACACGTTTCGGCTTCCGGGTCCAGGCGCTCGGCAGCAATCCGGAGGCCGCGCGTCTTGGCGGGATTCCCGTTGATCGCACGCGGATCCAGGTGCTCGTCCTGATGGGCGCGATCGCCGGGCTGACGAGCGTGATGTTCCTCGGCTTCCGCGAAGCCATCGATCCCGTCACCGGGGGCGACTACCTCCTCCCGGTGGTGGCCGCCGTGATCATCGGCGGAACGCCCCTGTCAGGCGGGCGAGGCACGATCATCGGCGCCGTCATCGGCGCGCTCATCATCCAGGTCATCACCACCGGGATCCTGTTCCTGGGGGTCGACATCAAGTGGAGTACGTTCGTGACCGGCGCCGTGATCATCATTGCGGTCGCCGTGGACAAGCTCGTCCGGCGCCAGCGAGAGCGGCGAACGCGCGACGCAGTCGACCTCGGGTGACGCCCGCGGGCGACCCGCCGGAGAGGAGGGATCGGACCAAACGATGCGGCCGCAGCCTGCTATCAAACTGATCGCATGAGCGCAATCGCTATCACGATACGAGGAGGACGGATCATGACAAGACGACGATATCTCGCATTCCCGGCAATCCTGGCAATCCTGCTGGCCGCATGTGGCGGCGGAACGGCTACGACGGCGCCGGCTACTGCGGCGCCGGCTACCGCGGCGCCGGCTACTGCAGCCCCCGCGACCGCGGCCCCCGCAACGCCCGCCCCAGCGCCGATCAGGATCGGGTTCGTCACGCACGTGCTGGGCAACCCGTTCATCCAGCAGATCATCGACGGCGCAGAAGCCGCCGCAGCCGATCTCAACGTCGACCTGCAGGTCACAGGCCCGGAGGGCGGCGACGCGGACGCCCAGCTCAAGGCGGTCCAGACGCTCGTCGCGTCCGGCGTCCAGGGAATCGCCACGTCCGTCCCGGGCGAATCGATGGCCAGCGGGCTCAACGAGATCGTGGAGTCCGGGATCCCGGTCGTCCAGTACAACCTGCTCGTGACCTCGGTCAAGGCCCCATAGGTCGGCGAGCGATCGGTCGAGAGCGGGCGCATCCTGGGCGCCAGGGTGCTCGACAAGATCGGTGGCGCCAGCGCTACCGGCAAGGTCATCATCGGCAACTGCTTCCCGGGCTTCCCGGTCCTGGAGAACCGCGCCAAGGGGGTCCAGGAGTCGCTGGCCGCCGCGGCCCGGCTGGAGATCCTTGGCCCGTTCGACGTCAAGGTCGCCGCGAAAGAGAATTACGCCGCATGGGAGGCACTCCTCTCGGCCAACCCGGACGCCACGATCTCGTTGAGCCCACTGGCCATCGATTCGCCCGGGACGGACGTGGCGATTCCCTGGACGCCGGACGCGACGAGCGTCTGGACCGCCTTGAGCTGGG
>JANPDO010000226.1:0-23967 GCA_031431535.1 Chloroflexota bacterium
CTCCGCTCGGACCGCGCGGGCCAGCGGGTCGCGTCGGATCCTGGCAATCAGGTCCGCCCGACCCACGATCAGGCCGGCTTGCGGCCCACCCACCAGCTTGTCGCCGCTGAAGGTCACCAGGTCCGCGCCGGTCGCGAGTCGCTCCTGCGGCGTCGGCTCGTGGGCCAGCCCATAGGCTGCCGTATCGAGGAGAGCGCCGCTTCCGAGGTCGTCGACGACGATCGCACCATGGCGATGGGCAAGCCCGGCCAGCGCAACCGGGTCCGGTGACTCAACGAAACCTGCCTGGCTGAAGTTCGACGGATGAACGCGCAGCATGACGGCGGCGCGGCCCTCGGACAACGGCGCATCGAAGTCGGCGGCGCGAGTCCGGTTCGTCGTCCCGACCTCGATCAGCCGGGCGCCGGCTCGACGGATGATCTCCGGGATTCGGACCCCACCACCGATCTCGACCAGCTCCCCGCGCGACACGGCCACGCCCCGCCGGCCGGCGAGGGCGACCGCGAGCAGCAGCGCCGCGGCGTTGTTGACCGTGACGAGGGCGTCCCCGGCGCCGGTGAGGGCGATGAGGTGCTCCTCGGCGATCCGGAATCGCGGGCCCCGGCGGCCGGCTTTGCGATCGAACTCCAGCAGTGAATAGTTGGCCGCGGCGCGGGTGGCGGCCTCGATGGCAACTGTGGGCCACGGCGCTCGGCCCAGGTTCGTGTGGAGGATCACGCCCGTCGCGTTGATCACCGGGACGAGGCCATCGCCCCCGGGATTCGCAAAGGCGTCCAACCTGGCAACCAGCGCATCCGCGAGGTCCCCGAGCGGCGTCGGGGGCTCGCCCGCGCCCAGCACGGCCCGTTCCGCCGCCAAGATCTCGCGAGCCGTGGCGGTCAGGGACCGCGGGTCGAGGCCCTCCGGCAGGCGCGGACGCACTGCGGCGAGCAGCCGCTCCACGCTGGGGGGACGCGGGCGATCGGTCAACATCTACCCTCCGAAGCGGGAACGCCGGCATGCCACAGACGCGCGGGGAGTGGCGGGAACGCGTGGGAGTCGAACCCACCGCGCCGCGCCGAGCGCCGCGCCACTGGTTTTGAAGACCAGGGGACCCACCGGGACCCGACCGCTCCCAGCACGATGGTAGCGCGCCCGCGAGTAGCGGCTCCGGGTGCGCTCGGAACACGGTTCAGCGTCGCGGCCATTCCAACCGGGTTGGTATAACCGACACGAGCAGGTCGCGGACTCCAGGCGGATTGGTAGATTCGACGCATCTCGTCCCTGATTCGTCGATTGTTCCAATGTCGTTGGTGTGATCAGCGTCCGGCTGGTCCCGATGTGTCGCTTACACCAACGGGCCTGGAATCGGCCTCGAGGCAAGCCGCCTATCATCGGGCGCGTGACCACTCTCGAACCGCACCCCCTGCCCCCGTTCCGTCTCACCCAGCTCACCGACTGCGGCGGATGCGCGGCCAAGCTGGGGGCGGATCTGCTGGCCGAGGCGCTCGCCGGGCTGGCGGCGGAAGCAGCGGCCGACGTGCCGGGCAACCTTATCGCCGGGCTCAATCCGCCCGATGACGCGGCCGTCTACCGGGTGACCCCGGATCTCGCGATCATCGGGACCCTGGACTTCTTTCCGCCGCTGGTCGACGACCCCCGCACCTTTGGCGAGATCGCCGCCGCCAATGCGCTCTCGGACGTGTTCGCGATGGGCGGCCGGGTGTTGTTCGCACTATCGATCGCCGCCTTTCCGGAGGATCTCCCCAGCGACGTGCTTGGGGCGATCTTCGCCGGCGCTTCGGCCAAGGTCCGGGAAGCCGGCGGAACGCTGGCCGGCGGACACACGATCCGCGATCCTGAACCCAAGTACGGTCTGGCTGTGATCGGCACCGTTCATCCCGACCGGCTCCTGCGCAAGGGCGGCGCGAGACCGGGCGACGTGCTGATCCTGACCAAGTCGCTCGGGACCGGGATCCTCGTGAGCGGCGACCGCCAGGGCAGGACAAGCGAGGCGGAGCTGGCGACCGCGGTCGAGCAGATGCGGACCCTTAATCGCGCAGCCTCGGAGGTCTTCGTCGAGCACGGTGTGATCTCCGCCACGGATGTGACCGGGTTCGGCCTCCTCGGGCACGGGCTGGAAATGGCCCGTGCGTCGGGGACCCGCTTCGCGTTCGAGGCGTCGGCGCTCCCGGCGCTCCCGGGCGCACTCGATCTGGCCGCGGCCGGCGTCGAGACCGGTGGCGCGGCCCACAATCGCCGGTACGTCGCCCAGGCGCTGACCGTCGGGGCCGGGGTACCACCGGACCTGGTCACCCTCGCCAATGACCCTCAGACGAGTGGCGGCCTGCTCGCGGCTATTCCTCCAGAGCGCCTTGGCGCCATCGCCGCGGCACTGGAGCGCGCCGGCGTCGCGCACTGGCGGATCGGCCTGGTCGAGCCTGCGGATAACCCTGGCGTTGCGCTCTCGTGAGATCACGCTTACGGAAGCATGGGTTCGACGGCTTCCACATCTGCCCCTTCGGGATAGTGACCGGGGGCTGACGAGCGTGGGCTCAGGCGGCATTCCGTCACCCTCGGGAATTGGAGCGACATCTGCACTCGTCGGATCGATGGACAGGCTGGAGTTCTGGCCCGACTACAGCGGCGCGCTTCTGTGCACAATCTTGAGCTTCAGGCCGACGAGGAGATCTGGGGGAGCGATTCGACGGTGGAGGGTGCGACCGGCCATTGACAATCCGGGGGACAGGGTGAAGGATCACAGCATGTCGACGAATGTGGTTGATGCGCTCGCGCGCGTTCCGATGCTCTCGAGCCTGGACCGCCGCCATCTCGAGAGGCTCGCGAAGGACTTCAGCGATCGGACGTTTCCCGCCGGCTCGGTCGTCGTCCGTGAGGGTGACGACCGCGGCATCGGGTTCTTCGTCGTGGCGGACGGTGAGGCCGTGGCATCGGTTGGCGGCACTGAGGTGTCGCGGCTCGGCCCGGGCAGCCACTTCGGTGAAGTGGCGCTGATCAGCGACCGCGTACGAACCGCGACCGTCACCGCCGTCACGGATTTGAACTGCTACGTGATGACACTGTGGGACTTCCGTGCGTTCGTGCAGGGCAACGCCGAAGTCTCCTGGAAGCTCCTCGAACAGCTCGCACAAATGCTGCACCGAGCATCCGCGACGGCCCAGGCCCCAAAGGGCTAGCCGCGGAGGCCCGATCGGGTCGGATCGCGCGGGGAGGCGGCCTGACCGAGTCGGAGGATCGCGCCTCGGCAGAGTCGGGTCGAGTCGATCAGCAATGGTCCGGGGTCGTCACCCAGGACGCTGATCAAGTCGAGGGGGTTCTGGAGCTTGGCATAGCGCCAGCGGCGCGTCGGTCACCGTGAAGTGTCAATAGCGACCGATTCGTGTCATGTCAGTGGATTAGGCTCAGAGGAGGTCGGGGCCAATCCGGCAGGTTCCAACGGCAACGTCACCGGCTACACTGCCCCTCGTCGACACCCGAAGGAGGCCAGCCGTGGCCAAGCCATACGTGAGACTGACCCAGCCACTCGTGCGCGACACGAAGGGCGGCGAGTTGCGTCCCGCGACCTGGGACGAAGCGCTCGACCGGACCGTCGAAGGATTCCGTGCCGCGAAGGCGGCCCATGGCCCGACGACCTTCGGCACCTTCAGCTGTAGCAAGGCGACCAACGAGGTCAACTTCGCGGCCCAGAAGTTCAGCCGGGCGGTCCTGGGCAGCAACAACATCGACAGCTGCAACCGGACGTGACACGCCCCTAGCGTCGCCGGTCTGGCGACCGTGTTCGGTGCCGGTGGCGGCACAAGTTCATACCGCGAGGTCGAGGACACCGATCTGATCGTCCTGTGGGGCAGCAACGCCCGCGAGACGCATCCGATCTTCTTCCACCACGTCCTCAAGGCGGTCAACAAGGGCGCTCGGCTCTACGTGGTCGACCCGCGCCGGACCTCGAGCGCCGAATGGGCAGACGGCTGGCTCGGGCTCGATGTCGGCAGCGATATCGCCCTGGCCAACGCGATGGCGCGCGAGATCGTCGCGGCCGGCCTCGAGCATCGCGAGTTCATCGAGCGTGCCACCGTCGACTTCGACGGCTACAAGGCCAAGGTCGAGAGCTACACACTCGAGTATGCGGAGCGCGAGACCGGGGTCCCGGCGGCCGCCATCCGCGAGCTGGCGCATGCGTTCGCCAAGGCGCCGCGGGCGATGATCTGCTGGACGTTGGGGATCACCGAACACCACAACGCGGTCGACAATGTCCTCGCGCTGATCTCGCTGGTCCTGCTGACGGGGCATGTCGGGCGGTACGGCAGCGGCGTCAACCCGCTCCGCGGCCAGAACAACGTCCAGGGCGGCGGCGACATGGGTGCCCTCCCGGACCGCTTGACGGGCTTCCAGCATGTCGAGAACGACGCCCTGCGCTCGAAGTTCGACGCCGAATGGGGCGTCGCGGTCCCGCCAAAACGCGGCTGGCATCTGTCGGGCATGTTCGATGCGATGGAGCGCGGTGACCTGACCGCCGTCTATTGCATCGGCGAGAACCCGGTGCAGTCCGAGGCGGATCAGAAGCGCGCGATCGCGCTCCTGACCGGCCTCGATCTCCTGGTCGTGCAGGACCTGTTTCTGACCAAAACCGCACAATTGGCGGACGTCGTGCTGCCCGCCACCGCCGCCTGGGCCGAGTCCGAGGGCACCGTGACCAACTCGGAGCGGCGCGTCCAGCGCGTCCGCAAGGCGGTCGAAGGGCCGGAGGGCGCCCGCGACGACCTGGCGATCATCTTCGAGCTGGCCAATCGAATGGGCGCCGCGTGGGGCGAGCCGGACCCGGAGGCGGTCTGGAATGAGGTGCGGCGCCTGTCGCCCGTCCATGCCGGGATGAGTTACTCCCGGCTGGAGGCAGAGGGCGGGCTCCAGTGGCCCTGCTATGACGAGACCCATCCCGGAGAGCTGTTCCTCCACTCGCGCCTCTGGGAAGATCCGGTCCCCGGCAATCGGGTGCCCTTCGTGCCGGTCGATCACGACCCGCCGGTAGACAAGCTGGATGCCGACTTCCCGATCCGTCTGACCACGGGGCGCCGCCTGGACTCGTACAATACAGGGGTCCAGACCGCCGGCTACAGCTCGCCCCTGCGCCGCGGTGAGAGCCTCGACATCAGCCCCGAGGATGCGGCTGCGTACGGCCTGGGGGACGGCGAGCGCGTTCGGGTCGTCTCCCGACGCGGCCAGGTTGAGGCGCCAATCCGCCTCGACGAGTCGCTCCGACCGGGCCTGACTTTCATGACCCTGCACTTCCAGGACGACGTGGCGACGAACCTGCTGACGATCGATGCGACGGACCCCAAGTCCGGCACGGCCGAGTTCAAGGCGACCGCCATCCGGATCGAGAAGCTGCTGGCGCCGGTCCCGGCCTGAGTGTCAGGCCGGTCGGACCACCGACAGACCGGCGGCCCGGGCGGCCTCGGCAAGCCGGTCGTCATACGTCACGAACGCATCGAGGCTGTCGCCGAGCTCGATCGCCGTCGCAAGGTGGATCGCATCAAGCGCACGTAACAATGTCGGGCCGACGGAAGCCGCCCGATCCGCGACCCGTCGGTCAAGCTCGACGATTTCGAGCGAGGTCAGCAACGATCGCAGTTGATCAGCATCGTGCGGGAGTCTGTCCGCGGCACGCCGGGTCTCGACGATCCCGACGCGACTCGTGATCACGCGCTCCGACTCGACATACCAGCGCAACATCTGCACTGACTCGGCCTCCACGACCACAAGCTTGACCAAGGCCGAGGCGTCGACGTAGGCGAACGAGGTCATCGGTATTCCTCATCTCGCATCTCTTTCAGGATCTCCGACAGGGTCGGCCTGCGGGGATCCGGGAGGGCTGTTGGAAGCTTGATCTTCCGGTGGTCGAAGGTGGCGGGCGTGATCCGGCCTTCTGCGATCATCCGATCGATGATGGAGAGCGGCCTCGTCGCGCGAGGCCCGAGCTGGGCCACGGGCTGCCCGTGCTCGGTGACTTCGAGCGTCTCGCCGGCCTTGACCCGGGCCAGGTAGACGGACAGGTTCTGGCGCAGCTCGCGGACGCCTACCTGCTCCGGGCGCGTGCTCGATTCGCTCATGTAGCACACGGTAGCACAAGTCCGGCTGGCGCTCGACGGCTGCCATCGCGACGCGTCGCGGATTGACGCGTCGCCTCGCGCGGGCCATGATGGCGCCTCGCGACCGGGCCGGGCCTCCGGCCCTCGCTGACTCGACGAGGACCGCAATGGCGCACTACCTCTTCCGTGCCCATTACACGCAGGCGGGCATCCAGGGCCTGCTCAAGGAGGGAGCCGCGGGCCGCCTCAAGGCGCTCTCTGAACTCGCGGCGAGTGTCGGCGGTCGGGTGGAAGCGGCCTACTGGGCGTTCGGGGATGACGACTTCATCATGATCGCCGAGCTCCCCAGCAACGCCGCGGCCGCCGCTGCTGCGACGAGGGTCTCCGCGAGCGGCATCGGCGGCATCACGACCACGGTCCTGCTGACCGCGGCCGAGGTGGACGAGGCCCGCGGCATCGGCGTCATCTACCGCCCGCCGGGCGGCTGAATCGCGGCGAACGTCCAGACAGCCAACGGCGCGTGACTGCCGCGTCGGCAACCCCACAGCCCCCGGCTTGTCCGGGGGCTGTTCGATTTCCGGGCTGCCGGCACCGCTACCATGCCCGCCACACGCTGACGGAGGACCTGTGACCGTGCCAAGGGCCGCAGTCGTCACCGATGCCGGCCGTACCCGCCGGGTTGGCCGCACGTGCTGACGGACCCGCTCGAGGGGCTCCCCGGCCCGGTCTGGGCCGCCTATGCGGCGCCGCGGCTACACTCGGCGCGATGGACCTCCATGTCGTCGGGCCGCTCGCGTCGCCCGTCGAGCGGGCCGCGGTCGATAGCGTCCTCGGCCCCGCGGAGTCGGGTTGGTCCGGCGGCCGCCGCGAGGCGCAAACGGACGGTCACGTGGCGTGGGGAGGCCATGAGGCGCGGAGCCGGCGCGACCTCCTGCTGCCCGCCCTCCACGCCCTCCAGGACCGGGTGGGACAGATCACACAGCCCGGCCTGAACTACGTCTGCAGGCGCCTCTCCGTACCGCCCGCGGAAGCGTACGGCGTGGCGACGTTCTACGCCCTGTTCGCGACCGCGCCAAGGCCGCCCTCGGTCGCGCACCTGTGCGATGACATCGCCTGCCGGCTGGCGGGAGCCGACGACGTGGCCGCGGACCTGGAGCGAGTCCTTGGCCCGGCTGGCGCCGCAGCCCGGGATGGAACCGTGACCTGGCTCCGGAGTCCGTGTCTCGGGCTCTGCGAACGCGCTCCCGCGGCCCTGTTCACGATCGCCGGCGCCGCGCCGGCTCGTTACTCGGCGGCACCGGTGGACGTGGCGGCGATCGTCGGCCGACTCGAGGTCGCGAAGGCAGACGACCCCGCGGCCAATGCGACCGCGTCGGTGCCGCAGGCCGGTGCGCCCGAGCTCCGGCTGCTGGCGCGGGTCGGCGTTGCGGACCCCAGCTCGCTCGAGGACTATCGGGCGCATGGCGGATACCGGGCGCTGACGAACGCGATGGCGATGGGCGCGGCGGCGGCGATCACCGAGGTGACGGACGCGAAGCTCGTCGGGCGGGGTGGCGCGGCCTTCCCCACCGGCCGAAAGTGGGCCGCCGTTGCGACACAGACCGTTCAGCCGCATTACGTCGTGTGCAACGCGGACGAGTCGGAACCGGGCACGTTCAAGGATCGCGTCCTGATGGAGGCGGACCCGTTCGCGGTCGTTGAGGCGATGACGATCGAAGGCTTCGCGACGGCCGCGTCTCGCGGCTACCTCTACATCCGGGGCGAGTACCCGCTCGCCGAGGCTCGCCTGACGGCTGCCATCGAGGCTGCCCGGACCGCCGGGCTCCTGGGCGGCGATGTCGCCGGCTCCGGCTGGGCGTTCGACATCGAGCTGCGGCGCGGTGCGGGCGCCTATATCTGCGGCGAGGAGACGGCCCTCTTCCAGTCGATCGAGGGAAAGCGTGGCGAGCCGCGCAACAAGCCGCCGTTCCCCGTCGAGGTCGGACTGTTCGGGAAGCCGACCGCGGTCAACAACGTCGAGACGCTCGTCAACGTCCTGCTCATCCTGGCCGAGGGGGACGGGCGCGGTGGCGGGGCGCGCTACGCGGCCATCGGGACCGAAGGTTCCACTGGTCCCAAGCTATTCTGCCTGTCCGGGGACATCAGCCGGCCCGGGGTCTACGAGGTGCCGTTCGGGACGACGCTTCGAGCGCTGCTGGACCTCGGCGGGGGTGTGCCGGGCGGTCGGGCGATCCGGGCGATCCTCCTGGGCGGCGCGGCGGGGGTGTTCGTCGGACCGGACGTGCTCGACGTCCCGCTGACCTTCGAGGGCACACGGGCGATCGGTGCGACGCTCGGCTCAGGAGTGGTCATGGTCTTCGACGAGACCGCCGACCTGGTCGGGACGCTCCGCCGGATCGCCCAGTTCTTCCGCGACGAGTCGTGCGGCCAGTGCGTACCCTGCCGTGTTGGCAGCGTCCGCCAGGAGGAGCTGCTGGCACGGCTGGCGGCCGGCTCGACGGTCCGGCCGCGTGACGACGAGCTGGCCCTGCTCCAGGAGATCGGCCAGGCGATGCGCGATGCGTCGATCTGCGGCCTGGGCCAGACGGCCTCGTCGGCGATAGAGTCCGCCCTCCGCCAGCCCGCCATGGTGGCCCTGTGAGCGACCACGCCGCGCCGCGCCCCGAGGCCGTTCCGGAGGTCCTTTCGGCGATCCTCCTGGCGCCGCCCGCACGTCCGTCGAGGCCCCCGGCGGCGCCGCCTACCCCCACGCCGGCATCGCTGGCGCTGACGATCGATGGCCAGGCGGTCACGGCACCGGCCGGCTGCACGATCCTCGATGTCTGCCGGGCGCAGGGGATCGACACGCCGACGCTCTGCTACGCCGAGAACCTGACCCCGGTCAACGTCTGCCGGGTCTGCGTGGTCGAAGTAAGCGGCTCACGGGTGCTCGTACCGGCCTGCTCGCGCACGGTCGAGGCGGGCATGGAGATCGAGACCGACTCGGATCGCGTCCGGCTCTCGCGGAAGATGGTGCTCGAGTTCCTGGGCTCGTCGGTAGACGTCTCACTGGCGGGACCGACGATGCCGGACGGCTCGATCGCCGCCTACGCCAAGCGATACGGCGCGGATGCCACGCGGTACGGACCGCCGGCCCCGCCGGCCCCTGCGGGCGAGCGTGACACCCACCAACCGGGCCATCACCACGCGCCCCCCGGTGACGCCACTGCCGCGACCGTCGCCCAGCCGACCAAGATCGACAACGAGTTGTACGTCCGCGACTACTCAAAATGCATCCTCTGTTACAAGTGCGTCGAGGCCTGCGGGACGGATGCCCAGAACACCTTCGCGATTGCCGTCGCCGGGCGCGGCTTCGATGCCCGAATCTCCACCGAGCAGGCCGTGCCGCTACCCGAGTCGGCCTGCGTCTACTGCGGCAACTGCATCGGCGTCTGCCCGACCGGCGCCCTCATGTTCAAGTCCGAGTACGTCATGCGCGCGGCAGGCACCTGGGACGCGTCAGCCCAGATCGTCACCGACACGATCTGCCCGTACTGCGGAGTGGGCTGCGCGGTGACGCTCCACGCCCAGGACGACCGGATCGTCAAGGTCACCTCGCCGCTCGACTCGTCCGTCACCGAGGGGCACCTCTGCATCAAGGGGCGCTTCGGCTTCGAATTCGTCAACGACCGCCCGACCGAGGCGCCAACCCTCGACGCCAGATAAGTCCCGGATACGCCACGCCAAGTACGCTGTCGGCCGGACGGTATACATTACCTAAGCGCGAGTTGTATCATGCCGACTGTGGAGCGAACCCAGATCTCGCTCGAACCCGCACAGGCAGCTCGATTGCGGCGCCTGGCACGCGAACGCGGGACGTCGATGGCGGCGCTGATCCGCGACGCCGTCGATCGCAGCTTCCCAGCCGACGCCGACGATTCGATCGACGCTCGCTGGGACCGCGCGCTCGCCGGCCTTGGCGGCTTCCATGGCGGTGGATCGAATGTGGGCGAAGAACACGACCGGTATCTCGAGGAGGCCTACCTCGATTGGCGACGCTGATCGACACGTCGGCGCTGTACGTACTCCTCGACGAGGACGACCCGGATCATCCGATGGCCATGAGCACCTTCGGTCGGTTGCGGGTGCGAGACCGGGATCTCGTTCTGCACAGTTATGCGCTCAGCGAGGCGATCGCGTTGCTCCAGCGGCGGTTCGGTACGGATGCCGTCCGGCGCCTCGTCGATGTCATCCTCCCGCTGGTGGAGATCGCCTGGGTGGATCGTGATCTCCACGATCGCGCAGTTGGGGCGATGCTCGCTTCCGGACGCCGGAGCATCTCTCTGGTCGATCACGTGAGCTTCATCTTGATGCGAGATCGCCAGGTGCGGACCGCGTTCGCCTTCGACCGCGACTTTGCGGATCAGGGGTTCGAGGTGCTCGGGGCCTGACCGCTGACCGCCGGACCGAGGTCAGCCGAGACCGCTGAGGTCGCGCAGGTCCACGCGCCCGTCGTGGGTGTAAACGTTGAAGCCGGCGCCGCGCAGGAAGCCGATGAGGGTGACGCCGAGCCGTTCGGCCGTGTCGATGGCCAGATCCGACGGGGCTGACACCGCGGCGATGATCGGGATCCCGACGACGGCCGCCTTTTGGGCGATCTCGAAACTCACCCTTCCAGACACCATCAGGATCCGGTCGCGGAGGGGCAGCGCACCCGCCAGCACCTGAGAGCCGATGACCTTGTCGAGCGCGTTGTGGCGACCGACGTCCTCGCGCAGGACCAGCAGTTCGCCGTTTGGGGCGAACAAGGCCGCGGCGTGCAGACCGCCGGTCTCGTCGAACGCGGGCTGGGCCGCACGCAGCAGATCGGGCAGCGCCAGGATGACCGATCGGGCGACCACGGGACCAGGCGCGAGCGGCTCGCAGCGGAGGGCGATCTCGTCGATCGACGCCTTGCCGCAGATCCCGCACGAGGCGGTGGCGATGAAGTGGCGCTCGACGACCTGGGCGCTATCGAACGGAGTCGACAGGCGAACGACGATTGTGTCGTCCGGCTGGCTGAGCTTCGCTGGGTCGCCGCCAGTCGTGCCAACCACTTCGGTGCCCTCGATCAGCCCTTCGGTGCGCAGGAAGCCGACAGCCAGCTCCGCTTCGTGGCCCGGGGTCCGCATCGTGACTGCGACCGCAACCGGGTCCTGGCGTGGCCCGGCGGCGCGGATCTCCAACGGCGCCTCACCGACCACCCGGTCATCGCGGACCTCAAGCGCGGAGCCGCGCACCGTCACGATCCGCCGGGTCGTGACATGGCGGATCTGGGAGTGCTGGGTCTCGCGCATGGCGGCATGATAGGGGCGTGGAGATCGCCGACCCCGTGCTGACCGTCGTGGAGCGGGCGTTCCTGGCCGGCGCGCGGCGCGCGATCCTGGCCACGATCGCGCCCGATGGGCGGCCGCGCCTGGTGCCGATCTGCTATGTCCTCGATCCGGTTCGACCGGTCCTCTACACGCCGCTCGATGACAAGCCGAAGCGGGTCACCGATCCGCGACGCCTCGCCCGGGTGGGCGATCTGCTGGCCGACCCGCGAGTTTCTGTGCTCGTGGATCGCTGGGATGAGGATTGGGCGGGACTCGCCTGGCTGCGTTGTCTCGGGATGGCGTCGCTGCTGGAACCACGGGCGCCTCGCGGTGGGGGGGCCGACGACCACGGCCCGGCGGTGACGGCACTGCGGGCCAGGCACCCGCAGTACGCGATCCATCGCCTGGAGGCTCGCCCGCTGATCCGGATCGCGATCGAGCGGGTGACGAGCTGGGGCGCTGTTGATCTTCCCTGGCCTCCGCCAGATGGACCGTTGCCCGTCTGAAGCGCAGATTCTCCACAGTTCCGCGTGAATGGCCCCGACTTGTTGCGGGATCTGCAGAAAGTCGACCGCCACGACGAGGGATGTGTCAGGAAGTTGCGCCTGACAACGACATCGGCGACGGCGACAACGACATCGCCGGCAGCCTGGGCGCGCTGTGCTTACCGGTCCACAAAGACTGCACCGGCCATCGGGCGGAGGCAGTGCGTCGAACTCATCGCCTGGTGATAGCCGCCGGCGTTGAGCAGGGCCACGATGTCGCCCTCGCGGACCGGCGGCATCAGGTAGTCCTGCGCGAATACGTCGCTGGCTTCGTTGATGTGGCCCCCGACCGTCACCACCTGTGTCCTTGGCGCCTCGGCGGCGCGGCAGACCACGATCTCCTGGGCGAACTTGTAGATGAAGTACGAGCAGTTGACATTCCAGCCGAGATCGAGCCCGACGAACGTGACGCTCCGTCGACGCTCGACAGTGATCACCTCACCAAGCAGGATTGCCGCGTCCTTCGACAGGTAGTCGCCAGGCTCACAGGCGACGACGACGCCCAGGGCCCCGAGATGCCGGGCGAGCGTCGCCGCGTAGGCATCGAGGTCGATCGGGCGCTCGTCCTGTCGCGCCGGACTGCCGAGCCCGCCCCCCACGTTGACCTCGACGATGGGACAGCCGGCGCGGCGCAGGCGTTCGACCAGCTCGACCGCGATTCGCAGGGCCGCCTCGAACCGCGGCAGCCCGTCAGCGAGCCAGCCGGAACCGGCATGGAAATGGACCGTGTCGATCGTCAGGTCGTAGCGCCGAGCTACCGCGACGGCCTCGTCGAGCCGTTCGGACCCGATCCCGAACTTGGTCGGTCGATCGCCAGCGTATTCGAGGTGGTCGTTGTAGCCGGCGCCCACGCCAGGGTCGACCCGGACACCGATCGCCGTACCGGGCGCGCGCCGGCCGTACCGTTCGATCTGGCTGATCGCGTCGAGGTTAACGTGAACGCCGCGGCCCAGGAGCACATCGAGATCGCGCTCGGAGACGTTCGTGCCGGTGAAGCTGATCTCGTCGGGGCGCCAGCCGCACTCGATCGCGCGCTCGACCTCGCCCGGCGAGCACGCGTCAATGCCCACGCTCTCGGCCGTCCCGGGCTCGCCGAGGCCGCGGAAGACCTGGAGGACTTCCGGCAACGGATTGGCCTTGAGCGCAAATCGAAGGCGAACCGTGAGCCCGGTCGCGGCCAGGGCGCCCTGGAGCCGGCGGGTGTTCTCCGCGAAGCGCGTTCGGTCGTACACGAACAGCGGCGTTCCGTGTTCGCGAGCGAGGCCCTCGGTATCGAGCCCGGCGATCCGAAGGCGATCGTCCGCGCTCTCGAGGCCGGGACGGACCCACCAGGGGGCGGCGGTCATGACCATCGACGCAGGGTAAGCGGCTAGCAGGATTGCGGCGGTGCGGGCGGGTTCAGCCAGCGGCCGAAACGCGGCGCTCGCCCGTGCGTCGGCCCGGGCCGGATCCGGGTCCGGGAGTCCAGCGGTCCGGCCCCTCTTCGACCGCCACCCCGCATGATTCGAGGAGTTGTCGGGACGATGCGGCGACGTCGGCGATGGCCGCCTCGAAGGCTTCGGCGTTCCGGGTCGAAGGTGTTCGGTAGCCGCTGATCTTGCGGACGAACTGGCGGGCGGCGGCCTCCAGCTCGCCCGTCGTCGTCGCGGTTTCGGCGCGGCGCAGGGTCTTGATGCTTCTGCACATGGCGGCAGGGTACATCGACTCGGCAGTACGGTAGGGAGCGATGGATCCCGTTGTTGTGCGCCGAGCCAGTTGGGCCTCGGGCCGGGCCGCGATCGGCATCGCCATCGTCGCGGGCATCTTGCTGGCGCTGGCGATCGACCTCGTGCGCTCCGGTGGCCCGGCCGGTTGGCTGGCCAGGCACCACCTCACGCCGCCGTACGACGCGCGAGGCGAGCGGATCGCCGTCGGTGATCGGTCGCTCTACATCGACTGTCGCGGCGAGGGCACGCCGACCGTCGTACTCGAGGCCGGTTCGGGCGCGGACAGCTCGACCTGGAATGCCGTACTCGACGAGCTTGCGTCGACGACCCGGACCTGTGCCTACGATCGAGCCGGCCGCGGCCGCAGCGACCCGGTGGAACGCCACACGCTCGCCGACTCGGCAGCCGAACTGCGCACCGTGCTGCAGGCGGCTGGGGAACCGGGTCCGTACGTGCTGGTTGGCCATTCGCTGGGCGGCGCCTACCTGCGAATCTTCGCGGCCCAGTATCGCGGGGAGGTCGTCGGGCTCGTGCTCGTCGATACCTTCGACCCGGATCTCCAGGATGACTGGATACACCCACTCCTGGGTCCCCTGCGGTCCGAGTACGAGGGGTTCCTCGACGGCCTGCGCGATACCGTCGCGCGCGTCGACTTACTCGACTGGCCGGCCAGCGAAGGGCAGCTCCGCGCGTCGTCCGTCAGCGAGCTTCCGATCGAGGTGCTCAGGGCGCCCCGCCATGAGCCTCGCCTGAGCGAGGTGCGGAACGCCGAAATCGCCGCCGCGTGGCAGGCCGCCTTCGACACCTTGTCGCCCGGCTTCGTTCGATGGACGACCGCCTGGGGCGCCGGTCACGACGTCCAGATCGACCGTCCGGACCTCGTCATCGAAGCGGTGCGCCGGCTAGTCGACGTCGCCCGGGGCGGCTGACGGGACGGTGGCGAAGGGTGCGGGGTCGCCGGATCCTGAACAACGTGCACGCCCACCAGGCTATGTCCGGTCGAGGTAGTCGGGGCGGGCTGGCGTGGCGCGCCGGCACGGACGGTGCCACGATTGGTCTGATGTCCGTTGCCAGCTACCCGAACTCGGGCCCGCTTGACCTGCGGCGGACACTGGCGCCGCTTGGGCGCGGGCCGGGCGATCGGACGATCCGGTTCAGCGCGGAGCGAGCGTGGTGGGCTACGCGAAACCCGGACGGCGCCGTGACCCTGGGCCTGGCCCAGGCGGGGGACGAGATCCGGGCTGAGGCATGGGGCCCTGGAGCCGAGCGCGCCTTGGCCTGCGTGCCTGCCCTGCTCAGACTGCTGGACGAGCCCGCGGACCTGAGTCATGGCCACCCGACAATCATCGGGTTAGCCCGTCGATTTCCGGGCGTCCGGATCCCGCGGACCGGCGCCGTCCTCGAGTCCCTCGTCCCCGCGATCCTCGAGCAGAAGGTGATCGGCGAGGAGGCGCGCCGCGCGCTATTCGACCTGCGGCGGGTCCATGGCGAACCCGCACCGGGCCCGCCGGAGCTGGGTCTGCGGCTCCCGCCAACCCCGGCCACGCTCGCCGTCCTCCCCTACTACGCCTGGCACCCGTTCGGCGTGGAGCGGCGCCGTGCCGAGCTGATCCGCCGGGTCGCGTCGAGGGCCGCCTGGTTCGAGGCCATCATCGACCTGCCGCTCCCCGGCGCGTATGCCCGCCTGACCGCAGTGCCCGGCATCGGGCCGTGGACGGCAGCGGAGGTCGGCGTCCGGGCGCTCGGCGACGTCGACGCGGTGAGCGTCGGCGACTTCCACCTGCCCAATCTGGTCGCGTTTGCCCTGGCCGGCGAGCCGCGCGGGACGGACGCCCGCATGCTCGAACTCCTCGAGCCCTACCGAGGTCATCGCGCCGTGGTCATCCGTTTGCTGGAACTCAGCGGGATCAAGGCCCCAAGGTACGGGCCGCGGCTGTCCATTCGGCGCATCGTCGGATCGTAGGCTTCGTCGGGCCACCTGACCGTGGATACCCAGATTCGCCGATCGAGGGAGGCCGACGAGCGGGCTACACTCGGGACTCACCCGCCTGGAGTCCGATGACACCCACGACCAAGCCGGCCCCCACCGCTACAACCGCGACGCCGTTCACCCGGTCGTCCCGGCTCGCCCGGCTCGAGGGCCTGCTGAAGACGCGGATCCTCGTGCTCGATGGCGGCATGGGCACCCTGGTCCAGGCCTACTCGCTAACCGAGAGCGACTTCCGCGGCGAACGGTTCCGCGATCACCCGCGCGACCTGCGCGGCAACACGGACCTGATCAACCTCACCCGGCCGGACATCGTGGCCGCGATCCACGGTGCGTACCTCGACGCCGGCGCCGACATCATCGAAACCAACACCTTCACGGCGACCAGCATCGCCCAGGCGGACTACGGCCTCGAAACGGTGGTGGCCGAGATCAATCGTGAGGGCGCGCGGATCGCCCGCCAGGCGGCCGATCGTGCCGAAGCCGCCGACCCGCTCCGCCCCCGCTACGTCATGGGCTCGCTCGGGCCGACCAACCGGACCGCCTCGATCTCGCCGGACGTGACCAACCCCGGAGCCCGAAACGTCACCTTCGAACAGCTCGCCGAAGCCTACGCCGAATCGGCCCGCGGCCTGATCGATGGCGGCGCCGACCTCCTCGTCATCGAGACCATCTTCGACACGCTCAACGCGAAGGCGGCGATCTTTGGCGTGGAGAGCGCCTTCGATGCGACCGGTGAGCGGATCCCGCTGATCATCTCCGGGACGATCACCGATGCCTCCGGGCGGACACTCTCCGGCCAGACCGTGGAGGCCTTCTACACCTCGATCGCACATGCGCGCCCGCTGGCGGTCGGGCTCAACTGCGCTCTCGGCGCTCGCCAGCTCAGAGGCCATATCGCGGACCTCGCCCGGATCACGGAACTCCCCGTCATCGCCTACCCCAACGCCGGCCTGCCCAACGAGTTCGGCGGCTACGACGAAACGCCCGAGACCACCTCGAGCCTGCTCGGCGCCTTTGCTCGCGACGGGATCCTGAACATCGCCGGCGGCTGCTGTGGCACGACGCCCGAGCACGTCAAGGCGATCGCGGCGGCCGTAGCCGGGGTCACCCCGCGCACCCCCCCGACCGTCGAGCGCAAGACCCGCCTGGCGGGCCTCCAGGCCGTGGCAATCCCCGGCCCCGGTGGCGTCTTCGTCAACGTCGGCGAGCGGACCAACGTGACCGGCTCGCGCAAGTTCGCTCGCCTCATCCTCGAAGACCGCTATGACCAGGCCGTCGAGGTCGCCCGCCAGCAGGTCGAGGCCGGCGCCGGGCTGATCGACGTGAATATGGACGAGGCGATGCTCGACTCGGTCGTGGCGATGAGCCGGTTCCTGCGCCTGATCGCCGCCGAGCCTGACATCAGCACGGTCCCCGTCATGATCGATTCGTCGCGGTGGGATGTGATCGAAGCCGGGCTACGGTGCGTCCAGGGCAAGTCCGTCGTCAATTCGATCTCGCTCAAGGAGGGCGAGGGCCCGTTCCTGGAGCACGCCCGGCTGTGCCGCCGATATGGCGCCGCGGTCGTGGTCATGGGCTTCGACGAGACCGGCCAGGCCGATACGGCCGATCGCAAGGTGGCGGTCGCGACGCGTGCCTACCGGCTCCTGATCGAGGGTGCTGGGTTCGACCCGGAGGACGTGATCCTCGACCCGAACATCTTTGCGATCGGGACCGGGATCGAGGAGCACGCCGGCTACGCCGTGGCCTACATCGAGGCGACCCGCCGGATCAAGGCGACCCTGCCGGGGGTCCTGGTGTCCGGCGGCGTCTCCAACGTCTCCTTCTCGTTCCGCGGCAACGACCCGATCCGCGAGGCGATCCATTCGGTCTTCCTGTACCACGCGATCGCCGCCGGGATGGACATGGGGATCGTCAACGCTGGAGCGCTCGCGATCTACGACGAGATCGAGCCGGACCTGCGCGCGCTGGTCGAGGACATGGTCCTGGATCGTCGACCGGATGCGACGGAGCGGCTCCTGGCGGTCGCGGACCGCTACGCCGGCGAACGCGCGAATGCCAGCGGACCCGGCGGTGACCGCCTGGCGTGGCGCGCCCTGCCGGTCGGTGAGCGGCTGACCCACGCGCTCGTGGAGGGAATCGATACCTTCGTCGTCGAAGACACCGAAGAGGCCCGCCAGGCCGCCGACCGCCCGATCGAGGTGATCGAAGGCCCTCTGATGGACGGGATGAACGTGGTCGGCGACCTGTTCGGCGCTGGCAAGATGTTCCTCCCCCAGGTGGTCAAGAGCGCCCGGGTGATGAAGAAAGCTGTGGCCCACCTGGTGCCCTTCATCGAGGCCCAGCGCGAGCCGGGCGCCTCCCGCTCCAACGGGCGGATCGTGATGGCCACGGTCAAGGGCGACGTCCACGACATCGGCAAGAACATCGTCGGCGTCGTGCTCGCCTGCAACAACTACGAAGTCATCGATCTCGGCGTCATGGTCCCCGCCGGCCGGATCCTGGAGACCGCGCGCGAGACCGAGGCGGACCTGATCGGCCTGTCGGGGCTGATCACCCCGTCACTGGAGGAGATGCGCCACTTCGCCACCGAGATGGAGCGCGAGGGGCTGAATCTGCCCCTGCTGATCGGCGGCGCGACGACCTCTCGAACCCACACGGCGGTCAAGATCGAGCCGGGGTATCGCGGCCCGGTGATCCACGTGGCGGATGCCTCGCGGGCGGTGGGCGTCGTCGGCGCGCTGATGGACAAGGACCGAAAGGTTGCCTACGCCGCCGGCGTCCGCGAGGAGTACGAGGCGCTGCGGGTCGAGCGCGGGGCACGGCAGGAGAAGGTGGCGCGGCACCCGATCGCGGAGGCGCGTCGACACCGTTTGGCCGTGGACTGGACCGGGGTGACGCCGCCCCGGCCCTCCTTCCTGGGCGTCTGCACGATCGAAAACCAGCCGCTCGCCGAGCTGGTCGAGCGGATCGACTGGACGCCGTTCTTCGCCACCTGGGAACTGAACGGGCTGTACCCGGCGATCCTTGCGGACCAGCGGATCGGCGAGGCAGCGCGATCGCTCCACGCCGACGCGCTGGCGCTGCTCGATCGGATCGTTCGGGATCGGCTGCTGGAGGCTCGCGCGGCGGTGGGCTTTTGGCCGGCCAACAGCGTCGGCGACGACATCGAGCTGTACACCGACGAGAGGCGGCGCGGGTCGGTCGGGACCATCCACACCTTGCGTCAGCAGATGGTCAAGCCGCCCGGGCGGCCCAACATGGCCATGGCCGACTTCACGGCCCCGCGAGAGACCGGCTTGATCGACTACGTCGGCGGGTTCGCCGTGACAGCGGGACACCGGCTGGATGCCCTGGTCGCCGGGTTCGAGGCGGCGCATGACGATTACTCCGCGATCATGGCCCGAGCCCTTGCCGATCGCCTGGCCGAGGCCTTCGCCGAGCGGCTGCACGAGGTCGTGCGCCGCGACCTGTGGGGGTATGCGACGGACGAGGCCGGGTTCAGCAACGATGACCTGATCGCAGAGCGCTACCAGGGGATCCGCCCGGCGCCGGGGTATCCGGCCTGCCCGGATCATACCGAGAAGGGGCCGCTGTTCGAGCTCCTCGATGCGGAGGCGCGGGCAGGCATCCGGCTGACCGAATCGTTCGCGATGCTTCCTGCGGCCTCGGTGAGCGGCTACTACTTCTGGCATCCGCAGGCCGCCTACTTCGGCCTGGGCAGGATCGGGAGTGACCAGCTCGCCGACTACGCCCACCGCAAGGCGATGCCCCTGGACGTCATGGCCCGCTGGCTCTCCCCGAACCTGGCCGACGACTGAGCGGGCCGATGACGATCGCCGGACGGCGCGCTGACAGGCGCCGAGAACCGATCCTGCGCGTTGGTCGTATCCTCTGGCGATGCGACCGTTGCCGACTCAACGACAACGCGGCTTGCTGCGACGCCTGACCACCGCCAGCCTGACCTGCCTCCTCGTCCTGGGCGCGCTGCCCGCATTGACGACGGCCGCCGCCAAGCCATTCACGATCGACCTCGCGGGTCGCAACGACTTCGTGGCCCAGACCAACTTCATGCAGTGCGTCGGCGCCAGCATGCAGATGATGCTGAACATGATCCTGCCCGGCACCGATCGAACAGCCGCGACCCAGTTCAACCTCCAGGAGTTGGCGCGCGAGTGGAGCGGGTCACGCCCAGACGGTCGGGAACGCCAGGGCGCCAGCGTCCGGGGATGGACCGCCGGTCTGAATCAGCTCGGGGCCGGACCCTACCGGCTTGCCGGGGCGACCACGCTGGAAGAAGCTCTGGTCCTGGCAGCTCGAGCCATCCGCTTGACCGGCAAGCCCGTCGGCCTGCTGATGTGGCGCGGTCGCCATGCCTGGGTGATGAGCGGCTTCGAGGCCACAGGGGACCCGCTCCTCGCCACCACGAGGATCACCTCGGTCTTCGTGGAGGACCCGCTCTACCCGCACGGCTCCAGCGTGTGGGGCCCCAGCCCGGCCCCCGGAGCGGCACTGACGCCGGATGCTCTCGGCCGCCAATACGTCCCGCGGGGAACCTCGAGATCGAGCCCCTGGAACCAGAGCCCCTGGGGCCGCCAGTTCGCCGGCAAATACGTGCTCGTCCTTCCCTTCGTGCCGCTTCCGACGCTGCAGGCGAACGCCGACATCTGATCCCGGGTCGCGAGACGGCGCCCGCATGGCGTAGCCTTGAACCCGGAGGTGCCCGATGCCGAGTTTCACGAAGTCCCCGCCGGAGCTGATCGAGCGATTCGCCTCGGTCGCCGTCGCGTTTCCGGATGCGGAGCGCCGCCAGATGTTTGGCTACCCGTGCCTGTTCGTCGGTGGGAACATGGTGACTGGGCTGTTCGACGAGTCCTGGTTCGTCAGGCTCGGCGAGCCGGAACGGAGCGAGTTGCTGGCCATGGACGGGGCCGGCCCGTTCGCACCGATGCCGGGGCGCCCGATGAGCGGCTATTTCGTCCTTCCGGCGTCGGTCATGGCAAGCGACGCGGAGTTGCTCGCCTGGGTGGGGCGTTCGCTCGGATTTGGGCGTAGCCTGCCGGCCAAGGTTCCCGGGGTCGCGAAGTCCAGGCGCAAGGCCTGATGGGCGAGGATCGAGTCGATCTCGCGATCGTCGGCGGGGGGATCCTTGGCCTCGCGACCGCCTATCGACTGCTCGAACGACGTCCCGATCTGCGACTCGCGGTCCTGGAGAAGGAGACCGAACTCGCCACCCATCAGTCCGGCCACAACAGCGGGGTCCTCCATGCCGGCCTCTACTACACACCGGGATCGCTCAAGGCGAGGCTCTGTCGCGAGGGCCAGGTAGCGCTCAAGGCGTTTGCCACGGAGCACGACATCCCGTTCGAGACTTGCGGCAAGCTGGTGGTGGCGCTCGACGAGTCCGAGCTGCCGCGGTTCGAGGCGCTCCGGGAACGGGCGGAGGCCAACGGCGTTCCCGGGCTCGAGGTCGTCGGTCCCGAGCGCCTTCGCGAGATCGAACCGCATTCGGCCGGCATCCGGGCGTTGTGGAGCCCGACGACCGGGATCATCGACTTTCGGCGGGTCGCGCTCGCCATCGCCGCTGAGGTTCGGGCGCGCGGTGGCCGGATTGAAACCAGCCGGCAGGTCACGGCAATCCGCGAGCAGGGCGGCGACCAGCTCCTGGCCACGACGCGTGGCGACCTCCTTGCCCGAGACGTGATCGCCTGCGCCGGACTCCATGCCGATCGCGTAGCGGCGATGACCCAGGATCCCGGCAAGGAACGTATCGTGCCGTTCCGGGGCGACTACTACACGCTCACCCCCGATGCGGCCGGCATGGTCAACGGGCTGATCTATCCGGTCGCGGATCCTCGCTTTCCGTTCCTCGGCGTCCACTTCACGCGGCGGATGGGCGGCCAGGTGTGGGCGGGCCCGAACGCGGTGCTGGCCTTCGCCCGCGAGGGTTACCGGCGTCGTGACCTGAACCCGGCTGATCTGGCGAGCGTCCTGACCGACCGCGGGTTCATCCGGCTGGCACGGAAGTTCTGGCGGATGGGCGCGGCTGAGCTGTGGCGTGACATCTCAAAGGGCGCGTTCCTGGCCGAGCTGCGCAAGTTCATCCCGGAGCTTCGGGGCGACCAACTCACCTTTGGGCCGTCGGGAGTACGAGCGCAGGCACTCGATCCCGACGGAACCCTGGTCGACGACTTCCGCCTTGGCGGCTCACGTCACGTCCTGCACGTGCGCAACGCCCCATCCCCGGGTGCAACGGCGTCGCTCGCGATCGGGCGCGAACTGGCCGAGACGGCGATCGATCGGTTCGAGCTGGCGGGCGCGGTCGGATAGGCCGGCGCCGCAGGTCCCGGTTGACGCTCGCTGCCGAGGGTTGACGGTCCTGCGATGATGACCGCGCCAATGGAGGCGCCGATGACCGAGCGAATCACCATCGATCAGTTGCTTGCCTCGGCGAGGGCCAGCCTCGACCGTCTCAGTTCGATCGAGGCGCATGAGGCCCAACGTTCAGGCGCGACCCTGGTTGACATCCGCTGCGCCGAGCAACGTCACATGGACGGCGCTGTCCCCGGAGCCGTCAGCATTCCACTATCGACGCTCTACTGGCGCCTGGATCCTTCGTCGGCCTCGCGCGATCCGTCGCTGGCCGATCTGTCCAGGTGGATCGTCCTGCTCTGTGCCCATGGCTATTCGTCGAGCCTGGCAGCAGCGACCCTGCGCGCAATCGGGTACGAGCGGGCGACCGATGTCGACGGCGGCTTCGAGGCCTGGGCGGCGGCTGGCCTGCCGGTCACCCGGCCGGGCGCGTCTCCGCCATCCGGATCGCCACGATCAGCCCCGAGCCGGCGGTGATGGCCGCAACCACCAGGATCGCCGCGTCGGCTCCGAGCGCCGTGGCCAGGACCCCGATCAGGACTGCCCCCACGGCAATCCCGAGGTCGCGCCAGAATCGATAGATCCCCACCACCGCTCCCCGCTGGCGAGGCTCGGCGATGTCGGCCACCACGGCGATCAGGGTCGGGTAGACCATCGCCGTGCCCAGCCCGAGCGCGACGGCCGCCACCAGCCACGGCACGAAACCCGTCCAGATGACAATCGCAGCGATGGCCGCGGCCTGCGTCAGCATCCCGGCCACGATCAAGCGTCGCCGCCCGATCCGATCGGACAGCGCTCCGGTCGCGATCTGGGTCAGCCCCCAGGTCGCCGGGTAGATCGCCGCGAGCCCGGCGATCTGTGCGATCGGCAGACCGGCAGCCGCCTGGACGATCGGCAGGAGACCCCAGGCCAGCGCGTCGTTCAGGTTGTTGACGAGGCCGGCCTGCGATGCCGCCGAGAGAGACGGCTCTCCGAGGGTGGTGCGCCAGGCTAGCCGACGCCAGGCACCCGATCCAGCCCCCGCCTCTGTGGCGGCGGACTGCTCGACGGCCACGTGCTGTCGAGTCTCGCGCACGAACAGGACGCTGCTACCAAGACCCAGACCCGCAATCGCGATTCCAACAAGGAACGGAGCAGGACGAAGCCCGAAGGATTCGGCGATCAGACCGGTGATGAACGCAGCCGCGGCAACCGCGACATAGCCCGATGCCTCGTTCAGCCCGAGCGCCAGGCCGCGCCGACGTGGGCCGACCAGATCGATCTTCATCAGCACGGTGGTGGACCAGGTCAGACCCTGGTTGACCCCGAGCAGGAGGTTGGCGATCACGATCCAGGTCCAGTCAGGAGCAGCGATCAGCAGGATCGGAACCGGCAGTCCGACCACCCATCCCGCAACCAGCACCGGTTTGCGCCCATGGCGATCCGCAAGGGCGCCGGCGACGAGGTTCGTCACGGCCTTGGCAACGCCAAACGCGATGAGGAAAGTCAGCGCGGTCGACGCCGCCGTGAGGCCAAATACCTCGGACGCCAGGAGCGGGAGCACGACGCGCTCCTGGCCAACCAGACCACCGACGAGGGCATTGACGCCGACGAGCAGGGCGAACTGTCCGGCGTTCGCCCGCAGGCCGAGGCTGATCTCAGATCGACGCGGCTGGGCCACGGGCCGGAGGCTATCACCCTGGCCCGCGGAGAATCGGGAGGATCCCGATCTCCGTGACGGGCTCCGGCCGGTGTGGGCCCACGAGCGCAGCCGGTCAGCTAGCCCTCAGCCCCGATGTCGCCGTCGGGCGCAGGATCCCGACAGATCCCTCGCGGACGGATGCGAGATTCTGCAGATTCGGCGGGAAGTCGAGGGCGCTCACGCTTAGCTGAGTGATGTTCCCCGGTGAAGTTGGGACTGGTCAGGCGGCACCCGCGCCGCCATCACGCGCCATCCCC
>JANPDO010000227.1:0-3677 GCA_031431535.1 Chloroflexota bacterium
GATCATCGGGGCGGCCGTCGTCGCCGCGGAAGGGTTGACCAATGCCGCGACCACGTTCAGCGACCTCGCGCCAGGCTTCGCGCGCGAGGCCGCTCCTGGTACGTGACCGCGGGTCCGGGCACTCGCGCCAACTGACCGGTCGGCGTGCCTGAGCTGACCGGGCTCGAGGTCGGGGCGCTGTCCGAGCCGCTCCGCTTCATCCTCGATCTCGGCGTCGCCGTCGCTGCTGCGCTGGTGGGCGGGGCCATCGCCGTTCGATTCCGCCAGCCGGCGGTCATCGGCTATCTCATCGCCGGCATCGTCATCGGGCCGGCGACGCCCGGGTTCGTTGGGGATGTCGAACGAATCGCCGCTCTCGCCGACGTCGGCGTCGTGCTTCTGCTGTTCGCGTTGGGCGTCGAGTTCTCCATCCGCGGCCTCCGGGAAGTCAGGCGCGTGGCGATCCCGGGCGGGATTGCGCAGATCATCGTGATGTTGGCCGGCGGCGCACTCCTGATGCTCGGCGTGGGATTCGACATCGACGAGGCGCTCGTCATCGGGGCCTGCGTGTCCTTGTCGTCGACCCTTGTCGTGCTCAAGTCGCTCATCGACCGGGGCGAGCTGGACAGCCTCCACGGTCGTGCGGCGATCGGCTGGTCGATCGTCCAGGACATCGCGACGATCGTGTTCATCGTGGCGCTGCCGCCGATCGCCGGCGGTGATCTCGTGGTGCCGTTCCTGCTGGCCATGGTGAAGGCTGCGATCTTCCTCGCCCTCGCCTATTTCCTGGGGACCAGGCTGCTGCCACCCGCCTTTGCCGCAGTGGCCCGCCTCCGGTCCAACGAATTGTTCCTGCTGGCCGTGGTCGGCACCGCCCTCCTCACCGCGTTCGTGTCCAGCGCGGTCTTTGGGCTGTCATTGGCACTCGGTGCCTTTGTGGCCGGGGTCCTGGTGTCCGAATCGGAGCTTTCGCATCAGGCCGCCGCCGAGGTCACTCCGTTCCGTGACCTCTTCGCGGTCCTGTTCTTCGTGTCGGTCGGGATGCTGGTGGACCCGGGGGCGATCGCAGGCGATTTCGTGCTGATCGCTGTGCTGGCAGTCGTCGCCGTGGTTGGCAAGGGCGCGGTGACGGCCGGCCTGGGCCGAGGTCTTGGCCTGCCCCGCCGGTCTGCCCTCCTCCTCGGCGCGGCGATGGCCCAGGTCGGCGAGTTCAGCTTCATCCTTGCCGAGGAGGCGCTGGGGCTTGGGGTCGTCGGCGAGCGCGCCTACAACCTGATTCTGGCCACTGCGGTCGTGACCATCCTGGTCAGCCCGATAGGGCAGCGGGTGATCGACCGGCTGGTGGACCGCCTCGAAACGGGCGACGATGAGCGTGTGCTCGAGCGCGCGGCGGCTGCGCGCCTCGCGCCACGGACCGCAGCGTCCGTCGCGGAACGATCTCGGACCGAGGCTGCATTCGCGCCGGACGAGGAGGAGCAGCGACCGACGATCCTCGTGCTTGGCGCCGGCCGGGTTGGCCGGGTGGTCGTCAGGACCGTCCGGCGTCGAGGGTTCCGCTGTGTCGTGGTCGACCGCGACCCTCGACGCCTCGAGGAACTGGCCGCCATCGGCGCGGTCACCGTCTATGGCGACGCCGCGAGCGAACAGATCCTCAAACAGGCCGGCCTGACGCATGTCCGCGTTTTGATCGTCGCCATTGGTGATCCGTTGACGTCTCGCCTGGTGACGGAGCGCGCCCTTCGGATCAACCCGCGGTTGACGATCGCCGTCCGCGCCCGCGGTCGCGCCGAGATCAATGCGCTGCGAGGTCTCGGCGCCAGTCGGATCGCCGACCCTGAGGCGGAGGTCGCCTTCGAGCTGGCCCGCCTGGCGCTCCAACGCATGGGTGTGTCCGGTCCGGAGCTGAACGGGATTGTCAGCGGCCTCCGGCGCGAGTCGTACGGCCGGGACCGGTAGCGAAGAGCCCGCCTCGCGGGCGTATCATCGAGCTTCGATCTACCCGCGCCCAAACACCTCGAGGCCATCACCGATGACGACCGACTCGCGGCCTTCACCCAGCGGGTCCATGATCCCCGTCTCGGCTCGGATGGTCATCGGCGGCGCGTCGGTCGACGCGGCCGATGGCCAGACGTTCGAGGTCATCGAGCCCGCGAATGGAAGCGCGCTCGCGACCGTGCCCCTGGGGGGCCGTGAGGACGTGGACCGGGCCGTGGCAGCGGCCCGGTCAGCGTTCGATGACCGCAGCGGCTGGTCGAGCTGGTCGGCCAGCAAGCGTGGCCGGTCGCTGGCCAGACTGGCCGAGTTGATCCGGCACCACGCCGAAGAGCTGGCCCAACTCGAGAGCCGCAACGTCGGCAAGCCGATCAGCGGGGCCCGCGGCGAGATCACCGGCGTCGGGCTCGTGTTCGAGTACTACGCCGGCGCCGCGAACAAGCTCTTCGGCCACACGATCCCGGTCTCCAAGCCCGGGCTGGATCTGACTCTGCGCGAGCCGATCGGCGTGGTCGGGCTCATCGTGCCCTGGAATTTCCCGCTGCTGATGGCGTCGTGGAAGGTGGCCCCCGCGCTGGCCGCCGGGAACACCGCGATCCTCAAGCCAGCCAGCTACTCCCCGTTGACCGCGATTCGACTCGGCGAGCTGGCCCTTGAAGCCGGCATACCGCCCGGCGTCTTCAACGTCGTAACCGGGCCGGGCGGCACCGCCGGGGCGTCAATCGCGGCGCATCCGGGGATCGGCAAGGTGGCCTTCACCGGCGAGACCGCCACCGGGCAGGAGATCATGCGGCTGGCCGCGGGCAATGTGAAGAAGATCTCGCTCGAGCTGGGCGGCAAGAGCCCCAACATCGTCTTCGCCGACGCCGACCTCGAGAAGTTCGCGCGCGAATCGCCGTACGCGGTCTTCGACAACACGGGGCAGGACTGCTGCGCGCGCAGCCGGATCCTGGTGGAACGCAGCGCGCATGAGCGGGTGGTGGACCTGTTCACCGCCGCCACCCGCAAAGTCGTCGTCGGCGATCCGGCCCAGGAGGCGACCGAGATGGGGCCGCTCGTCAGTCGTCGACAGTGCGACCGAGTGAAGGACTACATCGAGATTGGCCGCGCCGAGGGCGCCACGCTGGTCCTGGGCGGTGACGCGCCTGATGATCCCGCGCTGGCCGGCGGTGCCTACCTGATGCCCACCATTTTTGACGGCGTCAACAATGAGATGCGGATCGCCCGCGAAGAGATCTTTGGCCCCGTCGTCTCGATCATCCCATTCGACTCGGAAGAGGAGGCGCTGCGCCTGGCGAATGCGACGCCATACGGCCTCAGCGGCTCCATCTGGAGTCGCGACATCGGCAAGGCGCTGCGCGCCGCAAAGGCGCTCCAGGCCGGAGTGATCAGCGTCAACTCCAACAGCTCCGTGCACACCGAGGCCCCCTTTGGCGGCTACAAGATGTCAGGGATTGGCCGGGAACTCGGGCTGGGCGCCCTGGATCTCTACACGGAGACGAAGAACGTCTTCATCGACCTGAGCTAGCCGTCGGAGCTAGCCGTCGGAGCTAGCCGTCGGAGCTAGCCGTCGGCACTCGGCGACCAGCTCCCGGGGTCGACCTCCGGACGCCGATGTGCCAGCCAGTCGCGCAGGGCCCACTTCGTGGTGTCGATGGCGATCAAGGACCTGGGGCGAGCCTCGGGGGCAAACGACTGGATCTCGG
>JANPDO010000228.1:0-5458 GCA_031431535.1 Chloroflexota bacterium
GGCTCGAAGAAGCGCGACAGTTTGATCATCCAGCCGTGCTTTTAGACATAGAGGTAGCGCTCGATCAGGCGCAGGGCTCGGCGACTGCCGAACGCGAGATACGGAGTGATCCGCAGCCCTAGCATCAGCGCGTCAGCCGCCGCTCGATCAGCCGAATCATCACGAGCGAGCCGACGACCACGAACCCGAGCAGCACTGCGACGTGGACCAACGCCGCCATCGGCTCGGCGCTGATTGTGCCGAGGGACAGCCCCCGGGTGAGCGCCACGCCGTGGTAGAGCGGCGTCAGCCAGGCCACCGGCTGCAGGAACTCGGGCAGCGAGCCGACGGGAAAGAACGTTCCGGAGAACAGGAAGAGCGGGGTGATCCCGAACCGGAAGATCGCTGCGAACTTGTTGGGGGTCTTCTGGGTCGCTGAAAAGGCGGAGATCGGGGCCGCGAAGGCCATCCCGGTCAGGACGGCGGCCGGAATGGCGAGCACCACCTGGGGAGAGGTCGCCGCGCCGAACAGCACCATCACCCCGGTGAAGACCGTCGCCATCAGCGTCAACCGGGCGGCGGCGAACGCCAGGTTCCCCAGGGCGATCGCTTGCGGCGAAATCGGTGTGGCGTGCATCGCGTGAAAGGTCCGGTTCCAGGCCAGGCCGCCGATGATCGGGAAGGTCGCCTCGAACGAAGCCGTCTGCATCACGGTCGCAGCCAGCAACCCCGGAGCCAGGAAGACCAGGTACGACACGCCGCCCAGGTCGTTGACCGCCGAGTCCGAGACGTACGACCCCAGCCCCAGGCCCATCGCGGTGAGGAACAACACGGGCGACAGGAATGAGGTGAAGATGCTGGCGCGGAAGGTGCGCCGATAGGCCAGCCAGCGGTGCTCGAAGACGCGACCGACCGTCGAGCCAGGGCGAGCGAGGGCGGTCACGTCGCGCCGGGCTCAGTCAATGAGCGAGCGACCGGTCAGGCGCAGGAAGACGTCCTCCAGCGAGGACCGGCGGACGAGCACCGTCTCCGGTTTCAGGCCCCGCCCGTGGACCGCGACCGCGGCTGCTTCGCCGTCATCCGCGTATAGCAGGATCCGGTCGGGCAGATGCTCGACTCGCTGGGCGATCCCGTCGAGCTGTCCGTCGAGCGTCTCGGCAATCCCGGGCGCGAAGCGCAACTCGGTGACCTCGCGCGTGGAGTAACGCTCGATCAGCGCGCGCGGGCTGCCCTCGGCGACAATTTTCGCCTTGTCCATCACGACCAGGCGATCGCACAACTGCTCCGCCTCGTCCATGTAGTGGGTCGTCAGGACCAGGGTCACGCCGCGCTGCTTGAGTCGATAAAGCCGGTCCCAGAGCAGGTGGCGCGCCTGTGGGTCGAGCCCGGTCGTCGGCTCGTCGAGGAGCAGCAGGGTCGGCTCGTTGATCAGGCTGCGGGCGATCGTGAGTCGACGCTTCATCCCACCAGACAGCGGCTCGACCTGGTCTCGGGCGCGCTCCGTCAGCTGGGCGAACTCGAGCAGCTCGTCGGCCCGCCGGCTGACCTCGGCCCGGCTCAGGCCGAAGTAGCGGCCGTAGATCGATAGGTTCTCGCGCACCGTCAGCTCGGTGTCCAGGCTGTCCTGCTGGGGCACCACGCCGAGACGCGCCCGGATCCTTGGGCCCTGCGTCGCCGGGTCCATGCCCATCACCTGGAGCGTCCCGTCCGTAATTGGCGAGGTGCAACCGATCATCCGCATCGTGGAGGTCTTGCCAGCGCCGTTCGGCCCCAGGAAGCCGAACGATTCACCGGGCGCAACGTCAAAGTCGATGGCGTCGACCGCGGTGAACTCGCCGAACCGCTTGGTCAGCCCGCGGGCATGAATCAGCGGAGAGGACGAGGTCTCGGGCATGGGCGCGCATGGTACCGCAGGCGAGTTCACGGGTACGTCCGAGGTGAGCCGCTGTCGATTCGCTGGCCCAATGTACCCACCGAAGGCGATCTGCCGCGAACGCCAGCGGCGGGTTGTCAACTTCGAAACGGGCGCGACGAGAGGATCGCCCTCCGCGGGGCCAGTACGCACTGTCAGAGAGAGCCACCTACCCGCTCGAGCCAACCCTCGCACCTCGGCGAGGATCCTGCTGACGGTACGCACCGTCATCTGCTCGCAAGGGCGGCTGGCGGCAAGCTCGATCGCGCCGTCTGGTCGCCGGAGGGCCTCGGCCACGCTCGGCTGCACACAGAAAGGCCTCGCTATCCTATCGACTCCCTGCCACAGCCGAGGGTGGCACGCATCTGCCGGCCCCGTGCGGGCGATACGCCCATATGACAGAAACCGGGTCGTGGAGCCGGCGATATGACACAGTCGAGGCTTGGCGGTCGCCGCCGTCGGCTCAGGCAGGCGAGTGACGAATGATGCGTCCCAATCCCGCCCGGGCAGGATGTGCCCCCGACGCAGCGCATCCTGGCCAACCGCCGGTCGGGCTCACCGCTACGGGACGGTCCCGACGTGGATGGTGACGATCCCGCCTGACATCGGCTGCCAGGTCACGTTGATCAACCCCGCCTCGTGCATGATCGCCGCGATCCGATCGGGGTCCGGGTAGCCCTTGACGCTGCGGATCAGGTAGCCGTAGGCGCCACCCTGGCCGATGACGCGACCGACGATCGGGACGATCCGATCGAACCAGAACTGGAGGATTCGGGCAAGCCGGCTCCGGGGCCTGGCGATCTCCAGGCAGACGACCCGTCCGCCCGGGCGGACGGAGCGGGCCATCTCCGCGAAGCCCTGGCCGTAGTCGGGCAGGTTGCGCATCCCGAACGCGATCGTGGCCGCGTCGAAGGTTCCACTTTCGGTCGGGAGCGCCAGGGCGTTGCCCTCGACGAATTCCAGACCGGCGCGGGCGCCGAACCTGCGTCGCGCCACCTCAATCATCGCCGGCGCGAGATCGACGCCGAGAACGCTGCCACCGGGCTGGGCACGGGCGTGCAGATCGGCGGCCACCTTGCCCGTTCCGGTCGCCACGTCGAGCAGCCGCTGGCCGGGGCGCGCGGCGCTGAGCTCGACCGCACGGCGCCGCCAGCGCGGTTCCTGGAAGGCCGAGATGACCAGGTTCATCGGGTCGTAGACGCGGGCGATCCGATCGAACATCGCCCGGACCTCTGTCGGGGATGAGGCGTTGCCGCGATCGGTCGCGCGGCCGGACGGGGCCGTTTCGGGCGCGTCGGTGGGCGCGTGCGGGGAGGCGCTGGGAGACTCGCCGGCCCCAGGCCCGCCGGTCATGGGCGCGACTCCAAACTCGGCCGTTCGAGTTCGCGCAGGCCTGGCTCGATGACACCGGCCGCGACCAGGGCCGCCATGACGGCATCGGCCAGGGGCGCCGGGTCCGTGATGGACGCCGCGTGCGCCAGGGCCGGAAGACCCACGAGCCGGGCGCCCGGAATCTGTTCCACGAGCGCCTTGGCGATCAGTCGATAAAATGGCTGGCTGGCGTCACCGGTCACGATCGTCGTGGGGACCCGGATCGAGCCGAGACGGGAGGGATCGAGCCCGAGCAGGCCGGCATCGACATACGCGCCATCGCCTTCGTCGGCCAGGAAGGCTTGGGCGCGGTCGGTGAGCCGATCCCAGGCCTCATCCCCTCCGACGCCGCGCAGAAAGGTTTCCGCGGCGGCCGGCGCGCCGCCGGTTCGGTGCGCTCGCTCCGTTGCCGCCGCGACGCGGGCGAACGCCTCCTGGGTCTCCGGGTCGGCGAGCGGTCCATACGGCGGTTCCCAGGCGACAACAGCCAGCGCCCGCTCTGGCAGGCGGGCGGCAAATTCGAGCGCGACCACGCCGCCAAAGCTCATGCCGCACAGGATGGCCGCCGGGCACGCCTCTGCGTCGAGCAGGGCCCCGAGGTCGTCGACGTGGGTCGCGACTTGCACCGGTGCCGGGTCGGCCAGTCGGCTGCGACCGCTGCCGCGACGATCGATGACGTGGACGGTCAGTGCGCCGGAGGCTGCCAACGCTCGAGCGAGGCGGCCGAGCTGGCCGGCGGTGGACAGGGCGCCGTGGAGCAGAAGCATGGGGATCGGCCCGTCACCAACGGTCTGGTAGGCGAGCCGCACGCCCCCGGGTCGAGCGATCTCGTGACGGCCGGAAATGGTGTCAACGGCCGCGGATTCGGCTCCGGGATCGAGTTCCGATCGGAGCTCGGCCCGGCGTACCTTGCCGCCCGGAGTTTTCGGCAACGCGTCAACCCGGAAGAACGCCGCGGGCACCTTGAACCCGGCAAGCCACGTTCGGCAGTGGGCGGACAGGGCGTCGTCCCCCGGATCGTCCACGTCAGGGCGAAGGACGATGGCCGCCACGGGCACCTGACCCCAGACCCGATCGCGCCTTGCCACAATGGCTACCTCGGCCACCGCGGGATGTGCCAGGAGCACCGCTTCGACCTCCATTGGCGAGATGTTCTCCCCGCCGCGAACGATCCGATCCGTCCGGCGATCGAGCACGGCCAGTCGCCCGTCCCGGTCCATACGACCCATGTCCCCGGTTCGAAGCCAGTCGTCCACGGTTATGGCGGAGGCGGTTGCGATCGAGTCGCCGAGGTAGCCTGAGAATCTTGCCGGCGTCTGGACGAGGATCTCGCCGATCCCGTCATCATCCGGGTCGGAGATCCGGATCGAGACACCGGGGAGCGGGCGGCCTGCCGTGTCGGCGTGGGCCGCGGCGTCGGCCGTCGGCAGGGCTGTGACGCCCGAACCGGCTTCGGACAGACCGTAGGTGGGGACCACCGGCCAGCCAGCCTCGATCGCCCGCGAGACGAGCGCGGGACGGATCGGCCCGCCACCCAGCAGGATCGCTCGCACCGTCTCTGGCGGCGGGGCGTCGCCGGTCGCGTCAAGTAGTCGGAGGAGCTGAGGCGGCACGACCGAGACGTGGCTGGGAAAGGGCGCAGCGGAGAGGGCAGCGACGATCTCCTGCGGCCGCGGGCGATCCAGGATCACCAGCGGAACT
The DNA here is from genome assembly GCA_031431535.1 of Chloroflexota bacterium. Classification (GTDB taxonomy): domain Bacteria; phylum Chloroflexota; class Limnocylindria; order Limnocylindrales; family CSP1-4; genus SPCO01. The sequence continues at coordinate 4,964 of JANPDO010000228.1, forward strand.
CCGGCCAGGGCCGCCCGCCACACAACCCCGAGCCCGGCCACGTGCCCAAGCCCCAGCGTCAGCAACCAGCCGTTGGGGATCGGCAGCGCCGAGGACCAGGACGAGGCGCTGGCGGCCAGTGCGCCGGCGGAGAGGACAACGGCACGCGGCTGGCTGGTGGTCCCGGAGGTCAGGACGATGGTGGCCGGCGCATCGAGTCCCGTGGCCGCATCGAGTCCCGTGGGCGCATCGAGTCCCGTGGGCGCACGGAGCGGGTGGTCGAGATACGTGCGCCCAGCTTCAAGATCGACTAGCGACAGCACGGGTCTGCCAAGCGCAGTCGCCGCCGCCTCGAGCCCGGGGCCGCAGACCACCAGACCCGGCTCGATCATCGCGGCGGCGGCGGCGAGTTCGGCTGCCGTCAGCCCCGTCCCGAGCGGTGCGGCCACCGCCCCGATTCGGGCGATCGCATGCAGGACCGCGATGGCGTCGGCCGACGCCGGCGCCAGGAGCGCC
>JANPDO010000229.1:0-4713 GCA_031431535.1 Chloroflexota bacterium
CCAGGCCGGCGAGCGCCTGTGTGCAGCGATCAAGTTCAAGCTCGGCGTCCTTCAAATCCTGTTGCGCGCGGCGTTGCACCTGCTCCGCCGCCAGCCGTTGCGGCCGGACCGGCCGGGTTCTTCTATGCAGACGTGCCGAACCGGGCGATCGCCTACATCATCGACGCGATCCTGCTCGGGATCGTCAACCTCGTGGCATTTGGAATCCTGGGCAGCATCGGGTTGAATCCAATAACCGTCGACCTCACCAGCCCCGGCCTGGTGTCGTACAACTTCTTCGCCGGGCTGATTGCGACGGCGGTGGGACTGGTCATCAGTGGCGCGTATTTCCTGTACACATGGACCGCGATGCGCGGCACCGTGGGGATGAAGGCCCTCGGCATGCAAGTCGGGAACTCAGGCGACGGCAAGACGCTGACCATGGAGCAGGCCGTCCGGCGCTGGATTGCGCTGGGTGCTCCGTTCACCCTTGCCCAGGCCTTTCAGGCGGCGCCGGCCATCGGTGCGCTGATTGGTCTCGCCGCATTCGGCTGGTTCATCTACCTGTTGTGGACCACCTATAGCAGCCCCACCAAGCAGGGGTTCCACGACAAGTTCGCCAACAGCATGGTGGTCAAGGCGGCGCGGGCCGCCGGCTGAGCCACGTCGTCACACGGCAGGGAACTCAACGCCCCCGGGCCGGTCCGGGGGCGTCGCCATGCTCGCCCGATTCAGAACGGCGGCCATGGCACGGCCGGCCAGGTCGGCGAGGGGAACGGGAAGCAGCCTGACGCGAGCAGGGCATCGGTTCGACGAACCGTGGCCCGGACCTCCGCCCGTGACAGCAGCGTCCGCAGCGTGACGCCCAACTCGCCATTGAGCGCCGCCCTGACCCGGCCCAGCCCGTCGATCTCGTCGGCCTCGAAGGGCTGACCGCGCCAGCCCCACAGGACCGTCCGCAGTTTGGGCACGGCCGAGAAACAGACGCCGTGATCCACGCCGTGAACGTGCCGCCCGCCATCGACCGCCAGGATGTGCCCACCCTTGCGATCCGTGTTGTTCATCACCGCATCCAGCACCGCCATCCGCCGGAGCCGAGGGTCATCCTCGACGACCATCGCCACGATGTCCACGGCCGGATCCGCCTCGATGAACGACTGGACCATCCCTTCGCCGAACGGACCGTCGCGCAGGACTGTCGGCGGGACGATCCCCCAGCCAAACGCCTCCGATACGTGCCAGGCCGCCACCTCGCGCCGGGCAAGCGTGCCGTCCGGGAAGTCGCCGAGTGGGCGTTCGCCAAGGATCGGCTTGTAGATGGCATCCAGCACGAGCGGCGGCTCGGGATTCGGGCAGGCCTGCGCGACCGTGACCAGCATCGCGTTGTTGGACGAACCTACGATTCGACCGACGATCTCGATCTCGCCGTCGCGCAGCGCTGCGAGCGTGGTCGCGCGATCCAGCACGGCGAGGCCCGCGCTAGTTGACGTAGTGGCCGTTGCGACGCGGGCAGATGTGGCCACCAGGGTCGAGCGGCAGGCCACACAAGGGACACGGCGGTCTGCCCGATGCAACGATCCGGGTCGCCCGGGTCACGAACGAACGCGCCGCCGCAAGCGAGATGCGGACGCGGAGGAGGTCGGGTCCGTCCTCGTCATCATCGTCGTCCTCATCGGGATCGATGGCCTCCCCGTCCTCATTCGGTGCGCGGGCCTCGACCAGCACCCGCTCCGCGCCGCCGTCCCAGCCCAGGGTCAGCGAGCCGGCCCGGAACGCCTCGTTGAGGGGTTCGTCGAGGGCCGCGCTGTCTTCGGGAGTGGCTTCGGCCGCGATGGCTGCTTCCGGAACGCCCCGCCGTTCGATCTCCGCGATCAGCTGGCCCAGCCGATCGGCGAGGACGGCAACCTGGAGCTTCTCCATCACGACCGACACCACCCGCCGCCCCTCGCGGGCTTGCAGGAAGAAGGTGCGATCGCCCGGCTCACCGACCGTCCCGGCCACGAATCGCTCGGGCGGATCGAACAGATAGCGTCGTCGCGGCATGGCCGGACTCTATACGAGAATGCGTGCGGCGGCTCGGGTGACCCTCGTCTGCTGGCGAGCCGGTTAGCTGACCTCGATGGTACGCGAATGCCACCCGCGCGCTCCGTCCGGAGCCGGCCGAGTCCGTTGGTCGGTCTGGGTGACGCCGGTTCCGTCGGTGGCTCGGACCGTGATCACATGCTTGCCGGGCGTGGCCTCCCAGTCATGGACCCACTGGACCCAGGCAGCGCCCGAGATCGGCGACGACAGTCGCGCTTCCGCCCATACGCCGTCCACGGCGACTTCCACCCGGGCGATGCCGCGGTCCGGGGCCCACGCGATGCCCGCGATCGGGAGACGCCCCGCGGCGACCGACCCACGTCGCGGCGTATCGATCCGGGACTGCGTCAGAATCGGCGCCTCCTTCGCCCAGCCCAGCGGTACCCAGTAACCGTCGAAGGCTTCGAGCGTCGTCAGCTCCAGCTCGGTCAGCCACTTCGTCGCCGAGACGTAGCCATACAACCCCGGGATGATCAGGCGGGCCGGAAAGCCATGCGCTGGGGGCAGCGGCTGGTCGTTCATCTGTACGGCGATCATTGGCTCGCGGGCTGGGTCCATCACCCACGCCGTGGGCATCCCCGCGGTCCAGCCGTCCACCGACCGCCCAACCAATTGCGTCGCGGACGACTGGACGCCCGCCAGTTCCAGCACGTCGCGCAGCCGGACGCCGGTCCACTTCGCATTGCCCACCAGGTCGCCGCCGACCTCGTTGCTGACGCACGCGATGGTCACGTACTGCTCGAACATCGGCAGCCCGATCAGCTCGTCCCAGGTGAGCGTGGTCTCGCGATCGACCAGGCCATGGATCCGCAGCGACCAGCTCGCGCTATCGACGACCGGCGTGATGAGCGCGGTATCGATCCGGTAGAACCGGTCATTGGGCATCACAATCGGGGTCAGGTCCGTGATGGTTGGCGACAGGTCCGTCCCGGCCGGGAGCGTGGCGACTGTCTCGGAGGCCGGTGGGGCGACGGGGCCGGAGCCGATAGGCGCCGCGCGCTGACGCTCCAGCAGGCCGCGACCGACGACACCCGCGGCAACCGCACTCACCCCGACACCGCCGGCCCGGATCAGGAATGAGCGGCGCGACCAATCGGGCATCACGCCCGTTGCCGCGGCCGTCTGGCGCCGCCCGAGCAGCCAGCCCAGGGTCCAGACACCCGCGCCAACCGACGTCGCGACCGACACGACGATGATGGCCGGATTGGCCAGGGGGTCGCCGAGGGCGGCCAGGAAGCCGATCGCGCCGAAAACACCGAAACCAAGCGTCGCGAAGGCAAACCGGCGGCGACCCAGCACCCCCAGGGCGGCACCAATGACCGCGCCAACCGCGACCACGAAGACTTCGAGCGCGAGCTTGTCATTGAGACCGAACAGGGCCACCACGACATCCTTGGCGCCAGCCGGCTGGAGATCGATGGCGACCTGGCCGACGGCCGCGATCAGCGAGGTGCCACCGGGCAGCAGTCCGGCCAGGAGCTCCGAGGCGCCGAGGGCCACGACCGACGCCACCGCCCCGCCGGCGAGGGCACGACGATCAAGGCGACTCGCGAAGGTCGGCAGCCGAAGGCTTCCGGAGGGGGAGGTGGTCGTGTTCATGGCGTCATCATGGGGAGGACCTGTGACGATCGCGTGTCATCGCCGGCGGCGCGCCCACAAGCGTCCGTCGAGGCGTTCCAACGCGATGGGCTGGTCGAACGCCTGGCTCAGGACGTGGCTCGTCAGCACCTCGTCGATCTGGCCGGCCGCGACGATCCCGCCGGCCCGGAGCACCAGGGCATGCGAGAAGCCAGCCGGGATCTCCTCGACATGGTGGGTCACCAGCACGATCGCCGCAGGTTGCGGTCTGGCGGCCAGGTCCGTGAGGTCTGCGAGCAGCATCTCCCGCGCTCCGAGGTCCAGGCTGGCGGCCGGTTCGTCGAGGAGGAGCAGCTCCGGGTCCGGCATCAGCGCGCGGGCGATCGAGGTTCGACGGCGCTCTCCGGCGGACAGCGTTCCGAATGGATGGTCTGCCACGGCGGCGAGCCCCAGCTCGTCGAGCAATGCGCGGGCCCTCGCCCGGTCGGCATCGGTGAACTCGTGCCACCAAGGCTCAGTCGCCGCGTATCGGGCGGTCATCACGAGATCCACGGGCGTCAGGTCGTCGCGCATGACCGCTTCGATGGCGCTGCTGGCGAGGCCGATCCCGTGACGTACCGTGCGGGAATCGACCTGACCGTAGCGCGCCCCGAGCACGTCCACCACGCCCGACGTCGGCCACAGGGTCAGGGCAAGGATGGACAGCAGGGTCGTCTTGCCGGATCCGTTCGCACCGATCACGGCCCACCGCTCGCCCCGCCGGATGACGAGGTCAAGCGGGCCCAGGATCACGCGCTCGGCACGGCGAACCACGAGATCGCGAACCTCAACGACCGGGTCGCCGATGCGCGCGCCCGACCCTGGGGCTGGCTCCCTCATGTGGGCGTCGGAGTCGGCTCGGGCGTCGGCGTGGCTACCGGTGTCGGCTCTGGCGTCGGCTCGGGGGTGGGCTCAGGCGTTGGCGGCGGCGTCGGCTCGGGCGTGGGCGGTGGCTCGCTTGGTGTGGGACTCGGTTCGATCGAAGGTTCAATCGATCCCGACGGTTCCCCGGACGGCGAGACCGATGGTTCCAGG
>JANPDO010000230.1:0-1743 GCA_031431535.1 Chloroflexota bacterium
CCGCGCGTCGATAGCCCTCCACGATCTCGACGGTGGTGGTCTTGCCGGCGCCATTGGGGCCCAGGAGCGCTACGAGTTCGCCGCCGGCTACGGTCATCGACACCCCCTCGATGACCGCCCGATCGCCGTAGCGCTTGGTCAGCCCCTGAACGAGGACCGCGGGCACTGCGTCTCCGCCTGCCCACGGGCCGGCCGTCATGGGGCCGGCCGTCATGGCGCGATCAGGGCGTACTGGCGCTCGAAGTCGGCGTCGGTCAGCTCGCCGATCTGGATCTTGCGAATCACGCCCGAACGGTCGATGAAGTAGGTCTGTGGCCGCGCTGCGACGCGGTACGCAACTTTCAGCGCCTTGTCCGGGTCGATGACAGTGGGCCAGCCGCCCCCGTATTCCGCCTCAAACTCGCGGGCCGGTCCGGGCGGATCGTCCGTCAGGACGCCGACGATCCCCAGCCCGTCGGAAGCGTGCTCGGCAAGTTTCGCCGCCAGCAGCGGGAACTCATCACGGCACGGGACGCACGATGGACCCCAGAAGTTGACGATCACGGGACGTCCGCGCAGCTCGGCCAGGTCAAAGCTCCTGCCATCGAGCGTGATCCCCACGATCGGGGGCGCCGGGGCTCCGATTTCCGCTCTCGCCTTGCCATCGCCAGGGATGCCACCGGACTGCGCGAGCAGCAGCACCCCGAGCGTCGTCAGGGCCGCGACCAACAGCGCGAGCAGGATGGGCCGACGCGGCATGGTGGAAGCCCCGGCTACTGCAGCGTGGCGGTCCCGATCATGTTCGGGTGAACGGAACAGATGAAGGGGTACTCGCCCGCCGGCAGGGCGGGAACGTCATAGACCCTGGTCTCGACACCGTTGAAGATCTCGCCCTTCCAGATCCCCTCCCCGGCCGAGCCCCGGAGCTCGATGTTGTGCGGTGTCCCGGCATCCGAGTTGACAAACGCGATGGTGAAGGGCCGGGCCGCCGGACCCGTCCATGAGGTCTGCAGGAAGGCGATGCCGAGGGCCTCGACCGTCACGTCGGCGGCGGGTCCAGCGTCAGGCGGGCTGGTCGATTCTCCGGACGCCGACGGCGCCGCCGAACCGCCGGGATCCGAGGAGGCGCCCGGTGTCCCGCCGTTGGCCGCGCCGGACCCGAGGATGCCCGATTGCCCGATGACGGCCACGACCACCAGCAGGGCCAGGGCCGCGAACAGCCCGGTCGGCGTGCTCGGCGCCGGCAGGTTCTCCAGGTGGCCGGTCTGATCGGCCTCGACCGTCTTGACATATTCCCCGCGGGCATCAGACAGCCAGCCGATCAACCCGGCAACCAGGGCGATCACCCCGACCGGTAGTAGCCAGCCACCAAAGACCAGACCGAGGAACAGCAACGCGACGCCCAGAGCGCCCAGCAACGGGCGAAACGAGGGCCCGGGCATGTGGACGCCTGGCGGCGGTCCTGTGTCCACGCGTGCCGGCAGGATCGTGCGCGTCGGGGCGACATCCCGGTCGTACAGATGAAGGCCCTCGGCTCCCCAGTAGAGCAAGGTCAGGGCCAGCACAATGGCGCCAAGTGCCAGCGTCACGCCACCAAAGACCAGGCCAAGGAACAGCAGGAAGACCCCGACGGCCGCGAGGATCGGCGCAACGGATGGGCCGGGCATGTGGATGCCAGGAGGCGTCACCGGTTCCACCCGCTGGACCCCGCGCCGGGCCGGCGGTGCGCCCAGCAGGCGACGGAAGGTCATGAGCAGGACGAGC
>JANPDO010000231.1:0-8332 GCA_031431535.1 Chloroflexota bacterium
CGCCGTCATGGGGGCCCGGCCTCCAGCGCGCCGATCGCGTCGAGTGGCCCGCGGGCCTTGACCACCGTCTCGTCCCACTCCGCCGCCGGGTCGCTCTTCCAGGTGACCCCCCCGCCGACGTGCAGGGTCATGCGGCGACCGTCGGCCACGAACGTGCGGATCAGGATGCTGGTCCCCATCGCGCCGTCCGGTCCCATCCAGCCCAGGGCGCCGGTGTAGGGGCCACGCCGAACCGGTTCGAGGTGCTCCAGGATCTCCATCGCGCGAATCTTGGGCGCCCCGGTGATGGAACCCCCGGGGAAGGCGGCGGCGAGCAGGTCGAATGCGTCGAGGCCCTCGCCGAGCCGACCGGTCACGGTTGAGACGAGATGCTGCACGGCCGCCGTCCGCTCGAGCCGGCACAGGCGAGGCACGCGGACACTCCCCGGGCGACAGACGCGGCCCAGGTCGTTGCGCAGCACGTCGACGATCATCACGTTCTCGGCCCGGTCCTTGGCACTCGCGAGCAGCTCGCGCGCCAGTGCCCGGTCTTCGCTGCGATCCCGGCCACGGGGTCTCGTGCCCTTGATCGGGTCCGTCTTCACCAGGCCGTCCGCCGCTACGGACAGGAACGGCTCCGGGGAGGCTGAAAGCAGGGCGCGAGGCCGGCCGGTCTCCGGCGAGGGACCCAGGTCAAGGTACGCCGAGAAGAGCGACGGATCGCCGGTGCGCAGGTGCCGGTAGGGCTCCCATGGATCGCCACCGAACGGCGCTTCGAGCCGGCGGGTCAGGTTCGCCTGGTAGATATCACCACGACCGATGCGTTCGCGAACCGCCTGGACAGCGACCTCGTATTCGGCTCGCGACAGGCTGGATCGGAAGAGGAGGGGCTCGGCCGCGGCACGGGGACCCGCCGGGCGAGCGATCGCGGGCGTCGACAGGCGGGCGTGGACCGCATCGAGCCGTCCGGCAAGGCGGTGCGTGTCTCCGTCTACGGCTCGGCCTGCCAGCCAGGCCTTCCCCGTCCGTCGATCCCACGCGACCACCCAGTCGTGCAGGCCGAGCCGCAGGGGCGGCAGCCCCTGGTCGTCCGGCACGATCGATGGCAGCCGCTCCAGCGCATGCCCGAGGTCGTAGCCAAGAAACCCGACCAGGCCGCCGGCGAACCGGGGGGCGTCCTGCGGTGCGAGAGGGGTCGCGTCGAGCCGTGCGAGCAGACGGCGCGCCACGGCGAAGGGGTCCGAGCCATCCGCCGGCGCCTCCAGGACGGCCAGCGGATCAGCCGTCAGGTAGCTCCATCGAGCGTTCCGACCGGGCCGGGCGCTTTCGAGCAGGGCCAGACCCGGCAGGTCGCGGAAGGCCTCGGCGACGTCGATTGGCCGGGCCAGGGCGACCCGATCGGGTAGCCGACGCACGCGCAACCCGGCCGCGACGTCGGTGAGTGCGGCGGAGGGGTCTGGCTGATCGAGGCCGAAGGGGATCACGCCCGGGATCATACGGCGCCGAGTACAGTCTGCCGGTGCGAGCACGAGACCTTGGAATTCGGTTCGGCCTGGGTCTGCCGGGCCCGCTCAACGCCATCACGGACGTTGCCGGGGTCACGGTGGGCCAGGTGACCCTCATCCGCGGCGATGGTCCGCTGGTGACCGGCGAGGGACCGGTCCGGACCGGCGTCACCGTCATCTGCCCGCGCGGGTCCGACGCGCTGGGCGAACCGGTCTTCGCCGGATGCCATCGGCTCAACGGCAACGGCGAGCTGACCGGCCTCGAATGGGTTCGCGAATCCGGGCTCCTGACCACACCGATCGCGATCACCAACACCCACAGCGTCGGGGTCGTCCGCGACGCCCTGGTCGCGGCGTCCGTCGCGCACGACCGCAACGGCGCGCCATGGTCCCTGCCGGTGGTCGGCGAGACCCATGACGGCGTACTCAACGACGTCAACGGGTTCCACGTGCGCGCCGAGCATCTGCACGAGGCCCTTGCGGCCGCCCGCGGCGGAGCCGTCGACGAGGGCTCGGTCGGTGGCGGGACCGGGATGATCTGCCACGAATTCAAGGGCGGGATCGGGACCGCATCACGAATCCTGGACGCGGATGTCGGAGGCTACACCGTCGGGGCGCTGGTGCAGGCCAACTACGGCAAACGAGCCTGGCTGCGGATTGATGGCGTGCGGGTCGGCGAAGCGATCCCGGTCTCCGACGTACCCAGCCCGCGGGATCAGGCCCGAGCGCAGACCGCAAGGACGCCGCCTCCCGGCTCGGGCTCCATCATTGTGGTCCTGGCCACGGACGCTCCGCTCCTCCCTCACCAGTGCGAGCGCCTGGCCCAGCGGGCGGGTCTCGGGATCGCCCGGGTTGGCGGCACCGGCGGGCACACCAGCGGCGACCTGTTCATCGCGTTCGCCACCGGCAATCGACTGCTGCGCGACTCTGGCGAGAATCCCGCCGGCCGGGGGAGCTACACGGTTCGCGTCGCCGGCGATCTCGTGATCGATCACCTCTTTGATGCTGTCATCGAGGCGACGGAGGAAGCCATCGTCAACGCGCTCATCGCCGCGGAAACCATGGTCGGCCGGGATGGCATCACCGCCCACGCGTTGCCCCACGATCGACTCCGTGAGGTGATGGCGGCCAACGGCCGCTGAACACGTCGATGCCCCGCGACGACGAGCGCCGCGGGGCATCGGGCGGATGTGAGCGATCGGGTCGACCCGGACGGTCAGCCTTCGAAGGCAGCGGCCCAGGCCGCGGCATCGTTGTCGCTGTGCGGCAGGGTGAACCCGCATTGGTTGACGTCCGACCCCGCCCCGCTGACCAGGTACCGGCCGCCGACCCCGAAGTCGATCCCGGGACCCACGAGGGCGTTGTCGCCCTGGGCGCTGGTCAGGGTGATCGTGTCGCCGGCCCCACCCTTGAAATCGGTGTTCACTACGAACGTGACCTGGTCGCCGTTCACAGCGGTGACCGTGCCATCGAAGGCGAGATCGAAGGTCGGCACGATCGCCGGATCGTAGGCGAGGCACGATGCCATCCCGCCACCGCCAGCGATGCTCCCGCCACCGTCAGTGGGTTGCGCCGTCGGCTCCCCGGGGGTGCTCGTGGGAACCACCGCAACCCCGCTCGGAGAGCCGAGGCCCCCCGGCAGGCCCACCGTGACGGCCAGGGCGAGGACCGCGACGACACCCGCCGCAAGGCCGAGCACTCCGAACCTGATACGAGGTCGCTGGATCGTTTCGTTGCCGATGTCAGACATGATGGTCTCCTGGACCTTCGCCGAGACGCGGGCGAAGCTCGCGGAGGGCACATCGCGCTGATCGACCGGGTTGATGGCTCGAAGCATCTCGATTGGGTCGAGGTCCTTCTGGTCGCTCATCAGCGGCTCCTTTCGACCCCGCTACCTGCGGTGCCCTTCACTGAGTCATGTGTCCGGGAATCCCCAGAACCTTTCACCTTGCGCTCGTCGCCGATCTGTTCGATCAATGTGGCGAACCGCTGGCGGGCACGATGCAGGCGGATGGCGACCGCGTTGGCCGTGATGCCGAGGACGACCGCGATCTCATTGTTGCCCAGGCTCTCCCAGGCGAGGAGTCGCAGGATCTCCTGATCGTCTGGCCGAAGGCGTCGCAAGGCGATCATGGCCGGCGTATCGGCGTCCTCGCCCAGTACGATCGGCGTGGGCACGTCGGGATCGGGCCGAACGCGCTCGAACAGGACCAGGCGTCGACCTGACGATCGGCGCTGGTTGGCGAGGATTCGACGGGCGACGCCGTACAACCAGGGCAGCGGTTCGGGCGGGACGTCCGCCAGCCTGCGCCACGCGATCGTGAAGGTCTCGGCCGCAGCGTCCTCCGCGTCAGCGGCAATCGCCGTCCGTCGCATGGCATACGCCAGCACCTGGCTGCTGTGCGCGGAGAACAGCGACTCGAACCGGGCGAGTTCCCGCGTTGGGGAGGTGGGCTGCACGATTGCCGCGAGACGTGCGACGACCGGCTCCAGTTCCCGAGAAGGGCGTCCGACGCCGCGTCGGTGCGGCCCAGGTCAGCCGGCGGCGACCGGGTCCGGCTTCTCGATGGGGACGCCGATCAGGCTGCCGTACTCGGTCCAGCTGCCGTCGTAATTTCGGACCCGGCTGTAGCCGAGCAGTTCGTGCAGGACGAACCATGAATGCGACGAGCGCTCGCCGATCCGGCAATAGGCGATCACGTCCTTGTCAGGGGTGACGCCCTTCGCCTCGTACAACGTGGCCAGGTCCTCAGCGCTCTTGAACGTGCCGTCCTCTCGAACCGTCTGCGCCCATGGGATGGACGCAGCTCCCGGGATGTGACCGGCGCGCTGGGCCGTCTCGCTCATGCCCGGGGGCGCGATGATCTCGCCGTTGAACTCAGCCGGGCTGCGGACGTCCACAAGCGCCAGCCCTGGATCGCCGAGCCGCGGCAGGATGTCGTCGCGGTAGGCGCGCAGGCTGAAGTCCGCCTCGGGCAACTGGTAGCCCGTTGGCGCATGCGAAGCAACGTCGACCTCCAGCGCCAGGCCTTTGTCCAGCCAGAACTTGCGGCCACCATTGAGGATTCGCACGTCGCGGTGGCCGTACAGCTTGAGCTGCCAGTAGGCCCACGCGGCAAACCAGTTGTTGTTATCGCCGTACAGCACGATCGTGGTGTCGGGACCAATCCCCGATCGAGAGAGCAGTGCCGAGAAGTCCTCGCGTGTGGCGATGTCGCGGCGAACCCCGTCCGATAGTTGGCTCGTCCAGTTCCAGGCGACGGCGCCCGGGATGTGACTCTGCTCATAGGCCGTCGTGTCCACATCGACCTCGACGAAACGGACCTTCGTGTCGCTCAGGTGGTCGAGAGCCCAGGCGCTGTCGACGAGCGCGGTGTCTGTGGCGTAACCGGTAGTGGTCATGGTGTCAGTCCCTCTGGGTGCAAGTCCTTCGCGGTTTGCAGGAGACGCGTGGTTCGCGGCCTTCTGGTTCAGCCGCCCGACGTGAGTCGGTCGCGACGGCTGAACGCAGCCAGCCGCTCTGTACAGGAGGCCGCCGTGCGCTGCGCCTGGCGCACGATCCACGGGTCCACCCGGCTCGAGTCCTCGATCGTGAACGTGGCGCCGTACGGTCCGTCCTCGACGACGATGCCCGAGCTGTTCCGATAATCGGCCATCCAGTTGGCCTGGAGCTGGAGTGCAACGTCCGCGACAACCGAGACGCTGAACAGCCAGTCGAGGTAGGTCGCGTTGAGGCGCTCGGCGATGTCTGCCACCCGGATCGGGCGCCCCCGTTCGAGGCGCGCCAGGAGGTCCATCACCCGGAGGGCGCTGAATGGGTCGCCGCTTTCGGCGATCGACGGAGGGCTGATCGCGGGATCCGGGAGGCCGTGGGGGGCGGGGCGCAACGGCGGGAGCCCGATGGCGGTGATGGGAGCTTCGATCACGGGACTGCACATCTCCGACTGGATCGATCGGGACTGGCCGAAGCCTACCATCGAGACATCGGCCCGTCATTCGACAACGTCGCACTCGACCGCCAGCGTGCGAACGAACCTTCATCCGTTGGATAGCGCGTTCGCAACCGATCTCGGGCATCCTTGGGCGGCCGGATCAAGCATCCGACTCCGATCCGCGCAGCGGATCGGGCAGCCGTCAGCACGACACGAGCACGATGCCAGCGATGGATCACGATCCGACCGCGACCGAACCGACCACCGATCCCGAGCCGCCCGACGCGACGTCAGTCGCCGACGGTCCCTCCCAGGCTTCGGGCTCACCGGCGGCCGGCCGCGGACGCGGACCGACGATCCGCCGCGCGGTCACCGGCCTGGCGCTCGTGCTGACGTTCAGTGTTGGGATCGGGGTCGGTCGGATTGCCTCGCCCGCAGTGGGCGGCGCACCCGGGACGACCCCGGACCCAGCGGCCACAGCGTCCGAGACCGCCCTCGAGCTGATCAATCAGGCGTGGCAGATTCTCCAGGACGACTACATCGGCGCCGCCGAGCTCGACCAGACGGCCCTGGCCTACGGCGCTATCGAAGGCATGGCCGACGCCGTCGGCGATACCGGACACACGATGTTCATGACCCCGGAGGAGCGAGCAGAGCGGTCGCGCGAACTGGCTGGCTCGTATGTCGGGATCGGTGTCCGGATCGACATGCCCGAGGGCGGCCTGCCGATCATTGTCTCGGTTTTTCGTGCCAGCCCCGCGGAGGGAGCGGGCGTCCGGAACGGCGATCAAGTTGTCGCCATCGATGGCCAGGCGACGCATGGGCATGCGCTCGACGAGGTCGTGGGCTGGATTCGTGGTGAGGCTGGAACCACGGTGGTCCTCACGGTACGCGCCGGCGCCGACGGTCCGGAACGTCGGCTGAGCGTCGTCAGAGCGGAAGTGGCCGTCCAGGCCGTCAGCTGGGTGATGGTGCCCGGTACGAGGACCGCGGTCCTCCGACTCGAACAGTTCTCGCAGGGCTCGGCCGACGAGCTCAAGCTGGCGCTGGTGGACGTTCAGGCCGCCGGAGCGGATCGCCTGATCCTCGATCTGCGCGGCAATCCGGGCGGCTACGTCAACGAAGCCGTCGGGGTCGCCAGCCAGTTTCTGGCAAGCGGCGACGTCTACGTGGAGCGGGACGCATCCGGGAAGGAGACCCGCCACGAGGTTTCGCCGGACGGCGTCGCGACGGCACTCCCGCTCGTCGTGCTGATCGACGGCAACACGGCGAGTTCGGCGGAGATCGTCTCTGGCGCACTCCAGGACGCCGGCCGAGGCCAGCTGATCGGGGTCACGACATACGGCACGGGCACGGTCCTTGGCGAATTTCCCCTGGCTGACGGATCCGCCCTGCGCGTTGGGACAGTCGAGTGGCTGACGCCCAAGGGGCGCCGGATCTGGCACGAGGGAATCGTTCCCGACGTGCCGGTCGAGCGGGCGGCCGACGTGCCGGCGATCCTGCCCGACGACCTGCGGACCATGAGCGCGACCGAGGTTGGAGCGCTGGCGGACCCTCAGCTTGCCCGGGCCCTGACGCTGGTCGCGGTCGTGGAGGCGCCGGCGGGTTGAGGGCCGCTCAGCCGGGGGCCGCTCAGCCGGCGAGCGATCTCCATGTCCAGGTCATCTCGGCGATCAGCGGACGGCCGGGAATGACGATCGAGGCGCTGCCAGTGTTGAGCGCGTTGGGCGGCGCCGTCTGCGGCTCGACGCAGAGTGCGTGGTCCGGAACTGTGTAGACGACCCATGTCGGACAGTCGGACGCGATCGTCAGCTCCAGAAAGCGGGGCCAACGGAGGACGGGTGGCCGCCGCAGGTCCGTGAAACAGTCGTCCCACGGTCCGGGCGGTGGCGGAACGAGCTCGTTCGTCGCGATCCCGGCGCGATCGCGACGGAACAAGGCTCCGGCGTCGAGATCGAGCTCGAGGGGACCGGCTGCTTCATCCAACATAGCACCGGCGGTGCTGGACAGGAGCCGCCGTCTGAACCACGGGTGCCAGCCGATCGACGCCGGCATCGCCTCGTCCGCATGCAACTCCAGGCGGCAGGTGAGCCGGCCCGCTTCCAGCTCGAACCGCTGGACGGCCCTCCCGGCGAAGGGCCATTGCGGCCCGAGTTCCGTCGTGATCGTCCTGTCGTCGACCGCCTCCCAGCGCCGCTCGAGAACGGTCCCATGGATGGCATGCGGCGGCAGGTTCACTCGCAGCTCGTGGCGCCGCCCGCGGAACTCGAACCGGCCGCCCCGAACCCGCCCGGCGAAGGGCACCATGGGAAAGGAGCCCCACGCAAAGGGTCCGAATCCCTCCGTGACGAGCAGCTCGCGGCCGTCGACCACGAATGACGCGAGCCGACCGCCGGCGCCGAGGTCGATGACGGCCTCGACACCCGGCGCGCTGAGTGATGTTCCCCGGTGAAGTTGGGACTGGTCAGGCGGCACCCGCGCCGCCATCACGCGCCCATCCCCCGCCATCACGCGCCATCCCCTGCCATCACGCGCCATCCCCCGCCATCACGCGCCATCCCCCGCCATCACGCGCCATCCCCCGCCCTCGGGTCCTGACAGTACCGGATTGCGGATGAACGTCTCGTGGCCGCGCCAGAAATCGACACAACGTGTCGAATCTGCCAGGGGATCACGTTCACTCGTGGGGAACGCGGTACGGTGAGTACCGGGTAGGTCGACTCCCCGATGGCTGGCGGCCTGGGCCGGGCGAGTGATCTCAGCCTGGACCCCGAGCCGTGTCTCACTTGGACCAGGGAACTTCACTAAGGGGGATAATTCCTTGCCACGAGTGCACCGAACGAACCTCGCGACGGTCGAGCGGCACTCACCTCCGCGACCCACCTTCGGTCCGCCCGATGGGCCGCGCCTGCCCTC
>JANPDO010000232.1:0-32319 GCA_031431535.1 Chloroflexota bacterium
ATTCGTCAGGAGCGTCCTCGACACGACCCCCGCAACGTCGATCGCCGCCAGCGAGCGCTATAGCGCCCTCGCAACTCGGCTCGGAGATGGGAATGGCTACGCGTTCGTCGACATCAGCTCGATCCGCGAGCTGATCGAGTCAGCCGTAGCTAGCGCCGACCCGTCGGCCCTGGCTACCTACGAGGAAGAGATCAAGCCCTTCCTCCTTCCATTCGATGCGATGGCCGGATCGACCTCGATCGAGGGCGACCTGAATCGTTCAACACTCATCGTCACGGTCAAGTAGAGGAGGAACCAGCAGCCCATGGCAGTTCGAATCCGGCTCACGCGCGTCGGCGCCACCAAGCAGCCAACCTATCGGGTCGTCGTGGCGGACGGCCGCAGTGCCCGGGATGGCCGATCGATCGAGACGCTCGGCCATTACAACCCCCGGACGGATCCAGTTGAGTTCCAGGTCGACGCCGACAAGGCGAAGGCCTGGATGGCCAACGGCGCGCAGCCATCGGACACCGTCCTTCGACTCTTCCGCAAGGCGGGCATCGTGCCCGCAGCGAAGTAGGCGGCCGCGATGGCAGCCAAGGACCTGGTCGAGTATGTCGCCAAGGCGCTGGTGGATGACCCTGCGGCCGTCACCGTGGACGTCATCGACGAGGACGGCACCACCGTGATCGAGCTCCATGTCGCCGAAGACGACATGGGCAAGGTCATCGGGCGCAATGGCAGCGTCGCCAAGGCGCTGCGGACCCTGCTCAAGGTGACCGCTGCGCGCGACGGCGAGCTGGTCCAGCTCGAAATCCTCTGAGCGACGAACGGCTGGTGGTCGCCCTCGTCCGGGGCGTCCACGGGCTCCGCGGTGCGGTCAGGATGGAAGTCCTGACCGACCGCCCCGAGGCGCGGTTCGTGCCCGGTGCCACCCTCTACCGCGAGGGTGGACTAGCGCCGCTGACGGTCGCGGGCGCCGAGGAGATCGTGGATGGCCCCGGCTGGCGGGTTCAGTTCCGGGAGGTCACGACGCGCGATGCCGCCGACACGCTCCGCAACGTCTATCTCGAGGCGATCGTCCAGCCAGAGGCGGATCTGGCGCGGGGTTCCTTCTACTGGCACGAGGTGATCGGGACTCCCGTCCGCGGTGTTGACGGCACCGATCTCGGAACGGTCGAGGACATCTACCGGGTCGGCGAAACCGAGGTATTCGTGGTCGGCGGCGGACCGGTGGGCAGCTTTGATCTGCCGGCCGTTCGGGCCTTCATCCGGATCTTCGCACCGCGTCGGGGCGAGATCGTGGTGGACGCTGAGTCGCTGGATCTCCGTCCCGCGCGAACCCGAGATCCGGGCGAGCCACGACCCAGGGCCCCGCGTCGACGCCCGCGTGGCCTCGCGCCGACGTCCTCGCCGGGGACGCCGGACCCGGCCGAACCGGGCCTGACGGCATCCCCCGGCTTACCGGCCGATACTGGAGCCCCAGGAGCGTGACGCTCGAAGTCGACATCCTGACCCTGTTCCCAGCCATGATCGCGGGCCCGCTGTCGGACAGCATCCCGGCGCGGATCCAGGCGCAGGGCCTGGCCACGGTCCGGGTCCATGACCTGCGCGAATGGGGGATCGGCCGGCATCGATCGGTCGACGACGCGCCGTACGGCGGAGGGGCCGGCATGATCCTGCGGCCGGAGCCGGTCGCGGCCGCGCTCGATGCGTTGCGTCGGCCGGGATCGACCGCGATCCTGCTTGATCCCGTTGGCCGGGTCTTCAGGCAGGCCATCGCCGCGGATCTGGCTCGTCGGTCCCACCTAATCCTGGTGTGCCCGCGCTACGAGGGTGTCGACGAACGCATTCGCTCGCTGGTCGACCTCGAGCTGTCCATCGGCGACTACGTGCTGACAGGCGGGGAGCTGGCGGCGCTGGTGCTGATCGATGCGACGATTCGCCTCCTGCCTGGGGCCATCGAGGATGCCTCGACGGCCGAGGAGTCATTCACCGCCGGTCTGCTCGAATACCCTCAATACACCCGGCCACCGGTCTTTCAGGGCATGGACGTGCCTGCCGTGCTCAGCTCGGGTGATCACGGGGCGGTCGCCAGGTGGCGCCACGAGCAGTCGCTGGAGCGAACCCGGTCGCGCCGACCGGACCTGCTGGGCGATCCTGACGGCAGCTGAGCCCGTGCTATACTCCGCCGCCGACACCCGGGAGCGCCCGCGCGTCATCCCGCCCCAGCGTGCCCGCGAGTCATCCGGCCCCAGCGTCATCCGCCCCGCAGCCAATGGCTGCTCAGCCGAGTCAGGAACCACCGCTTGAACGTGCTCGACGAGATCGTCCAGAACCAGCTCCGAACGGACCTGCCCGAGCTTGCGAGCGGGGACACGGTCAAGGTGTCCGCGAAGGTCATCGAGGGCACCCGTGAACGAATCCAGGTATTCGAGGGCACGGTGATGCGCCTTCGCGGCGGCGGGATCACCCGGTCCATCACAGTCCGGCGGATCGCGTCCGGTGTCGGCGTGGAGCGGACCTTCAAGGTGAACAGCCCGCGGATCGAGAAGATCGAGGTCGTGCGCCACGGCGTCGCCCGTCGAGCGCAGCTCTACTTCCTGCGCGATCGAGTCGGCAAGGCCGCCACGCTGCGCGAGCGCCGCACTCGCAGCTGAACCCGCGGTCGTCGGAGCGACGACGATCGAATTCGCTACGCTATCGGGCGATGCCGCCCATCATCCCGACCCTTGTCTACGAGCGTCGACTCTGGCGTCAGGGCCTCGTGCGCGTCGTTGGAGTGGATGAGGTCGGCGTCGCACCGACCTGTGGCGCCGTGGTCGCGGCGGCGGTGATCATGCGGCCAAACTGCCACCGAATCCCGGGCGTTCGTGATTCCAAGACGTTGTCGGCCGCCCAGCGCGAACGGCTTGAGCCGCGGATTCGGGCACGGGCTGTCGCGATCGGGGTTGGCGCCGCTTCCGTTCGTGAAATCGACCAACTCAACATTTACCATGCCACGCATCTCGCGATGCGCCGCGCCATCGCCCGAGTGGGCAGCCACGAGCACGTCCTCGTGGACGGCAACCGGATTGCCGGGTTCGAGGCTCAAGTCGGCCCCTATTCGAACGTCGTTGACGGTGACGCGCGGGTCTACTCGATCGCCTGCGCCTCGATCGTGGCCAAGGTGGTCCGCGACCGAATGATGGCCAGGTTGGCCGCCCGTCACCCGGGATACGGCTGGGAGCGCAACCAGGGCTACGCCACGCTCGAACACCGGCGGGCCATCCGCCGCCTCGGGCTGACGGCGTTCCATCGGCGATCCTTCCTCGCGCTTCAGCGAACGCTCGCCGGCGATCAAGGTTCGCTGGACTTGTTCGAGGAAGGGCTCGCAGTGTTCGAGTTCGACCGCGAGATCCTGGACCGCCCAGATGCGCCGATCCAGGGGTTCGAACTGGAGCCTGGGCCCGAATCCGAGTTGGGACTTGTCGAGGCGACCGTCAGCTAGCCAGCACGACCCTCAGCTAGCTATCACGGCGCCAGCCAGCCATCACCGTCCCAGGCGAAGCGTCTGGTGGATCGGCGGATAAGTGCCAGTCGAGCGAGCGCCGCTAGGGTCTGTCCATGCGCACTGACGCCCAGCGCTCGGGCGATGCTGCCGAAGCGGCCGTTGCCGATCGCCTGGTGGCCGCTGGCTGGTCAATCCTGGGCCGCAACGTGCACGTCGGGCGCTACGAACTGGATCTGATTGCCGTCGATCCCGGCCCGCCCCGAATGCTGGTGGCAGTTGAGGTGCGGATGCGCTCGAATCGCGGCTTCGGCCTGCCGGAGGAAACCGTCGATGCCAGGAAGCGGATCCGCGTGCGCGCCGCTGCCTATGGCCTCCTGGAGATCGGCGCACTCCCCGACGGATCCGTTCTGCCGTTCCTGCCGTTGCGCTTCGATCTTGTCGTCGTCGAGCCCGGCGACCGGCTCCGCCATCATCGCCACGCGATGTGATCGGCGCCGAGCCCGGGCGCATCCAGCCGCACCGGCTCAGGCCAGGTTGCCTACTATCGGGGGCATGCCAGTCCCCAGGGTCAGCGGCGGCGTCCTGCTGTACCGTCGCGTCGCTCCCGAGGCGAGGCTGGAGGTTCTGCTCGCGCATCCGGGTGGCCCCTGGTTCGCACGGCGCGATGCCGGCCATTGGACCATCCCCAAGGGTGAGCCGGACCCGGACGAGCCGATCGTGGACGCCGCGCTGCGCGAGTTCGGGGAGGAAACCGGTTTCGAGCTGCCGAATGCCGTGCTGATCGACCTGGGTTCGATCGTTCAGAAGGGCGGCAAGGTCGTCCATGCGTGGGCGATCGAAGGTGACGCCCGGCCGGAGGGGGCGCACTCGAACACCGTCGAGATCGAATGGCCACCTGGATCCGGCACGATCGAGACAATCCCGGAGATCGACCGCGTGGCCTGGTTCGATCTCAGCGAGGCGCGCCTGCGGATCAAGGCCGCCCAGATTCCGTTGATCGACCGGCTGGAAGCCGTGCTCGGACTCGCGTAGGAACGGCCACCGCATACGCTTCCCTACGCAACGGCACCCGCGCCCGTGCCTGGCGGGCACCAGTGTCGGGCCGTGCTACACTCCCGCCCGGTCCGGGTCCACCCGAGCCGCCAGATCAACCGCCCACGCCCTGTGCGTGGAGCTCACACGCAGATCGTTCCGACCGGGACGGTGCCGACAACCCTCAGGGGACCGGCTCCCGGCGACGAGGTTTGCGGAGGAACAAACCGAACAGGAGGTCGCTCACCGTGCCGTCCGTCTCAATGCGGCAGCTGCTGGAAGCCGGAGTCCACTTCGGTCACCAGACTCGCCGCTGGAACCCCAAGATGCGCCCGTTCATCTTCGCGGAGCGCAACGGGATTCATATCATCGACCTGGCCCAGACCGTCACCCGGCTGGATGCGGCGCTCGAATTCGTCCGCGAGACCGTCGCGCGCGGCGATCAGGTCCTGTTCGTGGGAACCAAGAAGCAGGCACAGGAGCCAGTCGCCCAGGAAGCCGCCCGGGCCAACCAGCCGTACGTGAACAAGCGCTGGCTGGGCGGCATGCTGACCAATTTCACCACGATCAAGAAGCGGATCAGCCTCCTCGAGCAGCTCGAGGCTCGCCAGCAGAACGGCGACTTCGATCGCATGTCGAAGAAGGAGGCGGCCAAGCTCACCGAGGAGATGGTCAAGCTCCAGGGCACCCTCGGCGGCATGCGCAAGATGAAGCGCCTGCCCGGTGCGGTGTTCATCGTCGACCCGCATCGTGAGCGGATCGGCGTGACCGAGGCCAACAAGCTGGAGATCCCGGTCGTTGGAACCGGTGACACCAACGTGGACCCGGACGAACTCAACTACATCATTCCCGCCAACGACGATGCCATCCGGGCCATCCGCCTGCTGTGCGCCCTGGTCGCGGACGCCGCGATCGAAGGTGCCCGGCAGCGATCCGCCGGTAGCTCGTCGGACTCGGAGTCGATCGAGCCGATGGCGATGCCCGAGCCCGAGGACGAGGAGCCCGGCGCCACCGACCAGCTGGTCGCGGCTCTCGCGGGCGGCGCGGCCCTGTCATTCGAACCGGACCTCGACGAGGACGACCTGTTACCGGGCGATCGCATCGCGCGAGCCGGCGCAGTCATCGCCGACGCACCGGCGGAGGCGACCCCCGAGGAGATCGCCGCAGAGCTGGCCCGTGAAGCCGCCGAGAAGGCGGAAGAGGTCGGCGCCGGCGGCTGAATGAGATCGACATTGGCCGCGGCGGCGGCTTGAAGCTGAAGACGACGAAAAGTCGCGCTCCGAACCGGGGCGGATGACAGGAGAGCTGACAGGCATGGCGGATATCTCGGCCGGAATGGTCAAGGAATTGCGCGAACGGACCGGCGCAGGCTTCATGGATTGCAAAGGCGCCCTCGTTGCTGCCGACGGGGACATGGAGAAGGCGATCGCGCTGCTCCGCGAGAAGGGACTCGCGGCGGCGGCCAGGAAATCCAGCCGAGAGGCGCTGGAAGGGCTCGTGTCGAGCTACATCCACACCGGTGGTCGCGTCGGGGTGTTGATCGAAGTCAACTGCGAAACGGACTTCGTCGCCAGGACCGACGAGTTCCAGCGGCTGACCCGGGATCTGGCCATCCAGGTCGCCGGGCTGGCTCCCCTCTACGTCGACGAGGATCGGATTCCACCGGCAGCCCTCGAGGCGAAGAAAGCGGAGCTGCTGCGCGACGAAGCGACCCTGAAGAAGCCGGAGGGCGTCCGCCCCCAGATCATCGAGGGCCAGCTGAAGAAGTGGTATTCGCAGGTCTGCCTGTACGACCAGCCGTTCCGTGACGAAGAGCGTACGGTGCGCGACCTGATCAACGACCGGATCGCCACGATCGGCGAGAACATCCGGGTCCGGCGCTTCACTCGCTACGGGCTGGCCGAAGAGCTGTGACACCGCCCGGCACGTCGACGCCCCTGCGCTATCAGCGCGTACTCCTCAAGCTGTCCGGCGAGGCGCTGCTCGGGGATCGGCAGTACGGCGTTGATCCCGCGTTCTGTGCGTTTATCGCCGGTCAGGTCGCAGAAGTCCACCGGCTTGGTGTCCAGATCGGGATCGTCGTTGGCGGCGGGAACATCTTCCGCGGACTGGCGGCCTCGGCACGGGGCATGGACCGCGCCACCGGGGACTACATCGGGATGCTTGCCACGGTGATGAACGGGTTGGCCCTGCAGGATGCCCTCGAGCGGGCCGGCGTGCCGACGCGGGTCATGACCGCGATCGCCATGAACGAGGTCGCCGAGCCGTACATCCGTCGCCGGGCCATCCGCCACCTCGAGAAGGGTCGCGTGGCGCTGTTCGTCGCCGGAACCGGCAACCCGTACTTCACGACCGACACCGCCGCGGCGCTCCGAGCCGTGGAGATCAATGCCCAGGTCTTGCTCAAGGCGACCAAGGTTGACGGGGTCTACGATCGTGATCCGATGGCCCACCCCGACGCCCGGCGGTACGCTCAGCTCGAGTACTCGGACCTGCTCCGTGACCAGCTCCGGGTCCTCGATTCAACGGCGGTGAGCCTGTGCATGGAGAACGACTTGCCGATCGTGGTCTTCGACCTCAATCAGCCAGATAACATCACTCGGGTAGCGGCCGGCGAGCCGGTCGGCACCCTGATCTCGAGCGCATCGAGCGCCACCGGAGGTGTCCGATCATGAGCAGCGAGATCCTGAGCGATGCTGATCGCAAGATGGCCCGCGCCGTGGAGGCCATGGAACGCGACTTCGGTGGGTTGCGCACCGGGCGTGCGTCGACGGCGCTCGTCGAGCGGATCCACGTCGAGTACTACGGCACATCGACGCCACTCAATCAGCTGGCCGGCATCAGCGTGCCCGAGACCCACCAGATCGTGATCCAGCCGTGGGATCGTGGCGTGTTGGGGGCAATCGAAAAGGCGATCATCAAGAGCGATATCGGGCTGATGCCGAATGTTGACGGCACGGTTGTGCGACTCAACATCCCGCCACTCACCGAGGAACGTCGCAAGGACCTGGTCCGGGTCGTCCACAAGCGGATGGAAGAGGCCAGGGTTGAGGTCCGCAACCTGCGCCGAGACGCCGCTGATCAGCTCAAGCGCGAGGAGCGGGATGGCGGGATCGGCACCGACGAGGCACACCGCGAGATCGAAACCCTCCAGCGGACGACCGATCGCCACGTCGCCGATATCGACCGACTAGGCGCCGCGAAGGAACAGGAGGTTCTCGAGGTCTAGTGGCTGGCGCACCCCTCGCCAGGCCGACCGACGCGCTGCCCGTGGCGCAGGTGCCGGCACGGGGGGACGCGCCTCCCAGTGTGGCCTCGTTCGCCGCGCCGGCGACAGCGACCCTGGACGATCTGCCCCGCCACGTGGCAATCATCATGGACGGCAACCGGCGCTGGGCAAGGCAGCGGAACCTGTCGGAGCTCGATGGCCATGCCGCCGGCGTGGAGGCCATTCGGGGTTTGCTTCGCCACGCGGTTACCCGTGGTGTCCGGGTCTTGACCCTGTATGCGTTCAGCCGGGAGAACTGGGCTCGATCGGACGAGGAGGTCAGCGGGCTGTTCGGCCTGCTGGAGGCGGCCATCCGGAGCGAGACCGCGGAGCTGCATGAACAAGGCGTCCGGGTGCAACTGCTCGGGCGGCTGAACGAGCTCCCCGACGCGACCCGCGCATCGATACGCGAGGCGCTCGACGCGACGGCGGGCGGCGATCGGTTGGTACTCAATATCGCCTTCAACTACGCCGGCCGCACCGAGCTCGTCGATGCCTTCCGCCGGCTTGCGGCGAGCGGGACCCCGCCGTCAGACATTGATGAAGAGGCGATCAACGCCTCGCTCTACACAGCCGGCCTCCCGGATCCGGACCTGGTGATTCGCACCGGGGGTGAACAGCGTCTGTCCAACTTCTTGATCTGGCAATCCGCTTATGCCGAGTTCTACTCGTGCGATGCACTGTGGCCCGACTTCGGGCCCGACACCTTCGACGCCGCGCTCGAGGAATTCGCCGTTCGCCAACGCCGCTTCGGTCGCTGAGCAGGTCAGCTCGGGGATGCGTCAGCGCGCGATCAGCGCCGCGGTGTTCGTGCCGATGCTCCTGGTCATCCTGGCCATCGGCGGGCAGGTGCTGGCCGCCGCCGTTGCCCTGGCCACAGCCCTGGCCTCGATCGAAGTGTTCCGCCTGCTCCGTGCGGCGGGCTACGCTCCGCTGTCCGCGTTGGGCACCGCTCTGGCCCTGGCAACGGTCCTCGACGCGGCTGTGCCCGGGGTTCTCGGCAGCAGCGGCCTCCTGCTGGTGGCTGTTGGCATCGTGCTCGTGGCCGCCGCGTCGTTGACCCGGCCGGATCCCCACGACGGCCTCGCGACCTGGATGTCAACGATCTTCGGCGCAACCTATGTCGCATTGCTGTCGTTCGTCCTGCGCCTGGGCGAGGTGGCCCCGGTCGTGCCGCCTGGAGCTCCGATCGCGTGGCTGGGCGCGGAACGAGCCTGGATCCTCTTGCTCGTCCTGTTGGTCTGGTCCTATGACACAGGGGCCTACGTCATCGGGAAGCGGTTTGGGCGGACCCGGTTTCTCACGCATATCTCGCCCTCCAAGACCGTCGAGGGCGTGGCTGGCGGGTCGGTTGCCGTGACCATCGTTGCCATGTTTCTGCTCTCGGGGCTCGGTCAACCGCCCCTGCACGGGCTCCTGCTGGGCCCACTGATGGCGCTATCCGCGCAGGTCGGCGACCTGGCTGAATCGATGATCAAACGCGCCGCCGGAGCGGGCGATTCCGGGACCCTCATCCCGGGTCACGGTGGGATCCTGGATCGCGTGGACTCGTTCCTGTTTGCGGCCCCGGTCATGACGCTCTACGTGCTCGCTGTTGTGCGCTGAGGTGGCGAAGGAGGACCGTCAGACGGTACTGGGGGTGGCCGTCCTTGGTTCGACCGGCTCGATCGGACGACAGACGGTCGAGGTGCTGGAGGCCAACTCCGGCGCGTTCCGTGTCGTCGCTCTGGCGGCCGGCTCTGATGCGGCGGTCCTTGCGGGGCAGGCCGCGAGGCTTCGTCCCGTGGCCGTCGGGCTCCGCAATGAGGCCGCGTTCAGGGCGCTGGACCTCCCGCCTGAAACGGACTACGTGGGTGGCGCCGATGCCCTCGAGCGATTGGCCACGCGCGACGATGTCGATATCGTGGTCGTCGCAACCGGCGGGCTGGTTAGCCTTCGCCCAGTCATCGCCGCGCTGGAGGCGGGCAAGATCGTGGCCACGGCCAACAAGGAGACGCTGGTTGCGGGAGGTCACCTGGTCATGCCCGCCGCGCGCCGCCTTGCCGCTGCGCGAGCCGCCGCGGACGCCCGCGACCCATATGCCAGCCCCCTGGCGTGGCTTCGCCCGATCGACTCCGAGCACTCGGCCATCTGGCAGTGCCTGGCGGGTGAGGCGATGACGAGTGTGGCCGCGCTGATCCTGACCGCGTCGGGCGGCCCATTCCTGGATGCCCCGGCTGACCTGTCGTCGATCACGCCGGAGCAGGCGCTGCGCCATCCGATCTGGACGATGGGCGCCAAGATCACGATCGACTCGGCGACCCTCGCCAACAAGGGCCTGGAGGTCATCGAGGCACACTGGTTGTACGATGTCGGCTATGACGCAATCGAGGTGCTGATCCACCCGCAGAGCGTCGTCCACTCAGCCGTCCGCTTTGTCGACGGCTCCGTCAAGGCGCAGCTGGGCACCCCGGACATGCGACACCCCATCCAGTACGCACTCACGTATCCAGAACGCCGTCCCTCGCTCGCCGCGCCACCGGATCTGGTGGCCACGGGGCGTCTTGAGTTTCGAGCGCCCGATGAAGGCCGCTTTCCGGCGCTTCGGATCGCCCGCGAGGCCGGTCGGGCCGGAGCTCGTGCCAGCGCCGCGCTCATCGTCGCCGACGAGGTGGCGGTGACTCGCTTTCTCGGCGGCACCCTCGACTTTGACCGAATTCCATGGCTGCTCGAGGACGCCGTCACGCGCTTCGGATCCGGCCCGGGCGATCCCGGGATTGACGAGCTGCTCGACATGGACCGGGAGATCCGCACCGCCCTTGCGACGGCCGTCGTGGGAGGCGCCGCGTGATCGGAGCGGTCCAATCGATCATCACGATCGTCCTGTTCATCCTGATACTTGGCGTGCTGGTGGTGATCCACGAGCTTGGCCATTTCGTGACGGCTCGCCTGGCCAGGGTGCGGGTGCTCGAATTCGGGATTGGCTTCCCCCCTCGCGCCAAGGTCATGCGCAGGAGCGGTGAGACCCTGTACACGCTCAACTGGCTGCCGATCGGTGGCTTCGTCAAGCTCGAGGGCGAGGACGGCACCGATGGTGACGATCCGCGCTCATTCACGGCGCAGCGGCTGCCCACCAAGCTCCTGATCCTGGTCGCCGGCGTGGCGATGAACGTTGTCCTGGCGTTCGCGATCTTCACGGGGATCGCGCTGATCGGTGATCCGACGATCGGGATCCGAGTGGTGGAGGTGCAGCCCGGTTCGCCGGCGGCCACGGCCGGTCTCGTACCCGGCGATGTCATCGCCAATCTCGACGGCCGGGCGTACGGGGCCTTTGGGGATGAAGCGATGATCGTCGATCTGCGCAGCCGCGCCGGGCAGACCGTGCAGCTCGGAATCGAGCACGCCGACGGGGCAACCTCCCAGGTTGCGGTGACGCTGCGCGATCAGGCGGCGATTGCGGCCGGCCAGGGCGCGGTCGGCATCACCCAGGCGGCGGCGACCACCCGGTCCGTGATTTCGTACGGGCCCGCTGAAGCGGTCGGCCTGGGCGTCCAGCGGACGACCGACGCGCTCGGGCTGATCATCGGCGGACTCGGACAACTCGGCGACGCCATCATCAATCGACCGACCGAGCCACCACCGGTCTCCGGTCCAGTCGGGATTGCCACCCAGATCGGCGACATCTTCTGGCAGCTCGGCCCGATCGTCACCCTCTATGTGGCCGGGATCCTGTCGGCCAACCTGGCGGTGGTCAACATCCTGCCGTTCCCGCCGCTCGATGGCGGGCGGATGCTGGTGATCGTCCTCAAGAGCGTCTTCGGAAGGCGGATCAGCCTCCGCGCGGAGCGGCTGACCTATCTCGTCGGGTTCGTCTTCCTGTTCGCGTTCCTGATCTGGATCACCGGGTTTGACATCGTCCGGGAGCTCGGAGGGGACGCCGGGTCATGAGCGGGGCGGAGGCGCTGCGTCCTCGACGGCGGCCGACGGTCAGCGTCGACGTCGGCGGGGTCCTGGTCGGCAGTGCCCACCCCGTGGTAGTCCAGTCGATGACCAACACCGATACCGCGGACGCTGACTCAACAGCGATCCAGGTGGCAAGGCTCGCCCACGCCGGGTCGCAGCTGGTGCGCGTGACCGTCAACACGGACGAGGCCGCGGCCGCGGTCCCGGAGATGATCCGAATGGTGCGCGGGCTGGGCGTGGACGTCCCCATTGTCGGCGACTTCCATTACAACGGGCACAAGCTGCTTGCGGACTACCCGGATATGGCAGCCGCGCTCGCCAAGTACCGGATCAACCCCGGGAATGTCGGGGCGAAGCGTCACGATGAGCACTTCACCACGATTGTCCGGATCGCCATTGAGAACGACAGACCGGTGCGCATCGGCGTCAACTGGGGCTCGCTCGACCAGGCCATCCTCACGGAGCTGATGGATCTAAACGCGCGCAACCCGAAGCCGAGCGACGCGCGCGATGTGATGATCGAGGCGATGCTCGAGTCGGCGATGCGCTCGGCCGAGCTGGCCGAGGCAACCGGGCTGCGCCATGACCAGATCATCCTGTCCGCCAAGGTCAGCGGCGTCCGGGACCTGGTAGACATCTACCGTCTCCTGGCCGCGCGCAGCGACTACCCGCTCCACCTGGGTTTGACCGAAGCCGGGCTGGGCGACAAGGGGATCGTCGCCTCCACGGCCGGCCTGGCCATCCTGCTCAACGAAGGGATCGGCGACACGATCCGGGTATCGCTCACGCCCGAGCCGGGTGGGCCGCGCGAGCGCGAGGTGGAGGTCGCCCACCAGGTCCTCCAGTCCATGGGCCTGCGCTCGTTCCTGCCCCAGGTCAGCGCCTGTCCGGGATGTGGTCGGACGACCTCCACCTTCTTCCAGGAGATGGCGCTCCAGATCCAGACGCACCTCAAGGATCGGATGCCCGAGTGGCGCAAGACACGCCCCGGCGCCGAGGAGCTGCGGGTCGCCGTGATGGGCTGCGTCGTCAATGGTCCCGGGGAGTCCAAGCACGCTGACATCGGGATCAGCCTGCCCGGCACGTTCGAGGATCCAGTCGCGCCGGTGTTCATCGACGGTCGTCTCGATCGCACGTTGCGCGGCGATGGGCTCGTCGCCGAGTTCATCGAGATCCTCGACGACTACGTCGCGAGGCGCTTTCCGACCCCGGAGCCCCTCGTCGCTCGTTGAGGGTCCACGCTCCCGGGTGTATACTGCCGGCCAATCGACCGGCCGCTCCATGACGTGGGTGACCCCCACGTTTCTTTATTGAGTGGGCCGTACATACGCAGCACCTGCATCAGGAACGGAGGCCATCGTGAGTCGTGACTTCGTCGGTGCCCTCCTCCAGCTCAACGCCGAAAAGCAGATCTCGCGCGAGCAGTTGATCGGCGCGGTAGAGGACGGCATACAGTCCGCCTACCGGCGCGTGGCCGGGGATGAAGACATTCACGTCCGAATCGATCCCGAAACCGGCAAGATCCGTGTCTTTCGCGCCCGCCGTGTCGTGGGTGAGGTCGAGGACGAGTTCACCGAGATGACGGTCGAGCAGGCGCACGTCATCGATCCCGACGCGGGCCTCGGTGACCTGGTTGAGACCGAGCAACTCGATGGCGACGTCTTCGGGCGGATCGGTGCCCAGACGGCCAAGCAGATTGTGCTTCAGCGGATCCGGGAAGTCGAGCGCGACCAAGTCTTCGACCAATTTGCCAGCCGCGAGGGTGAGCTGATGACCGGGACGGTCAACCGGGTCGAACCACGGGCGATCATTCTCGACGTCGGCAAGAACGTCGAGGGGATCCTGGCCACAACGGAGCAGTCCGCCCTCGAGCACTACCGGATCGGTCAGAACGTCAAGGCATACGTCCTCGAGGTCAGGCGCTCGGTCCGTGGCCCGCAGATCTTTGTCAGCCGGACGCACAAGGGATTCCTGAAGCGCCTGTTCGAGCTCGAGGTCCCGGAAATCCACAGCGGCGTCGTCGAGATCAAGGCGATCGCTCGCGAAGCCGGGAGTCGTTCCAAGGTCGCAGTGGCCTCCCGCCAGGAGGGGCTCGATCCGGTCGGGGCCACCGTAGGGCAGCGTGGCGCACGCGTTCAGGCCGTCGTGGCCGAGGTGTCCGGCGAGAAGATCGACGTCATCCCGTGGAGTGACGATCCCGCGGTCCTGGTGGCCAATGCGCTCAGCCCGGCCCAGGTCATCTCCGTCGACATCGATGAGGAGCATCGGATCGCCAGTGTCACCGTCCCGGAGCGGATGCTCTCGCTCGCGATCGGCCGCGAAGGGCAAAACGCGCGGCTTGCGGCACGCCTGACGGGCTGGCGGATTGACATTCGCAGTGACGTGTCTGTCGCGGAGGCTCGTGCCGCTGCCACTGCGGCCACTGCGGCGACCGCCGTCACGGCGCCGACCGAGCTGCCGACCGCGGACAAGGGTGACGTTGACGCGGATGCGCCGGCACCAAAAGCGAAGGTGGCCCGCGCCAGCAGAGCCAAGTCCACAGCGCTCAAGGTCGATCCAGGGCCGACGGCCGCGCCCGACGCCGCGCCCGACGCCGCGCCCGAGGCCGACGCCGCGCCCGCCGTTGACGCGGTTGTGGCTAAGCCAAAGCGGGTGCGCAAGGCGGCCAAGCCGCCCGAGGGCGATGAGGTGGCACCGTAGACCGGGGCGTCAGGTCCGTCGCCGTGCGACGGATCCCGAATCGCTCCTGTGTCGCCTGCCGATCAATCCGGGAGAAGCGCGATCTGCTGCGCATCGTGGCCATGGCCGGCGGTGTCACGATCGATCCAGGCGGCCGGGCTCCGGGCCGTGGCGCATATGTCTGCCGGACCGCAGAATGCATGGATACCGCCATCAGAAAGGGCGCCCTCAACCGGGCCCTCCGGACTCCGCTCCCTGCCGAGCTGCGCATCGCGCTGACGGATCAGATCGCGGACGCAACGACCACATCGATCAAAGGAGGCATTCGTGGCCAGGAGTAGAAGCGGCACCCGCGGCCGTCGCGGCCCGCGCAAGCCCCCGCGTCGTGACGGCGTCTTCGTGCCGGGCGGGAGCGTCGGGGTCGCGGATCCTCGTGAGCGCGGCGCCATCGAGCTGCCCGGCACAATTACCGTCAAGGAGCTCGGAGAGGTCCTGGGGGTCAACCCGGCGGACATCATCCGGGAGCTGATCAAGAGCGGCATCTTCGCCACCATCAACCAGTTGGTCGATCGGGACACTGCGTCCCTGGTGGCGGGCGAGCTCGGGTTCGAGGTGGCCGAGACGGTCCTCATCTCGAGTGTGAATGGCGCTGACGGTGAGATGGACGGACCCATCGCGGAGGCGACCAAGGAGATCCTGTACGAGGAGGACGAGGAGTCACTCCTCCAGCCGCGAGCCCCGATCGTGACCGTCATGGGCCACGTCGACCATGGCAAGACGAGCCTGCTCGACGCGATCCGGACCACCGAAGTGGCGGCCGCGGAGCGCGGCGGGATCACCCAGCACATCGGAGCGAGTGAAGTCACCCATGACGGAAAGCGCGTGGTCTTCCTCGACACCCCTGGCCATGAGGCCTTCACGGCGATGCGCGCGAGAGGAGCCCGGGTCACGGACATCGCGGTCGTGGTGGTGGCCGCGGACGACGGGGTCATGCCCCAGACGCTTGAAGCGATCAGCCATGCGAAGGCAGCCAAGGTCCCGATCATCATCGCGCTCAACAAGATCGACAAGACCGACGCCAACCCGGATCGGGTCAAGACGGATCTGACGGATGCCGGCATCGTTGTGGAGGAATACGGAGGCGACGTTCCGCTCGTTCCGGTGTCGGCCAAGACCCGCCTCGGACTGGACGCCCTCCTCGAGATGATCCTGCTGGTGGCGGATCTCCAGGAACTCAAGGCAAACCCGAAGCGGCCCGCGATCGGCACGATCGTCGAGGCGCAGTTGGACAAGGGTCGCGGTCCCGTTGCGACGGCCCTGGTCCAGACCGGCACGCTCAAGGTCGGTGACATCATCGTCGTCGGCGAGACGTACGGTCGCGTCCGCGCGCTGGAGAACGACAAGGGCAAGCGGGTCACCAGGGCGGGACCGTCGAGTGCCGTCGTGGTGCTCGGGCTGGCCGAGGTCCCGGCCGCCGGCGACATCCTGCGCGTCGTCGCGGACGACAAGGCCGCCCGGTCCATGGTTGACGGCCGAAAGGCGGCGATCGCAGCCAAGGCCGGGGAGGGGAGTGGCCGCGCGACGCTGGAGGACCTGTATCGCCAGATCCAGGCTGGTCAAGCCAAGGAGCTACGGGTCATCTTGAAGTCGGACGTGTCCGGGTCGCTCGGCGCGATCACCCATGCGCTCGAGCAGCTCGACCAGGACGAAATCCGGCTCAACGTCCTGCACGAGGGTGCCGGCGATATCACCGACAACGACATCATGCTGGCCGCCGCCTCGAACGCGATCGTGGTGGGATTCAACACGAAGATCACCGAGACCGCCCGTCGCGCCGCCGACGTCGAGGGTGTGGACGTCCGCCTCTACGACATCATCTACAAGCTGACGGACGACCTTGGCGCCGCGCTCAAGGGTCTGCTCGAGCCCGAGATCGTGGAGGTCGTGGAGGGTCGAGCGGAGGTTCGCCAGGTCTTCCGGGTTGGCAAGAGCACTGTCATCGCCGGGTCGTTCGTGACCGACGGTCGAATCGTGCGCGGCAACGTCCGGGTCTGGCGCGGCGGCAAGGTGATCGCTACCGACAAGGTCGAGTCACTCCGCCGGTTCCGTGATGACGTTCGCGAAGTTGCCACCAATTACGAGTGCGGCATCGGTCTGGCCGGCTTCCACGACCTCCAGGAAGGCGACATCATCGAGTGCTTCACCTCGCAGAGCGTCTCGCGAGCAGCGGCTGGCTAGGATGGTCGCCGAGCGGCGACAACCGGGTCAATGAGCCAACGCACGGATCGAGTTGACGAGCTGCTCCGGCAGGAGATCGGGTCGATCATCACGCGCGAGGTGGCAGATCCGCGCGTCGGGTTCGCCACGATCACTGCGGTCGAGACGACGGCGGACCTGCGCCATGCCAAGGTCTGGGTCAGCGTGATCGGCCAGCCCGCCGAGCGCGAAGCGACCGTCGCCGCGCTGCGCCATGCGATGCCCTTCGTGCGCCACCAGCTGGGCGCGCGCCTGCGGATCAGGCGGATCCCGGATCTCCACGTGCACCTGGACGACACCGCCGAACGTGGCACCCGCGTGCTCCAACTGTTGAGTGAGCTCGAGTCTGGCCGGACGCCCGCAAGCGACCCTCCGGTTGGTGAATCGCTGCCGACGCCGGTCGCCCGGTTACCGCACTCGGGGGATCTCCCCGATGAACCTCCCTCGGCCGTGCGCTTGCCCGAGTCTCCAGCGCGTCATCGGGCAGGCAGCCCCGGGACTGCCCGGACTCGACACGACCGACGGGCGACCCGGTGACCATCGACCTGTCGCCGTTCCTTGCGGCCGTCCCGGAGCCCGTGATCGCGCGTCTCCGGAGCGCCCGACACGTCCTCGCCGTCAGCCACGAGAACCCGGACGCCGATACGCTGGGGGCGGCGCTGGGGGTGGTGCGGCTGGTGGAGTCGATGGGCGGCGCCGCCGACCCGATCTGCACGGATCCGGTCCCGCCGCTGTACGACTTCCTGCCAGGTGTGAAGCGCTTCCGAACAGACCCGGACCCTGCCGCTCCGTACGATCTGGCCGTGATCGTGGATTGCGGCTCGCTCGACCGGATCGGTGGCGTGGGCACCCGTCATGCCGAGCTGTTCGCGCGTCTGCCACGCGTCGTGATCGACCACCACGCCTCGAACGATGCCAGCGGCGAGACCGACTGGATCGATCCGCGCGCTGCAGCGACGTGCGAGATGGTTGCGCTGCTCGCCGCGCGGCTCGGAGTGCGCCCGGAGCTCCACGACGGAGCGCTGGCCGCCGACCTGATGGCCGGGATCGTCATGGACACAGCGACCTTCGCTCATCCCAACGCCACGCCGCGCACGCTGCTGGTCTCGGCCTGGCTGGTCGATGCCGGGGCGCCGCTGTCGGACATTTCACGCCGGCTGTATCGGACCAAGCCAAAAGCCCAGTTGCGCCTGTTTGGGCAGATCCTGGCGCGGCTCGAGAGTAACGCCGGGGGATCGATCGTGTGGTCGAGCGTCACCGACGCCGACTTTGCCGAGCCCGGCGTCGAACGAACCCACTCCGAGGGCCTGATCGACCTGCTGTCCCAGGCGGAGATGGCCGAGGTCGCCATCCTGTTCAAGGAGGCGGGTCCCGACGAGACCAGGGTCAGCGTCCGGACCCGTCCCGGTGGCGTCGATGCCACGATCCTGACCGGGCAGTTCGGTGGCGGCGGTCACGCGCGGGCGGCCGGCGCGACGGTGGCGGCACCACTGATCGAGGCGCGTCAAGCCGTCCTCGACGCAGCGACCCGCCTCGTTGCCACGATCCAGCGCTGACGATGGCGCGCGCATCACTGGGGCCGGGTCTGGACGGGATCCTGATCGTGGCCAAACCGGCCGGCCCGACGTCCCATGACGTCGTGGCGCTGGTGCGTCGACTGGCGGCCACTCGACGTGTCGGCCATGGCGGGACCCTGGACCCGTTTGCCTCGGGCGTCCTGCCGATCTTTCTCGGGCACGCCACCCGTGTCGTCGAATACCACCTCGGGGATCGCAAGGCGTACCGGGCCACGATCTGCTTTGGCGCCTCGTCAACGACCGACGATCTCGAAGGCGAGCTGACCCCGGCGAGCGGGCGCGCGCCGACCCGTGAAAAGGTCGAGACCGCGATGCGGGCGCTCACCGGCCAGATCGCCCAGCGGCCACCGGCATTCAGCGCGGTCA
Source organism: Chloroflexota bacterium (assembly GCA_031431535.1). Taxonomy (GTDB): domain Bacteria; phylum Chloroflexota; class Limnocylindria; order Limnocylindrales; family CSP1-4; genus SPCO01. Next base: position 18,593 of record JANPDO010000232.1, read on the forward strand.
AGGTCGGTGGGCGACGAGCCTATGCCATGGCTCGCGCCGGAGAGACGGTCAACCTCGCGACGCGCGAGGTGACGATCCATGGTTTTGCCATGACGGCCTGGGACGACGCCGATGCAGACCGTCCCGTGGCCGTGGTCGAGGTAGAGTGCTCCGCTGGAACGTATGTCCGCGCCCTGGCCAGGGACCTCGGGGAGTCCGTTGGGAGTGCGGCCTATCTCGGCGCCTTGACCCGGACGGCATCCGGGCCATTCACGCTTGCCGACGCCATCCCGCTCGATGAGATACGCGCCTCGGCTGCCGATGGCCCGACCGGTCTCTTGCCCGTGCTGCGTCCGCTCGACACGGGACTCGACGCCCTTCCCGTGGTTGTCCTCACGGACGCGGAGGTCGCGGCGATCGCCCGGGGGCAATTCGTTCGGCCCTCGGCGGGTGTGCCCGCTGGCGCGGAGCACTACCGGCTGCGTGGGCCGCGGGGCGACCTCGTGGCGATCGCGACGGTGTCCGCCGGGCGGCTCGCACCGGACAAGGTCTTCGTGGACCCCGGCACGCCGGCCCCCGCACCTACCACCGCCTGAAATTCCCGCCTTGGGCATGCAGGTCATCCACGGGATCCAGCGTCTGTCGGCTCGGCACGGTCCGGTCTTCGTGGTCGTCGGCGTTTTCGACGGGCTCCACATCGGTCACCACTACCTGCTCCGGCACCTGGTCACCATCGCCGAGGCTCGCGCGGCCCGGCCGACCGTCATCACGTTCGATCACCATCCCGATGAAATCCTGACCGGGCACGCGCCACCATTACTGTTGGACCCGAAGGAGCGTCTGACCCGCCTGGAGGACGCCGGCGTGGCGGCGACCGTCGTCCAGCACTTCGATCTTGCCCTGCAGCAGACGCCGTTCGACGCGTTCGTGGAGATGATCCGGGACCGGGTTGCCTTGCGGGGCTTTCTGATGACGCCCGATGCCGCCTTCGGCTACCAGCGGCGCGGTACACCGCAGACGCTTGCCGAACTGGGCGGGCGCAATGGCTTCGAGGTGGTCGTGATCCCGACGTTCGCGCTCGCCGGCCGCCCCGTCCGCAGCTCCGAGATACGCGTCGAGATCGCGGCCGGGCACCTGGCCGCTGCGGCCTCCCTGCTCGGCCGCCCGGTCAGTCTGACGGGGGTCGCCGGAAGTGGCGGCCCGAATGGCATCGATCTCACCTTCGAGCTTCCGATAGCGCTGCCACCGGCCGGTGAGTATGGCTGTCGGGTGGGATTGCAGCAGGGACGGCTGCGGATCGACCGAGACCGCGTCTACCTTCGCGCGGATGTGCCCGTGGGCGCGCTGGTAACCGCCGAATTCACCGGCGAGGGCGCAACCACCGCGCCCTGACACGCGCGACTGTCCCGCCCGCGGAGTAACCCTATCCCGGTTGACATGGCGACACGCGTCCGTATCCTCTCAAGACATCAGACGACTGATGACCAACTGTTGACGAGGCCCCGGGCTGCAGATGTACGCGATCGGCTGTGATGTTGGCTCGCAGAGCCTGAAGGGCACGCTGCTAGACCCGGCGGGACATGTCGCGGCCGAGGCATCGGCAGCCTATGACGTCCAATACCCGAATCCCGGTTGGGCCCAACAGAATGCGCTCGATTGGCGTTCGGCGATGGGCGATGTCATCCGCCAGCTCCTGAAGGCTGCGTCAATCAACCCCGCGGCGGTCGGCACTCTCGGGCTCGCCGCGCAGGTTGACGGCCTGGTGCCAGTCGATGCGAACGCCGAGCCACTCTATCCAGCGATCATCTGGCTCGATCGGCGCGCCACCGATCAGACCCGCGCGATCCGCGACAAGATCGACGCTGACGAGGTCCGCCGAATCACGGGTCTGAACACGGACGCTTCCCATGTCGCCCCGAAGATCCTGTGGCTCCGTGAACATGTCCCGAAGGCCTATGATCGCGCCGCTGGTTTGCTGCTACCGGGCAGCGCCCTTGTCGCCTGGCTTACCGGGGAACGCGTGGTCGACCATGCGAACGCGTCGTCCACGCTCCTGTACGACATTGCGGCCGGCGATTGGTCAGCACGAATGCTCGATTGCGCCGGTATCGATGCCCGGCGGCTCGGGACACTTGCCGACGCCGCCCACGTCATCGGCCCGCTCCGACCGAGAGCGGCCGGGGCACTTGGCCTGACCAGCGCCACCCGGGTGATCGCCGGCACTGGCGACGAGCACGGGGCGTCGCTCGCCGCCGGGGCCATCCGGCCGGGCGTCGTCGTCGACATCGCCGGCACTGCCGAACCTGTCTGCGCGGCGGCTGCGACCCCGATCATCGACGAGACCGGTCTGGTCGAGACTCACGGCCACGCCGACCCGCGCGTGTGGCTCGTGGAAAACCCCGGGTTCGTATCCGGTGGCAGTATCAGCTGGTTCCGAGAGGCGATCGGCGGCGGCGCGTCACCCACCGAGCTAGACGCCCTGGCGAGGACCACCACGCGCCCTGGCTCGGACGGAGTCACCTTCTTGCCGACCTTGTCCGGGGCCACGACACCTCGCTGGAACGATCAGGCGCGCGGCGTGTATGGGGGACTGTCGCTGAACCACGGGCGAGCCCACCTGTTCCGGGCACTGCTGGAAGGGTGCACGTTCGCGGTTCGCGACATCGTGGAGCGGCTCGATCTGCTCGGCCTGGTCGGCCAGGAGATCCGCGTCGTCGGTGGCGGCGCCCGCAGCCCGTTCTGGCTCCAGATGAAGGCGGACGTGATCGGCCGGCCGGTTCGTGTGCTTGCCACCGCCGAGGCCACAGCGCTTGGCGCGGCCATGTTGGCAGGGGTCGGCGCCGGGATGTTTCGCGACATCGACGAGGCCGTGGAATGCCTGACCGCGCTGGAGCCGGCCGTGTTCGAGCCCGACCCGACGACGCGCGCGGCCTACGACGACGCGTATCGACGATATCGCCAGCTGTTCGATGCGGTGGAACCCGGGTTCGACGCCGAGGGGGTGGCGGGCCGGCCGATCCCGGCAAGCCAGGTGGTGGGGCTCCGATGACCGAACCGATCACCCTCCCGGAACCCACGGACCTGGACGGGCTGCGCCGCCGCCTGTTGGCCGAAGCCGGGGGACCCACGCGGCAGCCGATCGGTCTGGCCACGGTGCGCATCGAGTCGAACGCCCTGGCTGCCCTCCCCGACGAGGTCGCGGCCGTCCGCCGGTCGGGCCCGGTCGTGGTGATCGTGGACGAGACGCCGATCGGACGCGCTGGGGGCGACCTGAAGGCGATGGTCGTGGCCGCCCTGTCTGCCCGGTTCGAGACGCGGCTGGCGGTGATGCGGGCCCACGGCGCAGAGCTTCATGCGGATGAGGACGCCCTCGCCCAGGCTGATGCCGCGATCGTCGGAGCCGGCTGTGTCGTGTCCGTGGGGTCTGGGACGGTCACCGATATCGCCAAGGACGCCTCGCACCGGGCCGGCGACATTCCGTTCGTGATCGTCCAGACCGCGGTATCGGTGAACGCGTTTTCCGACGACATGGCCGTGCTGTCCCGCGACGGCGTGAAGCGGACGGTGCCGTCGCGGTGGCCCGACGCTCTGATCATTGATCTCGAGGTGCTCGCGGATGCTCCACCGGCGATGAATCGGGCCGGCTTCGGCGAGCTGTGCTCCATGTTCACGGCGCCTGCAGACTGGTATCTCGCCACCGCCGTTGGCCTGGCCGATGACTTCGACCCCGGGATCGTGGGTCTCTTCCGCGACGGCGCAGAGAGCCTTCTGGACGGCGCCGCGAGGGTCAGGGCCAACGACCCTGCGATGCTCAACGAGCTGGCCGCTCGGATGACCCTGAGTGGCATCGCGATGGGTGTCGCCGGTCGAACCGCGCCGCTCTCTGGCACGGAGCACCTGCTCAGCCACCTGCTGGACATGGCCGCGCAGGCCGGCGGGCGTCCACTTGCCTTCCACGGCGCACAGGTCGGCGTGGCCAGCATCCTCGCCGCAACGATCTGGCACGACACGCTGGACCAGCTTGATCCGGTTGATTTCACGCGCGATGCGGCGTTCCCAGGCGTGGACCAGGTCGAGCGGTGCGTGCGGGCGGCCTTTTATTCGCTGGATCCAAGCGGTCGCATGGCCGACGAATGCTGGCGGGACGTCGGCCGCAAGCTGGATCGGTGGCACGCCAAACGCCCGACGATTACGATCGTCGCAGCGGAATGGGACCGGCATCGACGGGCCCTTCGCGATCTCGTGGCCTCGCCGCAGGCGCTGGCCGACTCGCTCCGGAGCGCAGGTGCGGCGACCCGGGCAGGGGAGCTCGACCCGCCTCCGCCACCCGGGGTCGTGCGCTGGGCGGTCCGTTCCCTTCCACTCATGCGCGATCGATTCACCGTGTCGGATCTGCGGTTCTTTGCCGGTACATGGGACGACGGCACGGTGGACGAATTGATTGATCGATCGGGCATCCTCGGAAGCGGAGGGTGAGTCGGGTGGGACCGGCCGCCGTTCGGCTGCGCCCGACGCGCATCTTCGGCGGGTATGTCTTCGACCTTGATGGCACCCTGTATCTAGGCAACCGGCTGCTCCCCGGGGCCGCGGAGACGGTGGCAACGGTGCGGGCAAGTGGCGCACGGGTCGCGTTCCTGACCAACAAGCCTCTTGAGACGCCGGCCGACTATGCCGCCAAGCTAACGGAACTCGGCATTCCGGCGACCGGGCAGGCCGTCGTCTCCTCCACGGACTCGCTGCTGCGCTACCTGTCGCGCGAGGCCGGCGGCGCGCGAATCCTTGCGATCGCAGAACCGCTCCTTGCCGGAATGTTGCGGGACGCCGGGTTCGCGGTCATTGATTCCGTGCGGGACGACCCGACGCGCGTCGATGTCGTGGTGGTGTCCTGGGACCGTACCTTCGATTACACCAAGCTTGTGGCGGCGTTCAGGGCCGTCCGGGCCGGGGCCCGCATCGTGGCCACGAACCCGGACCCGTTCTGCCCCACCCCCGATGGCGACCTGCCCGATTGCGCCGCGATGCTGGCCGCAATCGAAGCGTCCACAGGAAAACGGGCAGAAGCGATCGTGGGCAAGCCATCCCCGCATATGGCGGCCACATTGCTGGACCGGCTTTCGCTCCCGGCGGACGACACCATCCTCGTTGGCGATCGGCTGGAGACGGACATTCAGATGGCCCACGTGGCGGGGATGGCATCGGCGCTCGTGCTGACCGGCGCGACAACGGCGAATTCGCTGGGCTCGACGACCGTGCATCCGGACTACATCCTCGACAGCGTCGCCGACGTACTCCCGGCGCCGCTGGCTCGGTCCGCTCCACCCGCGTAAGGAGACAGACATGCTCGAATTCATCTTCATGCTGACGCACAACGACCGGACCGTCCCCAATGCCCTCGACGTCTACGCGGGTATCCGGACCACCGGCGTGCGCTACATGGGGTTCAAGGACATCGGCCTGCCGAAGGCCCGACTGCGCGACCTTGCGGCGGCCATGCGCGCAGACGGGCGTGAGGTCTTTCTGGAGGTCGTCTCGGAACGCGCTGAGGATGAGATCCGAAGCGTGGAGGCATCGCTCGAGATCGGGGTTGACTGGCTGCTCGGCGGGACCCATCCCGATGCCGCACTCGCCGTTCTCGATCGGATCGGTCCGCCGGGCACACCGGGCCGGCCACGTTACTGTCCGTTTCCGGGCCGCGTTGTCGGTCATCCCAGCATCCTCGAGGGGACCGTCGACGAAATCGCCGCGAGTGCCCGCGAGCTGACCGCCCGTACCGGCGTGCATGGCCTGGATCTGCTGGCCTACCGCTGGCATGGCGACGTCCCCGCCCTCGTGCGCAGCGTGGTCGACGCCTCGGCAGGCCCGGTCATAGCGGCCGGTAGCGTCGACTCGGCGGAGCGGATCGCTGCCTTGTCCGCTGCGGGCGCGTGGGCCTATACGATCGGCGGTGCGATCTTTGATCACCGACTGGCGGCCGGACCGTCCATCCGCGAACAGGTGGAATGCGCGCTCGAGCTCACCCGAGCCGCATCCGCGAGGGAGGTGGTGACCGACGGCGCGTAGACGACAGCAGGACTGCACGCGAATGGTGGACGACCGGGCCGAGCCCGGGCTCAGGAGGCAGGAACGATGACGAATCGAGTTGACCCGGCTGTGCGGCGGGATGTCGCCGCGACCATGCGCCTTGCGATCGAACGCCGGATCTCCCGACGGAACTTCCTGATCGGTTCCGGGACAGGTTTGGGGGCCCTTGCGCTCGCAGCCTGCGCCCCGGCTCCGGCGGCACCGTCGGCCGCCCCATCAGTCGGTGGCACGGCGAACCTCGGCGACACCCTGAACCTTGCCACCTGGCCGAACTACCACAGCCAGGAGGTGCTGGACGCCTTCACGGCGTCGACGGGTGTCGCCCTCAACGTGGGCGTGTACGGGTCGACCGAGGAGATGGAGGCCAAGATCCGGGCCGGCAACTCCGGTATCGATGTCGTCGTCCCATCGAACTACGCGATCGAGGGTTGGGTCGCGGACGGTTTGATCGAACCGCTCGACTACTCGAAGCTGCCGAGCTTCGTGGCGGCCGACTGGAATGCGAGGTTCATGAACCAGGCCTTCGATCCAGGCAACAAAGTCTCCATCCCGAAGAACTGGGGCACGACCGGGATTGCCTACCGCAGCTCCAAGGTGACCGAGGATGTCACCACCTGGAAGCAGTTCTTCGATCTGGCCGGTACGAAGTACGAGGGCAAGGCGCTCATCGTGGACCACCAGATCAGCTCATTCGGGTCCGCGGCCGTGGCTATGGGGTACTCGCTGAATACGATCGACCCAGTGGAGATGGCCGAGGTGGAGGCGATGCTCACCGCCCTCAAGCCCAAGCTGTTCGCGATCTCGTCGGACGTTCAGCCGCCACTGCGCGCCCTGGATACGTGGCTGTCCATCGCCTGGACCGGTGATGGCGTCCAGGTGGGCCGCGACAACGCGGACGCCCGATATGTCGTCGCCGCCGACGGCGGCGAGCTGTGGATCGACAGTTACACGGTAGCCGCCGACGCGCCGCACAAGGCCGCGGCCTACGCCTTCCTGGACTACATCACGCAGCCTCCGCAGGCTGCCGCGGAGACGGAGTTCTGCCTCTTCCCGCATGCCAATGACAAGGCGACGGCGCTGCTGATCGATGAGGTGAAGAACAACTCGGTGATCTACCCGAGCGCCGACTCGCTGGTGAAGCTGGAGTACGCGGTGAATGCCACGTACAACAGCCCCGAGCGAGCAGAGACCTGGGCTCGCATCAAGGCCTCGGCCTGACGCCGATGTCGTCGTCGAGCCGTGCGGCCCGCGGAGGCCACGCCCCGCGGCGTGGCCTGGCCGCCCTGCTCGTGGTGCCCGGAGCCCTGTGGTACCTCGGGTTTCTGATCGCACCCCTGGTCGTGATGGTCGTCATGTCACTCGGCGAGCGGTCGCCCAACGGTGGCTACACGCCAGCCGTGACGCTTGAGCAGTACGCCAACCTCACCAGCAGGATTACGCCACTGACGAATACGCTGGGCCTGGCGGCGCTCAACACCTTGATCTGCCTGCTGGTCGCCTTCCCGGTCGCCTATACCCTGGCGCTCAAGGTCCGCGGCAGCTGGAAGCTCGTGCTCGTGGCCCTGGTCATCGTCCCGTTCTGGACCAGCTTCCTGATCCGGACGTATGCCTGGATGACGTTGCTTGGCGCGAACGGCATTCCGAAGATCCTGGGCTGGATCGGGTTCGGGGAGGTCCAACTGCTCAATACGCCGTTCGCGGTGTCACTGGGCATCGTGTACAACTACCTGCCGTTGATGGTCCTGCCCATCTACGTCAGCCTGGAGAGGCTCGATCGGTCGTTCATTGAGGCATCACGCGACTTGGGCGCGGGACCCATCGCCACGATCCGGCAGATTGTCCTGCCGCTGGCGGCGCCCGGCATCCTGTCGGGCATCGTCCTGGTGTTCATCCCGATCATGGGCGAGTATCTGATCCCGATCCTCCTGGGCGGCGGAAAGACCTACTTCTTGGGCAACGCTCTCGCGGATCTCTTCCTCCAGAGCCGAAACTGGCCGTTCGGATCCGCGCTGGCGAGCGTCTTCGTGGCCGGGATGATCGTCCTGGTGGCCGGGTATCTCGCCGTGTCGCGACGCCTTGTCCGGGTCGGCCGGGAATCGAGCCTGCTGTGACCGGCGCCGCGGACCTCGACCTCAGCGTCGCCCATCGAGCTGCGCGCCTGGAGCGTCTGGGCGATCGCGGGACACGGATCTACACCGGGCTGGTGTTCGCGTTCCTGTTCCTCCCGATCGCCGTCGTGGTCATCTACAGCTTCAACGCCGGACGCCATGTCACGGACCTGAAGGGCTTCTCCACACAGTGGTATGCCTCGGCCTGGTCGGACCGATTTCTGCTGAACGCGCTGCGCAACAGCCTGACCATTGCCGGGACCACGGCCGTTCTGGCGACCCTCATGGGCACGGCCTCGGCGCTGGCGATGGACCGGCTGCGACCGCGGTTGCGCTGGTTGATGGAGTTGCTGGCCTATATCGCCATCATCGTGCCCGGCATCGTCATCGGGATCGCGACGTTGATCTTCCTCGTGCTTGCGTTCGACTGGCTGAACCCATGGCTGACGTATTTCGCGGGTGTTCATGCGCCGCGGCTGGGACTGGGTACCGCCAGCATCATCGCGGCGCATACCCTGTTCACGAGCGCCATCGTCACCGTCCTGGTCCGAACCCGGTTGCGGGGCATGGACCGAAGCCTCGTCGAGGCTTCCGAGGACTTGTTCGCGACACCGTGGCGCACCTTCGCCCAGGTCACCCTGCCGCAGCTACTGCCGGCCATCATGTCCGGGGCGCTCCTGGCGTTCACGTTCAGCTTCGACGATTTCATCGTCGCCTTCTTCACCAGCGGCCAGGACCAGACCGTCCCGATCTACCTGTTCGCGTCCATCCGTCGCGGAGTCAGCCCCGAGGTGAACGCGATTGCCACGGTCCTACTCGCCGTCACCATCGTTGCGATGCTGCTCGCCGGCCTGGCGTATCGACGGGGCCGGCATCGAAGCGGAGCGACTGCCACCGGGATGGGCGACGCCGAAATGACCGATCGCATCTCGTCCGGCCGGCCCGTCGCGGACACGGTTTCGTCGTGACAGCCCACGGTTGGACCGGCGCTCGACCGCTGCTGGCCGATGTGGTTCGTGATGGATTGCGACGCGCGGTCATCCAGGGCGCCTACGGGCCGGGTTCGAAGCTGCCCAATGAGGACGCCCTGGGCGTGCGGTTCGCCGTGAGTCGGGCCACCATTCGCGAGGCCGTTCGGGGCCTTGTTGAGGAGGGCTACCTGTCCCGCCGCCACGGTTCCGGGACATTCGTGACGGCGCGGCCCCTCCTGCGCAATTCGCTGGACCGGAACTTCTCGTACACGTCCTATCTCGAGTCGACCGGTGTGCGCGCCGGGCGTCGCACCCTGGGCATTCGGACGATCCCGGCGTCGCCGACCGTCGCCGAGCAGCTGCACATCGAGCCCGGGCAGCCGGTCGTGGAGCTTCGCCGCGTCCGAACCGCGGACGATCGACCCGCCGTCTACTCCGTCGATCACCTCCCGGCCGACATCGTCGACGCGGACGCTGACGCCAAGGCCCTGGGCGGTTCGATCTACGCGCTCCTCGCCGCGTGCGGCCATCCGGTCAGCCACGGCGAAGCGATCGTCGCGCCGGCGAGCGCTGATGTCGAGCTCGCGACCGTCCTCGACGTGCCGCCCGGGACGTTGCTCCAGTCCCTTCAGCAGGTCGACGTCGACGGCACTGGGCGACGGGTCATGCTCTCGCTCGAATGGCACGTACCGAGTGTGATCGAACTCCGCGTCTATCGCCGCGGGCCGGGCACCGCCGAGGCAGACGGGCGTTGGTAGGCCATCAACATCGGCCCTCGCGGGCTCCGACGACTGGTCAGCGCCGGGGCTGCCAGAGCGGCTCGTCGACCTCGCGCTGATGGTTCTCGTAGCGGGCCATGACGAAGAGCCCATCGGACAAGCGGTTGAGATAGGGGAGCACGGTGGCGCCGATCGTCTCGCCGCGCGCGAGGGTCGTCGCGAGGCGTTCCGCGCGCCGGCAGACGGTCCGGGCCAGGTGGAGCTGTGCTGCACCGGGAGAACCGCCGGGCAATAGAAAGTTCGTCAAGGGGCCCACGACCTCGTTGAGTTCGTCGATCAGGCGTTCGAGCTTCTCGATATGGCGGATCTCGATGGTCGGGACCGGATGACGCGCCTGGCTGCTGGCGGGGGTAGCGAGGTCGGAGCCGAGGTCGAACAGCTCGTGCTGGATCCATCCGAGCTCCGTCGTGAGCCGCACGCAAAGACCAGTCGCCAGGGCGACGCCGATCTGCGAGTTGAGTTCGTCGACCGAGCCGTACGTGTCCACCCGTAGCGAATCCTTGGGGACGCGCTGGCCACCACCCAGCCCGGTCATGCCTTCGTCCCCGGTCCGGGTATAGATCCTGTCAAGTCGCGGCATGGCCGTATTGTCGGCCTATCGGGCGACCTTCACACTGAACGAGCGTCGTGCGCTGCGTTTGGCCCATCGTGCTACCATCCGCCGGTCATAGATGGAAGACATCACGTAGTCACGTCGTGTTCGGAGGAACGAGTGCCGCTGGCGCGGGAACTGAAGCAGGAGATCATCACCGGGTATGCCACCAAGGAAGGTGACACCGGTTCGCCGGAGGTCCAGGTCGCACTCCTGACGGAGCGGATCAAGGACCTCACCGGGCATCTCAAGGGCTTCCCCAAGGATAATCACTCGCGCCGCGGCCTCCTCAAGCTCGTCGGCCAGCGCCGCCGCCTTCTCGCTTACCTGATGAAGAAGGACAGCGCGCGCTATCGAGTCGTCATCGGACGCCTCGGACTCCGCCGCTAGGCGTCGCCGCCCCAGGGACCCCCGGCACAGACCAGGGTTCCAACGCGTAACGACGCTCAGCAGCCCAGTCGACCGACCGGTCACGGGTCGTCGCCCTCCTCCACGACCAAGGAGGATCAAGTCCCTTGTCTCACACATTCGAGACGCAATTCGGTGGCCGAACGCTGACCATCGAAACCGGCAAACTCGCGCGCCTGGCCGGCGGCGCCGTCACCGTTCGCTACGGTGACACCTTCGTCCTCGGGACGGCCAACCGCTCGGATCCGCGTCCCGGCCTGGACTTCTTCCCGCTCACGGTCGAATTCGAGGAGCGAATGTACGCCGCGGGCAAAATCCCCGGCGGCTTCATCAAGCGCGAGGCCCGCGCGTCGGAGGCGGCGACCCTGGCCGCGCGTCTGACAGACCGTCCGATCCGCCCGTTGTTCCCCGAGGGCTACAAGGACGACATCCAGCTCGTCATCACCGTCCTCTCGACGGACCAGGAGAACGACCCGGACGTCCTCGGGACGATCGCCGCGTCGGCCGCCCTCACGATCAGCGAGATCCCCTTCGCCGGTCCCGTCGGCGCGGTTCGAATCGGGCGCATCGGCGGCGAATTCGTCGTGAACCCGACCTTTAGCCAGCTCGCCGAGTCCGAGCTGGATCTCATTGTCTCCGGCACGCGCGATGCGATCATGATGGTCGAGGCGGGCGCCAAGCTCCTGCCGGAGGCCGTCATGGCTGAGGCGATCCTGTTCGGGCACCGTGCGCTCCAGCCTCTAATCGATCTCCAGGACAAGCTGCGCGAGGCCGCCGGCAAATCCAAGTTCACGCCGTTCCTCGATGCCGGGACGGGGTCCGTCCTCGACTTCGCCGCGGGCGTTGAGGCTGGCGAGGAGTTCGTCGTCGTCGACGTTGAGACCACGGGAACGGACCCGAAGTCCGCGGATCTCGTGGAGATCGCCGCGGTCAAGGTCAAGGGCGGCAAGATTACGGATCGCTGGTCCACCTTTGTCAATCCAGGCCGGGCAATCGTGGGCAACCAGATGCACGGCATCAAGGACGCGGACGTCAAGAAGGCGCCATCGCCCGCGGAGGCCGCGAAGCAGGCGCTCAAGTTCATTGGCGCGTCGAAGATCGTCGGTCATTCGGTCGGGTTCGATCTCGGCTTCCTGGAGACGGCTTTGGGCGACGGGACGCGCTTCGAGCAGGGTCGCTATCTCGACACCCTTGTCATCGCCCGCGAGGGCTACCCGGATCTCGAGAACTACAAGCTTCCGACTCTCGCCAATTTCTTCGGCATCGAGCTCACCCAGGCGCACCGCGCCGGCCCGGACGCCGAGGCCACCGCGAATCTCCTCATCTGGTTCGCCAAGGACCTGCCGGGGCGCCTTGCAACGCTCCGCGGCGCGATCGGCGATTCCATTCGAGCGACTCGCAAGGGTGGCGACAGCAAGGCGCTCCAGGAGGCCGCCCGTCGTGAGGCCCGGGTCAGCAAGGGACTGTTCAGCCTGATCCTCAAGAAGACCGCTCGCGCGCTTGCGCTCGACGAGGGGATCCGGATGGACGGACGCGGCCTTACAGAGCTGCGCCAGATTTCGGTCGACGTCGGCATTCTTCCGCGAGCGCATGGCACAGGCCTGTTCACCCGCGGCGAAACCCAGGTCCTGACGGTGGCCACGCTGGGGGCGTCATCGGACGTGCAGCGGATCGACACGATCAGCCCGAAGACCGAGAAGCGCTACATCCACCATTACAACTTCCCACCCTATTCCACCGGTGAGAACAAGCCGATGCGCGGCCCCAGCCGTCGCGACATCGGGCACGGCAACCTCGCCGAGCGAGCCCTGATCCCGGTCCTCCCGTCGCAGGCGGACTTCCCATACGTGATCCGGCTGGTCTCGGAGTGCATGTCATCCAACGGGTCGACCTCCATGGCCTCGACCTGCGGGTCAACGCTGGCCCTGATGGACGCGGGCGTGCCGATCTCCGCACCGGTCGCCGGCGCGGCCAGGGGTCTGATCAGCGAGCCGGACGGCAAGTTTGCCGTCCTGACGGACATCCTCGGCAAGGAAGACTCGATCGGGGACATGGACTTCAAGGTGACCGGTACGCGGGACGGCATCACCGCCCTCCAGATGGACATCAAGGTCCAGGGGATTAACGAGGCGATCATTCGCGACGGGCTCAAGCAGGCCCTGGCGGCCCGCCTCGAGATCCTCGACAAGATGGCCGAGGTGATCCCGGACGCGCGCCAGACAATGAGCGACTTTGCGCCGCGGATCATCACCATCAAGATCAACCCCGAAAAGATCCGCGAGTTCATCGGCAAGGGCGGCTCGATGATCCGCAAGATCCAGGAGGAGACCCAGACCGAGATCAACGTCGAGGACGACGGCACCGTCGAGATCGCCGCCGTCTCGGGCGAGAACTCGCGCAAGGCGATCCAATGGATCGAGAGTCTGACCCGGGACGTCGAGGTGGGCGCCCTCTACCTCGGCAAGGTAACCCGGATCATGGGCTTCGGTGCCTTCGTCGAGATCCTGCCGGGCAAGGAAGGCCTGGTCCGGATCGGCGAACTGGCCGACTACCACGTCCCGACCGTCGAGGATGTGGTCTCTGTCGGCGACGAGATCATGGTGGTCGTGCTCGAAGTGGACCGGCAGGGCCGGGTTAAACTCTCGCGCAAGGCCGCCTTGCAGCGCCACCTGGCCAAGGATCCGGCCGGACGGGCGCCGCCCATGGGCGGCGCCAACGAGTCGAGCCGCGGAGTAGACCCGCGGCTCGTTCGATTCTGCTCATGGCACGGAAGTTTGCTGCGGCGCGAAAGGTGGTTCCGTCAACCAGG
>JANPDO010000233.1:0-6189 GCA_031431535.1 Chloroflexota bacterium
CTGCACGAATCTGCCACGCTCGTAGCGAAGCGAGACCGCCAGCCCATCGATCTTGAGTTCGGCGACGTAGCGCAGGTCCGGCGTGGGCTCAGGGGGAGGTGGCAAGCCCAGACCCCGGCGCACACGAACATCAAACGCCCGAAGCTCGTCATGGCTGAAGGCATTGGCCAGCGACAACATCGGCCGTCGGTGGCGAACCTCGTCGAAGGTGCCGCTTGGCGCGTCGCCCACTCGCTGCGTGGGCGAGTCCGGGCTGATCAACTCCGGGTGTGCCGTCTCCAGCGCGACAAGCTGTGCGAAGAGACGGTCGTAGTCTGCATCGCTCAGATCGGGGGCATCGGCGCCGTAGTAGCGCTGATTGGCCGACTCGATCTGTGCCGACAGCTCACCATGGCGCGTCGCAGCGGCCACCGCGTCAAGCCCGGCGGCCTCCTCAACGAGCAGCGGATCGATCGGCGGGAGTTCCGTCTCCATGGATGCGAGCGTAGCGAACCCGTGGCTAGCCCGTGATCTCCAGGTTGGCCAGGCTGACGAGCATCGTCTTGCGGCCAATGGTTGCGTCCTTGAAGGCCACCGTGACCTCCTCGTCGGAGCGGGTCAGCTTGGAGGTGACCACGATCCCGTCGCCCCATCGTGCGTGACGAATGCGGTCGCCATCGCGAAACTGGCGCTCACCCGGGATCACCGGGCGTGGCAACTTCGGAGCGCCAGCGCCGACAGTCGCGCCGGACGGACGACTCGTCCCCTCGCCGATGTCGTCGTCCCAGGCGCTGACCCGGCGAGCCAGCGTCCCCGACGGCGCACCCTCGGCATAGGCTTCGCGCTTTGCGGCGAGGTCACGTCCGGGCCGGAACGGCTCGCCGTCCGCCGGCGCCCCCGGTCGGCCGCTCCCCTGGCGAAAGGCAGCGCCGCCGCGGGCGGGCGTCCCGAACCGACTGGTCCGCCGAGCCCCGAACACGAGATCCAGGTCCAGGTCGCCGCGGTCCTCCCCGACAAGTTGCGGACCGGCCATGAGCTCAGCCGGGATCTCCAGGAGGAACCGCGACGGCACCGCCGCCTGCCCCATACCCCAGGTCGCTCGTCGCCAGGCGTGTGACAGGTAGAGCCGCCGCTTGGCCCGGGTGATCCCGACGTAGGCCAGCCGGCGCTCTTCCTCCAGCTCCTTCTCGTCGTCGAGCGCCCGGCTGTGCGGGAACAGGCCCTCTTCGAGCCCGGCGATGAACACGACCGGGAATTCGAGGCCCTTGGCCGCGTGGAGCGTGATCAGGGTGACCGCATCGGCGTCGCCCTCGTACGAATCCTGGTCGGCGACCAGTGCTGTCTCCTCGAGCAGGCGGTCCAGCGCGTCGTCGGGCGCCAGGTCGTCGTAGCGCGTGGTCACGGCGCGCAACTCGAGCAGGTTGGCCCAGCGCTCCTCGCCGTCCTCCGACCCATCGGCCAGCATCGCCCGATAGCCGGAGGCCTCGAGCGCCTCGTCGAGCAGCTCCGGGAGCGCCAGGACGCCGACGCGAGCCCGGATCCGGCGCACGACGAGGGCGAAGTCCAGCAGCGCGTTCCGGGTCCGCGACGCGATCCCTTCGAGCTCTCCGCGAACGGCTCCCTCGATGGCGCCCCAGGTCGTCCCGCCCTCGCGCGCGGCGGCAGCCCGCAGGACCTCGATCGTCCGCTCGCCGATCCCGCGGGCCGGCACGTTGATGATCCGTTCGAAGCTGACGCTGTCCGTGTCCGACCGGAGGATCCGCAGGTAGGCCAGGGCATCCTTGACTTCACGCCTGGCATAGAACCGCGTGCCCCCCACCAACTGGTAGCGGATGCCGTAGCGCAGGAACGATTCCTCGATGGCGCGGGACTGCGCGTTCATCCGATACATGACCGCGATGTCGCGGGCGCGGAACCTCGTGTCCTCCTCGTCCGCGCGCCGGGTCAAGGCACTCGCCCGCCCGCCCGCCATGCCCTCCACCTGGCGGGCGATCCACTCGGCCTCCTCCTCCTCGTTGTAGGCCTCGAACCGCTGGATCCGGACACCGCCCGCGTTTTCCGTCCACAGCTTCTTCTCTTTGCGCGCGCTGTTGCGCGACACGACAGCATGGGCGGCGTCGAGGATCAGCTGCGTGGATCGGTAGTTCTGTTCGAGCTTGACCACAGCCGTCGCAGGCCAATCTCGCTCGAAATCGAGGATGTTGCGCAGATCCGCGCCGCGCCAGGAGTAGATCGACTGGTCGTCGTCGCCGACCACGCACAGGTTGTGATGGCGGGCGGCCAGGGCGCGGACCCACAGGTATTGCGCGCGGTTCGTGTCCTGGTACTCGTCGACGTGGAGGTAGCGCCAGCGTTCCTGGTACTTCGCGAGGACCTCCGGCGCCTCGTCAAACAGTCGGACGGCTTCGAGCAGCAGGTCGTCGAAGTCGAGCGCGTTGGCTTTGCGCAGGCGCTCTCGATAGCGTCTGGCCAGGCGGGCGATCGTGCGCTCTCGATGGTTGGCCGCATGTTCGACGAGGGTCTCAGGGTCCAGCATCTCGTTCTTGGCGCGGCTGATGGCGCCCAGCACCGCACTCGGGCGAAACTCCCCGGTGAGGGGCAGATCCTCCTCGCGCAGAATCTGCTTCATGAGGGACCCCTGATCGTCCGTGTCGTAGATCACGAAGCGCCGACCGATCCCGATCGCCTCGCCCTCCTGGCGCAGGACGCGAGCGCAGAGCGCGTGGAACGTCCCGGCCATCACGTCGCGGCCGCCCTCGCCGGCCAGGCTGATGATCCGTTCGCGCAGCTCGGCGGCCGCCCGGTTGGTGAAGGTGACCGCCAGAATCCGCCAGGGGGCCACGTCCTTGACGCCGATGAGATAGGCGATCCGATGGGCCAGCACCCTGGTCTTGCCGGATCCCGCGCCGGCCAGGATCAGGAGCGGTCCGTCAGTCGTGGTGACGGCCCTCGCCTGCTCCGGGTTGAGCGCGTGGACGATCTCGCGCGCACGTGCCCGAAGAGCCACCGCACGGGCCGCCGGGTCCATCGGCGGGGGCGGGGCCGCCATCGCAAGTTCGGAGTCCGCACGGCTCGGCACATCTCGCAGCCACGCCGGCTCCTCGGGGGGCGCTCCGGGCAAATCGTCGAACTCCACGAACTCGGTCCCGGCCGAAGCGGCAGGGTCCGCCGCCTCGTCGAGCGTGGGGTTACCGGGACGCTGTCGTCGGGTGGGACTCACCCATCCATTGTAGGTGGGGCCACTTCACGGGGCCGTATCTGGCCCCGTGCACGGCCGCGCGCGGCGCCCGCCCAGGACTATGACCCGGGTGCGATCTGATCGGCCGGCGGGGCCGTGATGTCAAGGGCCTCGTCCCATTTCGAAAGCGCCAGCTCCAGCGTCAGCGAACCCTGGTCACCGAGCGATGCGACCGCGGTCATGCCGGCCAGGCGGTACGTGTTCTTCTCCACCCGGATCGTCAGCGTCACGCTGGCCGCGCCCAGGTCGATCGGAATCTCGTCGGCCGCGGCACCCGTCGGATCCAGGGCCGCTAGCTCCTCGGCCGTCAGGTCGATCGTGACGGTGTAGCACTTCACGTCGCCGCAGTCCACGTCTGCGCCCTTGGCGGGATCGACGCCGTCCTTGAGCAGGAAATCACCCACGTCGTCGATCAACCCGGACATGTTGGTCGGATCGATCGGCAGGTCGCCGGTGGACTCCGCCATCTCGTACAGCGGCCCACCGAGTGACGTTTTTGTGTAGGAGGTGCCGCCGATCTGGATTGCCTCGCCCGTCAGTCCGAGGAGGGCCGGAATCGCAAACGTGGCACGGGAATTGCCGCCCGCGACGTCGAGGTCCGCGGAGGCTGTGGTGCCGGTCAGGGCCATGGCCGAACCGCTGCCGGTCCCGAATAGATCGGCGGTGATGGACCCCTCGACGGTGAGGTCCAGGTGGACGCTCTTGGCGTCTTCCGTGGCTTTGAGGGCCGCGGCGATGATGGCGGTCGGATCCGTCAGTTCGGGACGTGCCGGGCTGCTGCAGCCACCCAGGACAAGGGAGACGGGGACGAACAGCCCGAGCAAGGCGAACCTGGAGCGAGAAATGCGGGACATCTGGCACCTCGATATGTCGACCTGCACGCAGTCGACGGGCTGACTTCTGGCGCCAATGTCGGCGGGCTGGTGCGTCCTGTCAACCAGCCGATGGTCAGCCAAACGTGGCGAGGCCTCCGACTGTTGTCAGGGGCGCCGTCGCAACAGCAGAGCGGGCGACCGGTTCGGACCAAAAACGCACCGGTGCCTGTGGACAACTTTCACTGGCGCATCAGAATCTGTGGATAAGTGACTGTCCCATCCATTTAATAGCGCGCAGACTCCGCCGACCAGCCAGGGAGGCACGGAGCGGAGGGCTCGACCAGCGCGGCGTCCCAACTCGGTCGCCAAACCGACGCGCTGGGCCAATGGCGAGACCGACCCTGTCTGCTGCTGGGCGCGCTCGGCGTCCGAGGAGGGTCCCTAGGATGAACCGACTTGGTGTGGCCTCGGCTGTTTCGGCGAACCTGAAGGCTGAGTTGCGGAAGCGCACGCGTACGGCGCTCCGTAGTCCACTGCTGGCGCTCGCCCTTGGTGCCGTTTTCGCGGGCACCGCCCTGGCCACGGCCGCAGTCGACTTCGTGGGAACGCCACTGGCTCGTGGGACGATGAGCAACACGGTTCAGGCCATTACCGGCGTGGACGACACGAAGGCCATCAACACCCTTAATACCTACATCGCGAACCTCTCCGCCGTCGAAGCCCCCACGCAGGCACAGAGCGATGCGCTCAAGAAATACACCGAACGACACGCGGGTTACACGACGCGCCCGCAGACAGCGATCAACTTCCAAACCAAAGGATCCATCGACGTTGCCCACGCGACGGTTATTGTTGGCCCGGGGGGCAGCTCCGGCTGGCATACGCACCCCGGCATCGTCTTCGTCACCGTGAAGTCGGGCACCTTGACGTTCTATGACAAGACCTGCGTCGGTACCGTCCACGCCGCTGGGACGAGCTTCATCGAGGTTGATGGCGACGGACCGGGCTTTGCACGCAATGCAAGCACGACGGTCCCTGTCGAGCTGCTCGTCACGTACGTCGTTCCGACGACCGTGCCGCCCATCGCCCTGCGGAACGACGTGCCCGTCGCCCCGTGCGTCCTGCCGTAGGAGATTCGTTTCCATCAACGGGGTGGGGCTATAAGGTCGTCGGGGCCGTGTAGCACTTGTCTAGGAATTGAGCCGGGTATCCGCGAACGGACAACCCGGCTCAATGCCGATTTCGTGCTTGAGTCCGGCTGGCGCGGACACCAGCGGACGCTATTGGAGGTTCTAGAAGTCCATCCCTCCGCCGCCGCCGTGGCCGTGATCGCCACCGCCGCCGCCGGCCTTCTCCTTCACCGGCATGTCCGAGATCAGCGTCTCGGTGGTCAGGACCATCGCTGCGATGGAGGCAGCATTCTGAAGGGCCGAGCGCGTCACCTTGGCCGCGTCGACGATGCCCTTCTTGAACATGTCCCCGTACTCGCCCTTGAGCGCGTCGTAGCCGTGGCCGGCCTTGAGGCCCTTGATGTGGGCCACGACGACCTCGCCGGGCTGCCCGGCATTGTCGGCGATCTGCCGGGCGGGAGCCTCGAGGGCCTTGCGCACGATGTCGACGCCCACCTGGGCATCGCCTTCGAGCTTGACCTTGTCGAGGGCCGGGATGGCCTGCAGGAGGGTCGTCCCACCACCGGCGACGAGGCCCTCTTCAACGGCCGCACGGGTCGTCGAGAGCGCATCCTCGATGCGGTGCTTCTTCTCCTTGAGCTCCACTTCCGTGGCCGCGCCGACCTTGATGACGGCGACGCCACCGGACAGCTTGGCGAGACGCTCCTGGAGCTTCTCCTTGTCGTAGTCCGAGGTGGTGTCCTCGATCTGCGCCTTGATCTGGGTCATGCGAGCCTTGATCAGGTCCGCCTTGCCGTTGCCGTCGATGATTGTCGTGTCGTCCTTGGTCGCAACGACGCGACGGGCCGACCCGAAGTCCTCGAAGGTGACCGAGTCGAGCTTGCGCCCGATCTCCTCGCTGATGACCGTGCCGCCGGTCAGCACAGCGATGTCGCGGAGCATCTCCTTGCGTCGATCGCCAAAGCCCGGGGCCTTGACGGCCAGGACGTGGACCGTCCCGCGCAGCTTGTTGACGACCAGGGTGGCG
>JANPDO010000234.1:0-1573 GCA_031431535.1 Chloroflexota bacterium
CGGGAGATCCTGCCGACGCGGTTTCAGGCGTTGCTCACGACATGGGCGTTCGCGTTCCTGCCCAGGGCGTTCGACTGGCTCGTCGCCGGGGGAGGTGTGACCCGTTCATTGGGACTGTTGCTCGCTTTCATGGCGATCCTCGAGGGCGTGCGCTTCTATCGCACACGCCGAGGCCGACACGGCGTCGGAATGGCCCTGTTCGCGGGGCTCGCCGCCCTGAGTCATCCAGGAGCCGCGCTGTTCACTGGAATCAGCCTGTTCGTGATGTTCCTGGCGTTCGGCCGGACATGGCGAGCGCTGCGCGATTCCACCGCGCTCGCCGCGCTCGCCGCTCTGATCGCCTCACCGTGGTGGCTCAGTGTCGTCGCCGTCCACGGCCCCGATCCGTTTCTCTCGGGCGGCCAGACCAGCACGGACCTGGGCGTGACCTTCCAGCACCTCACCACCTTCACGTTCACAGACGAGCCCTACACCACGTTCCTGGCGGCCGCCGGACTCGTTGGCCTCGCCTACGCCGTGGCCAGGGGGCGGTATTTGTTGCCGGCTTGGCTCGTGCTGGTCTTTGTGATCGACCCCCGAAGTGCAACCGCCTTGATGCTGCCCCTGGCCATGCTCATCGCCATCGCCGTGGATGAGGTGCTCCTGGCAGCCATTCCGAGAGCCGGCGTCGCGACTGACGGGGACCTCTTTTGGCCGCCCGGGGTGGTCCGCGATCGGTTCGCTCGCGTACTACTGGGTATGGGCCTCATCCTCGGAGTTGTGGGTGGGGTCCAGGCGCGGGGCGTGATCGCCTCACCCCTGCACGCACTCGCTGGGGAAAACCGGGCCGTTATGGCATGGATCCGGGACAACGCGCCTCCGACGGCCGAATTCCTGGTGGTCACCGGCAGTGATTGGTTCGTGGACGCCGACGCTGAGTGGTTCCCGGTGCTGGCGGCCCATCGCAGCCTGAACACCGTCCAGGGTTTTGAGTGGTTCGGCCGCGGGGCATGGATCGAACAGGCCGTTCGGAACGATGCCCTTCAGGAATGCGGATACGGCACGGCAGCCTGCGTTCGGGAGTGGGCGGAGCAATGGGACGCGGGCGCCTCCTGGATCTATGTGCCCGCTGCTACGATCCAGACCCTTTCACCGACCGGCGAATGCTGCGCCGGCCTCCGAGCCTCGCTCGCGGCCTCCTCGGATTATGAGGTGGCGTTCGAGGGAGAAGGTGGCACCGTCTACCGGCCCGTTGCCCCGTCCTAAGGACTGTCCACGAGCGTGAGCTGCGGGAGGAGCCGCACGACCTGTGACGCCGGCACCTGTCGCCGATAGAGCGTCCCATAGGCGTCGAGATTGAAGTTCGGCAGTGGCACCGCTGAGTCGAACACGAGCCGTCCGACGATCGGAAGGAGATGGTCCGGGGAGTTGGTCACGGCAATCGAAATCCCGTATCGGCGCGCCAACGCCGCGTCACCCAGGTATGTGGCGACCAGCCTGCACCACGACGCCAGAAGTTGGCGCTACAACCGCCTGACCCGTGCCGCCCATGGCCAGCAATTGCGACACCGTAACAAAACGATATCCCTTGCGC
>JANPDO010000235.1:0-18102 GCA_031431535.1 Chloroflexota bacterium
CATCGGGTCGGTTACGGAGCCGGTCCGCACGAAGTCGCGCCGCACGGGCGCGCGGCAGGTTGTTGAGGCTGGAGAAGATCGGTTCCCGCTCCCAATCGTTGACGAACGTCGTCATGCCGTCTCGCTCCAGGCGCTCGGCCCGGTCCGAGTCGGCAGCGCGTCGAGCGGCCCGTTCGACCTCGAAGGCCAGGCCCGCCGAGGGGCTTTCGAGCACCAGGCGGCGCAAGGCTGGTGGATGAGCGACGGCCAGACGCAAGGCGACCCGCGCGCCAAGCGAGTACCCGAGGACGTGGGCCGGCGCGCAACCAACTCGATCGAGGATCTGGGCGAGGTCGTCGGCCATCCGCTCCACGCTCCCCCGTCGAGCGTCCGGAGGAATTCCCGATCGGCCGTGGCCGGGCAGGTCAACGACCACGACACGGTACAGCCGGGCAAAGGCCCTCGCGTGCCCGACCCAGCTCGACCCCCGTCCCATGAATCCGTGAAGCAGCAGAAGCGGGACCCCCGCGCCGCGGACGCGGACCTCCCAGCGCAGGCCATCGATCGTCAGGGCGCTCATGGCCGCTCGAGCGCCGTCGCAACGGCGGCGGCGGCCTCTCGGTGGAGCTCGACGTTGCGGGCTCGGTCGGTCCGGAGGCTCAGGACCTGCACACCCGGCCTCGCAATCGAGTCGGCGATCGCCTCGCCCAGATCGGCAGGCCCGACGCGTCGATATTGTCCACCCAGGGCCTCGACGATCGGCCCGACATCGATGCCATGCGGCGTTCCGAACAGTTCCTCGTAGTGGTCCGGCAGCCCCACCCCGGGAGCGCCGGCCGTCGCCTGGGGGAGGAAGGAGAAGATCCCGCCACCGTCGTTGTCGATCAGCACGATGGTCGCGGACAGGTCGTGCAGCCTGGCCGCCACCAGTGCGTTCAGGTCGTGCAGGAACGAAACGTCGCCGACTACCAGCACGACAGGCTCGATCCCGGCTGCAGCCGAACCCAGGGCTGTCGAGACCACGCCGTCGATCCCGTTGGCACCGCGGTTCGAGAGCGCCCGAATGGCGCGCGGGCCGGCCGGGAGCCATGCATCGAGGTCCCGCACGGGCATGCTGTTCCCGGCCCACAGCAGGGCGCCATCCGGAAGCGCGTCCGCGAGAAGGGCGAACGGGTGCCCTTCAAACGGCTCACCGCGCCGGGTCACGCCGGCCAGCCAATCGCGCAGGGCTCGGTCCGCGGCGGCGTCCGCGACACGCCACGCGGACGCCCAGTGCGAGGCCCGTGCGTCGGTGACTGCGCTCGAACCGTCGATCCGATCCGCTAGCGCGAGTGCGGTCGATGCTGCGTCGGCATGGATGAAGGTGGTCGCGATCAAGGCCGGTTCGCGCCACCCGCCGTCACCGTCCACGACGATCTGGATCGGCTGCCGGTCGGCCAGCATCGTCATCAGCGGTTTGGAGGTTGGAGCAGCCCCGAAGCGGATCACGAGGTCCGGCAGGTGCGCATCGCGCCAGGGCCCCGGCCTGACCAGGTGATCGGCGTGGGCGATGACGTGCGACCGATCGTGCGGACCGCAGCGGCTGCCCGAGAGTGGGTCTGCCAGGATCGGATAGCCCGTGGCCGCGGCGAGCCGGGCGAGGGCCGTCGGGACGTCCGCGTCATCCTGCGGCCCAGCGACGATCAGGCCTCGCTCGATACCGCCGAGACGCGTGGCGAGGTCCCCAAGGTCGACCACGGCCAGGGTCGGCCGACCGACCACCGAGTCCACGAACGACCGCCCGGCGCCACTCGTTCGGGCGCCATCGAATGCCGCCGGCGCCCGCGGGTCCAGCGGCGCCGACACGGAAGCCGGTCCCGGCGGGTCCAGTGGCCCCAACGCGGAAGCCAGTCCCGGCGGGTCCAGCGGCCCCAACGCGGAGCCTGGCACCAGGGGCTCGCGGAACGGGATGTTGAGATGGACGGGGCCCTGTGGCCCGGAACGAGCCGTCGCCACCGCGCGCCCGACGGCCGCTTCGATGTGTCGCTGCGTCTCCGGCAGATCGTCCATGACCGGCACGTCGGCGAACCAGCGAACGTGGCCACCAAAAATGTGGACCTGGTCGATCGTCTGCGGCGCGCCGCGATCGCGCAACTCTGGTGGTCGGTCCGCGGTCAGCAGCACCAGGGGAACCCGGGCGAGCGACGCCTCGACGACCGCCGGCAACAGGTTGGCGACCGCCGTTCCCGAGGTCACCACGACCGCCACCGGGCGGCGCGAGGCTTTCGCCAGGCCCAGCGCGAAGAACCCGGCCGAGCGCTCATCAAGCAGGACCCGGACGCGTAGACCCGCGTGCGCCCGGGTCGCGAGGGCCAACGGCGTGGATCTGGATCCCGGACAGGCGACGACATCTTCCACCCCGGCGTCGACCAGGGCCTGGACCATCGCTCGCAGCGCCAGAACGCCGGTCATCCGTCCTCCCCAGGCACGCCGAGGGCCAGCCTCATCGCCCGCAACTTCAGGCGGGACTCCTCCCATTCCGTGGCAGGATCCGAATCGGCCACGATGCCGCAGCCGGCGAACAGGGTTGCCTGCGACCCCGTCACGAGCCCGCACCGCAGGGCGACCATCAGCTCGCCGTCACCGTCGGCACCCAGCCAGCCGATCGGCCCGGCGTACCAGCCGCGATCGGCGTGTTCGTGCTCAGCGATCATCTCGAGTGCCATGTCGCGCGGCGCCCCGCCAACGGCTGGCGTCGGATGGAGTCGCGCGGCCAACGCGAGCAGACCCCCCTCCTCGCGAAGGCGCCCAGTGATCGGCGTCACCAGGTGCTGAACGTGCCTGAGCTTCAGGATGCCGGGAGCGTCCGGGACGTCCATGACCTCCACGATCGGCGCCAGACTCGACCGGAGCGTTTCGACGACGACCGCCTGCTCCTCGCGGTCCTTTTCGCTGGCCAGCAGCGCCGCCGCATACCGGGCATCCTCGGCCGCGCCCTGCCCTCTTGCCGCCGACCCGGCGATCGCGACGGTCTCGAAGGAGCGTCCCTTCGTTCGTGCGAGTCGCTCCGGGGTGGCGCCCAGGAAGGTGGCTCCCTGCCGGCCGAACGCGAAGATCGTGCTCTCCGGAGCCGTGCGGGCAAGGTGCCGAAGCGCCGACACGAGATCGAAGTCGGCAGTCGCTCGATACGCGACTCGGCGCGACAGGACGACCTTGTCGATTCGACCGCGCCCCACCGCGCCGGCGAACAGGCCGACAATCCGATCCCAGGCCACGCGATCGGGGATGCTCTGCGCGGTGGCAGCCGCCGCTCCGGGGAGCCTCGGCGAGACTCCGGCCATCGCCTCCGGACGATCCTGGCAGCGGCTGACGAGATCGGCCCAGTCACGTTCAAGCCGGTCGGGATCAAGGCCGCGTGTCTGCTCCGGCCCGGCGGCGGTCGTCAGGACCGCCCCCGACGAGTCCCGCGAGAGCGTGAACGTTGGCAGGACGAGCGACGCCGCCCCAAACGGAGCCCAGGTGTCGCCCGACGCTGGTTTCCGGCCGCTGAACCCGAGCCCACCGAGCAAGATCGGTCCGGGCCCGGGAGCAGCGGCGGCCGCACTGGCTGGCCCCCCGGCGCCGTCGAGAACGGCACGCCACGCCAGCGCAGCCGCGGAGAACCGCTCCGGCCCGCCGGCCTCAATCGCCCAGGCGCGGCCGACGCCCACGATCGACCGTCCCGCCGCCGGCTGAAGCCAGAGCACTGCCTCGAAGCCAAGCGCCCGGGCTGTGGCATACAACGAGATCGGATCGAGCTCGGGCGCTGGGCACGTCGCCCAGACGAGCTGTCCCGGGTCGCCAGCAACGCGAGCAGTTTCAAGATGCGTCCGGAACGCCGCCGTTGCCGGCCCGCCGGTCGCCTGGACCCTGCCGCGACCTGTCCGGCCGCGAGCTGTCCGACCGCCCACGGAGTCGGCAACGGTCACGAGACGGCCCGGTCGGTCTGCGCGGCGATCCGCGCCTCGCTGACACCGACGCCGCGCAACAGTAGCGCGCGCAGTGTCGGGTAGGCCGCCTCGAGCGGGGCGGCATCGTCGACCAGCAACCAGCGCGCGACAACCTCGTTCAGCGCCCCGAACCAGGCCACCCCGACCAGCGCCGTGTCGATGGGTGGGATCGCCCCTTCCGCCACGGCCTCGTCAAGGTAGGTCGCAATCATCCCAGCGAAGCGGTCGTGGAGTTCGTTTGTCTCGGCGTTGAAGACACGCCCCGCCCCCATCGCATCGATGAAGAACAGGCGAGCCATCGTCCGGTGGCCGGCGAACGTCATAAGCACGGCTCGGAGCGCGGCGTCGGCGCGCGCGATCGGTTCCGTTTGCTCGGCGACCGCCCGCTCCACCTTCAGCGCGAGGCGGTCCGCAGTCGTCCGGATCAGCTCGCGGAAGATCGCTTCCTTGGTCGGGAAGTGGAAGTAGACGCCGCCCTTGCTCGTGTCCGCGGCCGCCGCGATCTCATCCATGGCAGTGTCGCGGTAGCCGCGCCTCGTGAAGGTGTGGAAGGCGGCATCCAGGATCTGCTCGCGCCGCGACCGACTCCGCTCAGCCTGGGTCGGGGTTTGTCCATCCAACCGGCTCATCGTCAATGCAGCTCCACCCAACTCTTGAACCGACCGACCGGTCGGTATGTTCAGTCTAGCGCGCGGCCGCGGATTCGTGCGCGCGGCCGCGGACTCGTGCGCGACGCGTCGGATACGTGCGCGATAAGTACCGGCGATCAGACTCGGCGGGATGGATGAGGTCCCGTTTGGGGGCGACGTACGGCTGCTCCGCCGGCGCCGCGGCTGGACGCAGCAGCGGCTGGGATTGGAGGCCAAGGTTTCGCGCTGGGCCGTGTGCGAAGTCGAGTCCGGACGTGCGGCACGACTCGCGACGCGGGACCTGATCGACATCGTCAGCGCTCTGGGCGGGCATCTGGTCGTCCGGATCGCCTACCAGGGCGAAGGACTGGACCGGCTGCGGGATCGACGTCATGCGGCGATCGTCGAAGCCATGGTGCAACGACTGCGCAGCGATGGCTGGGAAGCTGCCACGGAAGTGTCATTCAGCGTCTACGGCGAGCGCGGGTCGATCGACTTGTTCGCGTTTCACGAACCGACAGGTGCGTTGCTGGTGATCGAGGTGAAGACGGTCGTCCCGGACATCGGCGGCATGCTCTCCACGATCGACCGCAAGGCACGGCTGGCTCCGGATCTCGCACGGACCCGCGGTTGGACGCCCAGGTCCGTCGGGCGCCTGTTAGTGGTGCCCGAAGCGAGTACCGTCCGACGACGGATCGCGGTCCACCAGGCGACGTTCGACAACGCGTTTCCAGCTCGAACCGTGGCAGTCAACCGATGGCTGCGCCGGCCCGATGGACCCATTTCCGGCCTGCTGATCTTGTCATCTGCTCGTGAGGGCGGCACGCGACGACTGCATTCGTCCCGGCCGGTCAGACGGATGCCTCGGCGCCTCACGACGGATGCCGAAGTCCCGCATCCCTGAGTTGATTTCCAGCCAGCGACCTGTCTCAGCGGCAACTGACACGTGTGCAACTGCCCAGCGCCGGTGGGACGCGCAAGTGGCAGAAGAACGGGCTTGACCAGGACCTGACGCTCCAGACTCAGCCGGCGCGGGTCGCCGGCGCGGGTCCTCGGCGAGACTCAGCCGGCGCGGGTCCTCGGCGCGGGTCCCCGGCGCGGGTCGCCGAGCTGGCCACGGCGTTCGGCTCCCGACTACTCTTCCGCGATGAACGGAAGACCCGCAGCTAGGCCAGCTCGTGTCCGCCCGACCAGTCTCATTGCCATCGCCGAGTTCCGGGCCCTCGTAGGCGCCCGGATCACCCAATCGCTCGGGGCAAGTGCGCTGGCCACTGTGATCGCCTTCCAGACCTACGAAGTCACGGGTGATCCGCTCGCACTCGGTTTGCTTGGCCTGGTGGAGGCGATCCCCGCACTCGCGTTGATGCTCATCGGCGGGCACCTGGCCGACCGACGCGACCGCCGCCGCATCGTGATCGTCGCGTCCTCGGCACTCACCCTCGCAGCCCTGGCGCTCGCCGTCGGTTCGCTGACACCCACCCTGATCGAGCTGCCGCTCATCCTCGCGGTCGGGTTCGTGATCGGCGTGTCGTCCGGCTTCGAGCGGCCGGCGCTGTCAGCGCTCGAGGCGCAGGTCATTCCGATCGAGCACGCGTCGGCTGGAACATCGTGGATCGGCTCGAGCTGGACCCTGGGCAGCATTCTCGGACCGGTGCTTGGCGGCATCGCGGTTGCGGTCGTCGGGCTACCAGCGACCTATTTCGCGATTGTCCTCCTCCTGGCGGGTTCCACGGTCTTCGTCGCGCTGATCAAGGCGAAGCCAATCCCGGAGCCCGAGGCCGACCAATCCATGGTCGAAAGCCTGACGAGCGGGGTTCGCTACGTGGCAGGCAACCAGGTGCTCGTCGGCTCGATGGCATTGGACCTGTTCGCGGTCTTCTTTGGCGGCGCAATCGCGATGCTGCCCGTCTTCGCGACGGACATCCTGATGGTCGGCCCGCTTGGCCTGGGATTGCTCCGAACGGCACCGGCCGCGGGAGCGCTCATTGCCATGCTGGCGACGGCACGCCTCCAGCCGCGTCGTCGTGCGGGGCCGATTTTCCTGGCCTGCGTGACCATCTTCGGGGTTTCGATGGTCGTGTTCGGGCTGTCGTCAGTCTTCATCCTGTCGCTGGCGGCCCTGTTCGTGAGCGGGTTCGCGGACGGCGTGAGCGTCGTCATCCGGAGCCTCATCCTGCGGGTGGAATCGCCGGAGGCGATGCGCGGCCGGATCGCGTCGGTCAACTACGTATTCATCGGCGGGTCGAACGAACTCGGGGCGTTCGAGAGTGGTGTCGCGGCGTCCCTCTTCGGCGTCGTTCCGAGCGTGGTCGGTGGCGGGGTCGTCACGCTCGGCGTCGTGGCGCTCGTAGCCATCTTCGCGCCGCACCTGCGCACCCTGGACCTGGCGCAACGGATGATCGACGGACCTGGCGCGATCGCTACCGCGCCCGCCGGCGCGGGGCCGTCGAACGATGAGCCGCACGCCGCAGCCGTCGAGGTCGAACGACTGGCCACGTAGCCCAGCCGACGGGCCTCGGCGTCTTCGCGCGGGCCGCGCTCAGACCTCCTTGAATTCGCCCTCGACCGCTTCCTCGCCTTCCTTGGCCTTGCCGCTCGCCTCCGGGCCCTCGGCCGGTTCGAAGCCGTTGGTCGAGGACTCGTCGCCGTCGGCATCGCCGCCACCGGAGGCAGCGGCCTGGTAAGCGGTCGTCGAGACGCGCTGGAGCACCTCGGTCAGTGACACCATGCCGGCGCGGACCGGCTCCAGTTCCGCTCCCTTGAGCACCTCCCGGAGCGACGCAACGGAGTTCTCAACCTCGAGCTTGTCCTCCGACGCGACCTTGTCGCCAAGGTCCTTGAGCGCCCGCTCCGCCTGGAAGGTCAAGGACTCGGCCTGGTTGCGGGTCTCGACCGACTCCCGCCGGGCCTTGTCCTCTTCCGCGTGCTCCTGCGCGTCGCGAACCATCTGGTCGACGGCACTCTTGTCCAGCATGGACGAGGCCGTGATCCGGACCTGTTGCTCCTTGCTTGTTGCGCGGTCCTTGGCCTTGACGTCGAGGATGCCGTTGGCGTCGATGTCGAAGGTGACCTCGATCTGCGGAACGCCGCGCGGGGCCGGGGGGATCCCGTCCAGGATGAACCGGCCCAGGGTCTTGTTGTCCGCGGCGAAGTCACGCTCGCCCTGGAGGACGTGGATCTCCACCTGCGACTGCGATTCTGACGCTGTCGAGAAGACCTGCGACTTCGACGTCGGGATCGTCGTATTTCGCTCGATCAGCTTGGTCATGACCCCGCCGAGCGTCTCGATCCCGAGCGACAACGGCGTCACGTCGAGCAGGAGGACGTCCTTGACATCGCCGGCCAGCACGCCGGCCTGGATCGCCGCGCCGATGGCGACCACCTCGTCCGGGTTGACGCCCTTGTGCGGCTCCTTGCCCCCAAACATGGCCTTGACCGCATCGACGACGGCCGGCATGCGGGTCATGCCGCCGACGAGGATGACCTCGTCGATCTCGCTCGGCTTCAGCCCGGCGTCCTTCATGGCGGCCAGGACCGGGCCCTTGGTCTTCTCGATGAGGTCCGCGACCAGGTCTTCGAGCTTCGCCCGTGTCAGCGTGATGACCAGATGCTTCGGGCCGCTGGCGTCGGCCGTCACATACGGAAGGTTGATCTCGGTGGAGGCGGTCGAGCTGAGCTCGATCTTGGCCTTCTCTGCGGCCTCCTTGAGCCGCTGGAGCGCCTGCTGGTCCTTGGCCAGGTCGATCCCCTGGTCCTTCTTGAATTCGGCCAGCAGCCAGTCGATCACCCGCTGGTCGAAGTCGTCGCCGCCCAGGTGGGTGTCGCCGTTGGTCGCCTTGACCTCGAAGACCCCCTCGCCGAGCTCGAGGATGGAGATATCGAAGGTCCCGCCGCCGAGGTCATAGACCGCGATCTTCTCGTCGTGCTGCTTGTCGAGGCCGTACGCCAGGGCCGAGGCCGTCGGCTCGTTGATGATCCGCTTGACGTCCAGGCCGGCAATCCGGCCGGCGTCCTTGGTCGCCTGGCGCTGGGTGTCGTCGAAGTAGGCCGGGACGGTGATGACCGCTTCGGTGATCTTCTCGCCGAGGTAGGCCTCCGCGTCGGTCTTGAGCTTCTGCAGGATCATCGCGCTGAGTTCCGGCGGGGTGTAGGTCTTGCCGTCGGCGAGCTTCACCGCGACGCCGTCGCTCTTGCCGTCCTTCTCGACGCCGTAAGGCACGAACTTCAGGGACCGCTTGACTTCCGGGTCATCCCACCGGCGGCCCATGAAACGCTTGATGGAATAGACGGTGTTGGCCGGGTTGGTGACCGCCTGGCGCTTGGCCAGCTGGCCCACCAGCCGCTCGCCGGTCTTGGTGAAGGCCACCACGGACGGGACGGTGCGCCCGCCCTCGGCGGAGGCGATGACGGTCGGCTCCCCGCCCTCCATGACGGCCACGACGGAGTTGGTCGTGCCGAGGTCAATGCCGATGATCTTGCCCATGTCGCGAGATGCTCCTTTTCGTGGGTCCGTTCAGTGCGGTCGTAGTGGGGGTGCGTCGGCGGCGGTGTCGACGGACGTGGCCACGGCTACGAGGGCCGGGCGAATGACGCGGTCGCGGAGTCGATAGCCGCGCCGGACCTCCTCGACGATCTCGCCCTCGGCCCGGCGCGGGTCGGGGACGTTGGCGATCGCCTCGTGCTCACGAGGATCGAATGGCCGGCCGGCGGTCGCGTCGATCGTGGTCACGCCCTCGCTCTCGAGCAGCTGGCGCAGCTTGCGATCAATCGCGGCGATGCCCTCGAACCAGGGGTCCCCGGCGATCGAGGCGGGTCGGGCTTCAATGGCCCGATCGAAGTCATCGGCGACGGTCAGGACCTTGCGGATCAGGTCTTCGCCGGCGAGTCCCAGCTCGCGCGTGCGCTCTTCCGCGGTGCGGCGGCGGAAATTCTGGAACTCGGCCCGTTCGCGCTGGAGGGCGGCCAGGTAGTCGTCACTCCCGGCGCTCGCCGCCGCCAGCTCGACCTGCAGCGCCTCGACCTGGGCGACGAGCGCCGTGGCCGACACATCGATCGCGTCAATGCGCTCCTGGGCGCGGGTGCGGGGCCGCTCAGGCATACAGGTGATCCACCAGCTCGTTCATCAGGCCCGACACGAAGCGAACCGTCCCGATCGCCTGGGAGTAGGACATCCTTGTCGGGCCCAGGACGCCGACGACGCCGATCGCCCGACCAGGGCGCCCATACGGGGCGAGGACGAGCGAGACGTCCTGCATCTCGAGCGGCTGGTTCTCATGACCGATGAAGACCTGGATTCGCCCGGCTCCGGCGACGCTGCCAACAAGCTCACCCAGATACGACCGATTTTCGAGCGCGCTGAAGACCCGCCGAAGCTTGTCGCTCTGTGCGAATTCCGGGGCCTCCATCACGTTGAGCAGGCCGTCGCTGAAGACCTCCTCGATCGCGGTCGCGTCGTACTCCTGCACGATCCGGACAATACGCGCGCCGACGCGTCGAGCCAGGGCTTCGACGCGGTCGTCGTCGCGAAGGGTGGCGAGTCGGGCTGCCGCCCGCTTCGCGGTCTGATCCACCAGTCGGGTGTTGAGGATGGCCGCCGCCTGGTTGAGCGTCGGCTGGTCGATCGCTTCGTCGCCCTCCAGTGTGATCAGGGCCTGCTTGATGGAGCCCTCGCGCAGCACCAGGATGAGGCTGGCCATCCGTTCGTTGATCGCCACGAGATCGATCCGCCGGATATGGGCGTCCCGCGGCTTGGCCGGCGTGGCCAACCCGGCAGCCCGGGTGACCGAGGCCAACGTCGTGGCCGCGAGCCGGAACCAGTGCTCGCTGGCAAACTCGACCTGGCCGAACTGGTGCCGGATCATCAGCTGCTCGATGGCCGGCAGCGGAACCGCCTCGACGATCGATTCGACGAAGAAGCGGTAGCCGGCGTCAGTCGGGATGCGGCCCGCGGAGGTGTGCGGATGTGTCAGCAACCCGCTCATCTCGAGTTCGGCGAGGATGCTGCGTACCGTCGCGCTGGAGACGCCCAGGCGGTACCGCTCCACGAGCGCCTGGCTCCCGACCGGGATCGCGGATGTGACGTATTCCTCGATGACGGCCCGCAGGATCGCCTGTGATCTAAGGTCCAGGGGGCCGATGGGGCGTCGGCGTCGCGCCAAGTTCGTTCTCCCGCGATGGTTGGCACTCAGCTGGTGAGAGTGCTAACGCGTTGGAGCGCATCGTAGCAGTCGTCGACTACGAGTGTCAACGTGGGGATGACCTCAGATCAGGCGGCTGAACAGCTCGTTGGACAGCAGGCGTCCGTTGGTCGTCAGGACGATCCGGTCGTCCGGCGTGATTTCCACGAGATCCGCGGTCAAGGCCCAGGCGAAGTGCTCGGCCAGCGGGGTCGCGCTTGCCGCCGTCTCGCTGATCCCGGTGTCGAGCCGGAGTGCCAGGATGACCGCCTCCGCCGCGGCCGCCCGATCGTCGATTGGTTCCGAGCCGCCCGGCGGCAGTTGCGGATGGACCGCATCGCCGGCGGGTGCCAGCGCGGCCAGGTACCCCTCCAGCCGGGCCGCGTTCCAGCGTCGCGTGACTCCGTCAAACGCGTGCGCCCCGGGCCCGACCGCCTCGTACGGCCGGCGCTCCCAGTAGGCCAGGTTGTGACGACTTTCATGGCCCAGTCGCGCCCAATTGCTGATCTCGTAGCCGCGCCAGCCGTCGGCGGCGAGGCGGTGGACGGCGTAGTGGTATTGCGCCGCCGCTCGATCCTCGTCCTGGCCCCGTCGTGCCCGCTCCCGCCAGCGGCGTGCCCCGGCGGTGGTCGGGAGATGGTCGCCGCCGTCGCCGGTCAGACCTTCATCATCCGGGTCGTCGAGTGTCAGGGCATAGAGGGACAGGTGGTCGGGCTTGAGGTCCAGTGCAGCTTCGAGCGTGTCGGTCCAGCTCGCTAGCGAGCTGCCGGGGATGTCATAGAGCAGGTCGAGGCTGACGGACACGATGCCGCCCGCCCGAGCCGCCTTGACCGCCGACCTGACATCCGCAGCGACGTGTCGGCGACCCAACCGCTGCAGTTCGCCATCGGACATCGACTGCGCCCCAAGGGACAGGCGAGTCACCCCAGCCGCGCGGAGGGCCTCGGCGTCGCCCCGTTCATCTGGACCCGGGTTCGCTTCAAGGGTGACCTCGGCGTTCGAGGCGACGCCGTAGCGCCGCCGAACGACCTTCATGATTTCGGCGACGTCGAGGGCCGGCACGAGCGACGGAGTTCCGCCCCCCAGGTACACCGATTCGAGTGGCGGCCGGTCCGCCCCGAACGCTTCGTCCAGCGCATCGGCGCGAAGCTCCAGTTCGGTCCTCAGGGCTCCCAGAAAGGCTTCGACCCTGGCCTTCGGGCCTCGCGCCGCGGCCCCTGGATAGACCACGAAGTCGCAATACGGACACAGCGAGATGCAGAAGGGGACGTGGACATACAGCGCGGCTGGTGGCCGCGCGAAGGTGGTCGACTCGGCCGGGCGTGGGCTCGTAGTTGGGGCCGCGGCTGGCGCCGCAGTCGGCGGAGGCGCCGCAGTTGGCGCCGCGCGTTCGAGCTTGGGCGCGTTGCGCTGGCTCACGGTTCCTGGGAGCTCGACTCCCTCGACCCGATCACGCGCCAGCCGTCTGGCGTTCGACGGCGCTTCTCGATCTCTTCCGCTTCGCGGCCGCGCGGCAACGTCTGGCCGACATGGCCGGTGCACAGGAACACGGCGAATCGGGTCACCGCATGGCCGAGGAACGCTGCCGCAATCCCGCCGGTCAGCGCGGTCAGCCAGCCGCCGAACAACCCGATCCCGAGCGTCAACACCAGCAGGTAGCGGTCACGACCGGGCGCCGCGAGACGAGTCGTGAGCGTGTAGACCGTGGTCTGCAGCAGGTTCGCATAGAGGACGTCCACGCCGGCGGTCAACAGCAGACCGAACAGCGCTCCGCGAAAGGCGACCTCATCAATGAAGGCGGTCGCCGTCGAATTCAACAGGGCCCCGGGGTACGAGCCCTCGCTGGGCAGCCGGATCCGGTTGTAGCGGTAGCTGGCCAGCCCGACCGCAACGATCACACCGAGCGCACCGAATGCCACTCCGCCCAGGACCGCTCCGAGCCGATCGCCCGAACCCAGGAAAAGCTCCGTCCGCGCCGCCGGGTGGCTCGTCAGGATGAGCACGGCCATCGCGAACCCCAGTCCGTACCAGCCCAGTCGGCGTCGAAGTCGTGGGCGCTCGCCGGATTCCGTGGTTTCGTAGTACTCGGCCGTCCCGAAGCGCGCCGCATCCAGGCGGAGCATCGCCAGGAGCAGCGTAAACGCCAGCGCGATCAGGATCCGCGACTGGAGGATGAAATCGTCCATCTCGGGGAGGGCGTCAGCCCTCGTCCATGCGGAGCATCGCCAGGAACGCCTCCTGCGGGATCTCGACGGATCCGACCCGCTTCATCCGCTGTTTGCCCGCCTTCTGCTTCTCGAGGAGTTTGCGCTTGCGGCTGATGTCACCACCGTAACACTTGGCCAACACGTTCTTGCGCATAGCGCGCACCGTTTCGCGCGCAATCACGTTGGAGCCGATCGCGGCCTGGATCGGAATCTCGAACATCTGGCGGGGGATCAGCTCCTTGAGCCGCTCCGTGAGCAGCCGCCCAGTCGATTGGGCGCGGTCTCGGTGAACGATCAGTGACAGGGCGTCGACCGGTTCACCATTGACGAGGATGTCCACCTTGGACAGGTTCGCGGCCCGGTAGCCGAGTTCCTCGTAGTCCATCGACGCATAGCCTTGGCTGCGGCTCTTGAGCTTGTCGAAGTAGTCGACGATCAGCTCCGCGAGTGGCATCTCGAAGTGCAGCACGACACGCGTCGGGTCAAGGTACTCCATGGTCATGAACTCACCGCGCCGGCCCGTGGACAGCTCCATGAGTGGCCCGATGTACTGGCTGGGCGTGACCACGCTCAGCTTGACCCACGGCTCCTCGATCGTCTCGATATCGGTCAGGTTGGGCAGCAGGGCCGGGTTGTCGATCGCGACCATCCCCCGGCCCAGGGTCTGGACGACGTGGTACTCGACCGATGGGGCCGAGGCGATC
This sequence comes from Chloroflexota bacterium, assembly GCA_031431535.1. Classification (GTDB taxonomy): domain Bacteria; phylum Chloroflexota; class Limnocylindria; order Limnocylindrales; family CSP1-4; genus SPCO01. Next base: position 13,664 of record JANPDO010000235.1, read on the forward strand.
AGGGCCAGATCGAATTCGCGCTCCAGCCGCTCCTGGACGATCTCCATGTGGAGCAGCCCGAGGAAGCCGCAGCGGAACCCGAAGCCGAGCGCGACCGAGCTTTCCGGGGTGTAGGTGAAGCTGGCGTCGTTGAGGTGGAGTTTCTCGAGGGCGTCGCGCAGAAGCGGATAGTCCTCGCCTGAGACCGGGTAGATGCCGGCGAAGACGAGGCTCTTGGCCTCCTGGTAGCCGGGCAGCGGAGTGGCAGCGGGGCGGGCGACTGTGGTCACGGTGTCACCGACCTGGGCGTCGCGGACGCTCTTGAGCCCCGTGGCGACATAGCCGACCTCGCCGGCCACGAGGACCGGGACCGGCGTCAGCTGCGGCCGGAAGACACCCAGCTCCAGGGGATCTGCCTCGGCGTTACTGGCCATCAACCGGATCCGCTCACCCTGTCGGATCGTGCCCTGGGCGAGACGGACGTAGACCACCACGCCCTTGTAGGCATCGTAATGGCTGTCGAAGATCAGGCCCTGGAGCGGTTTCGCGGGGTCGCCCTTGGGCGCCGGGATCCGGGCGACGATGGCTTCGAGGATCTCTGGCACGCCGGTCCCGTCCTTGGCCGAGGCAAGGATCACCTCCTCGCGGGGGATCGCCAGGACGTTCTCCAGCTCGTCCATGATCGTCTCGGGATCGGCGGACGGCAGGTCGATCTTGTTCAGGACCGGGATCAGGGTCAGGCCCTCACGCATGGCAAGATGGACGTTGGCGAGGGTCTGCGCCTCAATCCCCTGGCTGGCGTCAACGACGAGGATCGCGCCTTCGCATGCCTGCAGGCTGTGGCTGACCTCGTAGGCGAAATCGACGTGCCCAGGGGTATCGATCAGGTTGAGCCCGTAGGTCAGCCCGTCGCGCGCCTGGTATTCGAGGCGCACGGCGCGGGCCTTGATGGTGATCCCCTTCTCGCGCTCCAGGTCCATCGAATCCAGCACCTGGCTCGTCATCTGCCGCGCATCGATCGTATGGGTCAGCTCCAGCAGCCGGTCCGCCAGCGTGGACTTCCCATGATCGATGTGGGCAATGATGCTGAAATTGCGCAGGCGGCCCTGGGGGATGGTCACGACGCGCGAGTGTAGCCGGTCAGGCGGTCACGGCCGCCAGCGCCGTCACGCCGCCGACGATCAGGATGACCCCAATGACCTGGGTTCGCGACAGCCGCTCCTTGAACAGGAGGAACGCGACAACCGCGGCAACGGCGGCGAACTGGGAACCGAGGACCGCGGTGATCGCGATGTTGACGGACCCTCCCCAGGCTGACAGCGTCCCGCCGATGACTTCGCCGGTGCCGCCGATGAGGATCAGCGGAAGCGCAGCGCGGGTCATGGTCAGGCGGCGCTGGAGGACGATCGGCAAGGTGACAATCACGAGGCCGATGGCTCGAACCGCGATGGCGACCCAGATGGGCGGGACCTGTCTGGCCACATGGCCGGTCGCCACGATCCCGATGCCGAAGATCCCCGCTGCGGCGAGTGCGAGCACGATCGCCCTGCGGTTGTCACTCATGGCTGGTCGCGGAGTTGTCGAGCGGGAGCCCATGGCGGTCACGTCACCGACCGGTTCGGGCGGGCCGTCGAGGGCGTCAGCCGCGATCTCGATGTCGCCCGCCGGGACGTCCGGATGAGCTGGCTCCATCGCGCTGAGCACCACGCCAGCGACGATCAACGCCAGGAAGACTGCGGCGGCCGCCTGCAGATCGTCGCCTAGGGCGACCGCAATCAGGGCGGCGATCGCCCCTTCGGCCGCGATGATCGGTGCGACGATTCCGACCTTGCCGACCGTGAGTGCGGTAAAGGCGATGTACAACGCCGCCGCATAGCTCAGCCCGGCGATCAGCAGGAGCACGAGCGCTTGCGTCGACAGGCTGGTCGGGACGCCGCTCGCGAGGCCGATCGGCAGGCCAATGATCGTCCCGACGATCATGATCCAGGCCAGAACCACCCGAGAACCGAGCATCCGGCTGGAGCGTGACGATGCCAGTGTTGCGCCGGCCCACAGCAAGGCTGCGCCAAGGCCACCGAGAATGGGGATCATGATCACAGTCTGAGGGCCCACGCATCGACATGTGTCGGGGAGTTGTCGGGGTTGCTTGCGTGCGTGACGGACCAGCGGCGGCCCCGGTGATCGATAGGACTGTGCTAGCATCCACGTCCGCGCCCGACGCCATTCCCGCGCCAGGCCGAGCAAGAATCCGACCCTACTGAGGTTTACCCACGTGGCCAAGACGCCCCGCACCTGGACGGGCACCCGCACACCGTCGGGGCTCAAGCGCGTCCGCCAGGCCCAGAGCCGTCATGAGGTGCTCCAGCCTCGGCGTAGCGCGGCCAAGACCTACGTTGCCAAGGCCCTGGCCGCGGCGACGCAGCCGTCCGACTCGACCATTGATCCGGTGGCCGCCCTGGCCGAGGCACTGAGCGCACTGGACCGGGCCGCGAAGGCCGGTGCCATCCACCCGAACGCGGCGGCCCGACGCAAGTCGCGTTTGACGCTCAAGGTCAATGCGGCCCTCGGCGGTACGACGGTCCAGACCGGGGCGCGGGTCGTGAAGGTGACCGGCAAGGCCGCGGCCGCCAAGGCTGCCAAGGTTCGAATCGCCGCGGGCAAGGCCGGCAAGGCCAAGGGCGCGCAGACAGCCGCTGGCAAGGCTCGCGCGGCACTCAGCAAGACGGCCCGGGCCGAGGCCGCTGCGGCGAAGGCAGCCGCCGCTTCGGCCGCGGTCGCACCGAACGACACCAAGGCAGCCAAGGCGAAGACCGCGCCGACCGCCAAGGCGGCAGCGACGAAGCCGGCGGCCACCGCCAAGACGGCCACTGCGAAAGCGACGGCTGTGAAGACCGCGGCCAAGCTGCCCGCCGCGAAGGCGGCCCCAAAACCAAAGAAGGCTGTCGCCAAGGGCTAACGGCGAGCGCGTCGATCGAAAACGACGCCCCGGGCCACCCGAGGCGTCACGGTTCCCCAGGGTAGCGCGACTGCGGTTCAGCCGGCCTCGCTTGTTTTCGCGGGCCTGCCGGGCTCCCCCACCCGTCCCCGAGCCGTTCGCGTACCCCGATTCGACCCGACCACGACCCGCTCGCTACCCGACCTCATCCGCTCGAATCGTGAGCAACTTGCATGGGAGCCACGCTGTGGCCTATCGCCGGGCCTCGAGAGCTGGCTTGCAGGCCAACGATCGCGGGAAGCGTGGCCCAGGACGACGAGTTCGCGCTCAGATGGAGCCGCTCGTAGCGGCCGCGGGCCCGCCCGTCCGGGCGGCGATGCGGATTCGAGCGTTGGTCTTGTCATAGCGTGGCCGGTGAGCAAGTCCTTCATGAAACCGCGCCCAGGATCCCCGTCCAAGCCGACGGGTCCTGGTTGGCGCTCCGCGCGGGCGCTCCCGGGTCTCGCTCAGGCTCCGCGCGCGGGCTCAACTGCCAGTTTCGAAGCTCTCGCGAGCGAGCGTGGCGGTACCCCCCCGGTCTGCAGGTTGGGGCGGCTGCCGCGCTTGTATGCCTCGATTGCTCAACCATGAGTTGAGCGGCGATGGGCAGGGCGCGGGATCGGCAGGGCGCGGGATCGGCAGGGCGCGAGCGCGGCCGGGGCCCCGTGGACCGCAAGAATCACGCTCGTTTGGCGGGCATGGGCACGGAGTGGCCGGCACCAGGTAGGCCGCCTGGACCAGACTCAGTTGGGCGCCGCTCCGGCTGCCCCGGCCGCCTCTGCGGGACCGGTCACCCCGGTGGTCGTCGGCTTTGGACGGAACACACCGTACAGGGCCGCGCCACCGACCCCGCCGACAAGCGTCAGGACCATCAGTCCGCCCGCGCTCCCGAGCTGCCCGCTCCAGTAGAGGCCGGTGAAGGAGGCGGCGTCGGTCACCCCGGCCGCAGCGAGATCCGGCCCCCGTCCGGCGTCCAGATACCGTCCGTAGACGCAGTCGGCCCCGCCAGCGCACGAAAGCTGGCCGCCCTGGCCCGGATCGCGATAGCCGTTGTCGGCATAGAAGAAGAGTGCCTTGATCGACAACAGCAGGATGGCGGCCGTCAAGCCCGTGACCAGCGCCGCGAAGAGCCCGTTGACCAGGATCCTTGACCACGGCCCTGCTCGACGGTCCGAGCGCTGATTCGCGTAATACCCGATCAGCAACCCGGATGGCAGCGCCAGCAGCAGGATCACCGACTCGATCGGGATGATCAACAGGAAGCTGAACGCGATGGTGACCGCCATGCCGATCCCGACATAGGCGGCGGTGATGGCGCCGCGATCGACCAGCCGGGTCATGAACTCGACCCGCCGCTGCGCGATCCCCCCAGGGCCGCCCGACCCGGGTAGCGGGCCGCGTCGCCAAGCTCCCCCTCGATGCGCAACAGGCGGTTGTACTTGGCGACCCGCTCCGAACGAGACGGGGCTCCGGCCTTGATCTGGCC
>JANPDO010000236.1:0-2078 GCA_031431535.1 Chloroflexota bacterium
CACGTTGAACCTGCTCGCCGCGATCCCGCCGACCCGCGCGATCGGCGAGCTGATTCCGGTCGGCGGACTTCTCGGCGCCGTCGGGTCGGTGGCCATGCTTGCCGTCACGATCGCAACTCTGCGCCAGCTCCCTGGTTCCGCGGCGGACCGTGCGACGTCCCGACTGCGACCGGTATCCCGGCCGAAGGCCCCGAGGTTCCCTACCTAAGGGGGGCCAACCAGACCCCGTAACCAGAGCGGCGCACGATCGACGGGGTCAGGACGGCCGAACGAGCGCTCCCGGCGGCGCCAGACATGGAGGATCGCCATGGCGACAGCGGCCAGCGGAACCACTAGCGGCGCCGGCACGGCGAACGCGGCTGCCAGCAACGGGCGTCTGACAACGAATGGGAACGCCGTCGCCACGTAGTAGAACTGGGTGGCCGGCCAGATTGCAGGGACCGCCAGCCATTCCGCTCCGTGCCGACGCAGGATCCAGAGCGCCAGCAGGGTCGGCGGGACCAGAATCGGGAACCGCCACGCGCTGCCATTCCATGCACCGGCGATGTGGTCACCGACACCGAGCCCATCGGCAAGATAGAGCTGCCAGGGGAGGACCACCAGGGAGACGGCCAGCGCGATGCCGACCAGGATCAGGGTCCGCGGCTGCCGCAACAGCGCCAGCCCAAGGTAAAGCTTCAAGCCCACGGCGACCATGGTGGCCCATGGCGTGCCAAGGACGAGGAGGGCCAGCCCAATCGACTGCGGGTTGCCGTTCCAGATCGCGTGGGTCACCGGCGGAAACAGGATCCACCAGATCGGAACGTTGAGCCGCCGGACAAGCCAGACCGATGCTGCCAATCCCAACAGCATCCAGATGGCCACCGAAACGAGCAGCGGTAGCCAGCTCGTAGCCGCGTAGAACAGGAGCGTGTGGGGACCCGCCGAGTACTGGTTGCTGGCGACGCCCTCTGCAACCGACCAGGGGTCCCCGCCCGCCAGCCATTCTGACGCCGCGCGCTGGTAGTGACGGGCGTCGATCCCGAACGCTCCGGGCTTCGCAAGCCACAACAGGTCGATGGCGATGAACCACGCGGGCAGGCCGATCCGGGCGGCCGCGAGCCGGAGACCCTTCATCCGCGGGACGGAAGCCAGCGTGCGCGAAATGCGCGGACGTACCAGCGGATGTAGTGCGGCAGCCACTCGCGCAGCCTGAAGTTGCTCTGGCCCGCCGTCCGGTCCCGCCAGGTCGTTGGCAGCTCGGCGATCCGGTAGCCGGCGACCGTCGCCTTGACCGTCAACTCCAGGGCCAGCTCGAAGCCGGCCTTGCTTTCGATCGTCACCGATTCCAGGAAGCGCCGCGAGTAGAGCTTGAAGTTGTTGGTTGGATCGTGGGTTGGGACACGAGCAAACCAGTGCAGGGTCAGGCCCGCCGTCCGGCTCATCAGGCGCTTGAGCGGCGGCCCACCGAACTGACGGCCGCCGCGCATGTAGCGGGATGCGGCGACCACGTCGGCGCCCTGGCGTGCCAGCGCGACCATCGCGTCCACGATGTGTGGCTCATCCGACCCATCCGCCATTGAAATCAGGACATACGGCGCGGCGGTGCCGGCAATACCTGCCTTCATTGCGTTCAGGACGCCCCGGCCCAGATCGTTTCGAAGCCCACGCAGGCGCGGGAGTTCTGACGCCAGCTCCGCAATGACCGGAACCGTCGTGTCGCCGTCGAAATCGTAGACCACGACCAGTTCGTGAGGCGTTGACACACCGGCCGACAGCGCTCGCAACACGGGCGCGACGGCCTCACCCTCGTTGTAAACGGGCAGGACGATCGAGAGCTCGGGCGCCACGTTCACGGGGCCCGCTCACCCACGAACAGCGTTTGCTTGCCCATGAGCCACCAGGCCGGGCGGAAGGCGAGATAAGCGCGGACGAGCGCTCCGGCGCTGGGGAGCCGGCCCTTCGTCGAGTACGGCAGAAACCGCGTGATCAGATCCACCGTGCGCAGACCGGCGAGTTCTCAAAGCGAGCCTCATAGAGCTCCGGCAGGAGCCTGGTCACAACCGGCCAACCGCGGCTTCGGCACGGATCCACGGGAT
>JANPDO010000237.1:0-3346 GCA_031431535.1 Chloroflexota bacterium
GCAGCAACTCCGCCAGCGGGAGCGTAGGGGTGGACGCAGCAAGGCGGCTGCCGAATTCGAAGCGGTGGCACATCTCAAGGTTGTCAACCAGCACATCGACCGGCCGGTGGCGCGGCTCGTCGACGAAGTAGGCCTGCTTGCCGCCAAACAGGGCGTTGTGCCGCTTGTCCGGCGTGTAGCCCTCGGTCGCCAGGAGCTCATAGAAGGCGCCGCGGTCGCGAGATCGAGTGGCGAAGTCCAGGTCCACGTCCACGCGTCGGGTCCGGGCCGGCCAGTCCGGGGCGTGGGCTCGAATGGCCATCCCGCCCATCAACCGCACCTGGAGACCCCGCGCCGAGGCGAGCTCGACGACACGCAGCGACTCGGCGAGCGGGTCCGCGAGCGTCCGGGCGTCGGCTTCGACGCCAGCCCCAGCGGTCATCGACCAGTCCTCCTCCGGCGCCCGAGATCACCGGACGCACAGTCGGGGGAGTATAGGCCGCACAAATAGCAAACGAACACCCCGACGATACGGCGTTAACCATTTTCGCCCACGCTCTTGACGCCCGCGGCTGCGGGTTGTCCAATGGACGCGCAGACCGAGCGACCGACCCCAGGGGGCAGAGGAGGCCCCAGGGAGCTGCGGCCTCGGCGCGTTCGACCCATCAAGCCAACGCATGGAGGAGTCAGTCTTGTCCAATCACCGAACCGCGATGCGCATCGCGGGTGTCCTGTTTGCCGCGATGTTCGTATTTGCGGCGTGTTCAACCCCGGCCGCCTCGACGGCCCCAACGGACGCCCCACCGGCAGCCGACCCAATGGCAGACCTCATCGCCGCAGCCAAGGGCGAGGGCAACCTCACCACGATCGCCCTGCCGCACGACTGGTGCAACTACGGCGAGACCATCAGCACGTTCTCGACCAAATACGGAATCACGATCCAGGAGCTCGATCCCAATGCGGGTTCGGGCGATGAGATCGAGGCGATCAAGGCCAACAAGGACAATCCCGGACCACAGGCGCCGGACGTCATCGACGTCGGGCTGGCCTTCGGTCCAACGTCCAAGGCGGAGGGGCTCCTGGCGAACTACAAGGTGGCGACCTGGGACACGATCCCGGCCGACGCCAAGGACGCGGATGGGGCGTGGTACGGCGACTACTACGGGGTGCTCGCGTTCGAGGTGAACACTGCCATCGTCAAGAATATCCCGCAGGACTGGGCCGACCTGCTCAAGCCCGAGTACAAGGGTCAGGTCGCGCTCGCCGGTGACCCGCGGGCGTCCAACCAGGCCATCCAGGCCGTCTTCGCGGCCGGGCTCGCCAATGGCGGATCGCTCGACGACGCCCAGGCAGGCCTGGAGTTCTTCAAGCAGCTCAATGACGCGGGCAACCTCGTGCCGGTCATCGCCACCGCGGCCACGGTCGCTGCCGGCGAGACGCCGATCACGATCCGCTGGACCTACAACGCACTGTCAAACCGCGATAGCACCGCTGCCAGCGGCGGCCCAGCGATCGAGGTCGTGGTGCCCAAGTCCGGACGGTTCGCCGGTGTCTACGTCCAGGCCATCAGCGCCTACGCTCCGCATCCGAATGCCGCCAAGCTGTGGATGGAGTTCCTGTACTCCGATGAAGGCCAGAACATCTGGCTGAAGGGCTACTGCCATCCGATCCGCTACCCGGATCTCGTTGCCCGCAACGCGGTGCCCGCGGACCAGCTGGCCAAGCTCCCTGACGTCGCAGGGGCCGTCTTCCCATCGCTCGCGCAGCTCGACGCCGCCAAGACGCTCATCACCGGGCAGTGGGATACCGTCGTCGGTGCGGACGCAGGCGGAAAGGCCCCGTAGCTCTCGACCGGAGGAGTTCAGGAACCATCGACGCACCAATTAGCCGTCAACCAGGGTCCCCGACCGTGATCGATGGCTGAAGGCGTCATGTCACACGGGCCGGGCGCGCCTCAGGCGCGCCCGGCCCGACGCGGCTCCGGCTGGGCGTGGCTCGGCCTCCTGCCGTTCTTCATCTTCTCGTTCGCGTTCATGTTTCTGCCGGTCGCGTTCCTGGTCATCGGTAGCTTCCTCAATAGCGACGGCCAGGTCACGATCCAGAATTACGCCGATCTCTCGACGGGGATCATCCCGGGCGCGTTCGCCCTGAGCATCGAGATCAGTCTTGTCACCGCGATCGGCGGCGGCCTCTTCGGATTCTTGCTGGCCGCCGCGGTGATCCTGGGCGGGCTTCCAAAGTTTCTCCGGACCGCGCTGATGACGTTCTCCGGTGTCGCCTCCAATTTTGCCGGCGTGCCGCTCGCATTGGCCTTCATCTTCACGCTGGGGCAGCTCGGGTTCCTCACCGTCATCCTCAAGGAGCTCGGGGTCGACATCTACGGGTCCGGCTTCACGCTCTACAACAAGATCGGGCTGGAGCTGGTCTACATGTACTTCCAGTTCCCCCTGATGATCCTGATCATCGCCCCAGCGATCGACGGGCTAAAACGCGAGTGGCGCGAAGCCGCCGAGAACGCTGGTGCGACCGGAGCACAGTACTGGCGCCATGTCGCCCTGCCGATCCTCGCGCCGTCGATCCTGGGCACCATGATCTTGCTCTTTGGCAACGCCTTCGGAGCGCAGGCGACCGCGTTTCAGCTGACCGGCGGAACGCTCAACATCGTGACCCTGGTCATCAGCTCCCAGATCCGGGGCGATGTGCTCCACAACCCGGGACTCGGCTACGCCATCGCGATGGGCATGGTCGTGATCATGGGGATCTCGATCGCGCTCTACTCAGTTCTGCAGCGTAGGTCGGAGCGTTGGCTCCGATGAGACGGTTCGGCGCACCCTGGGCGTGGGTCGTTTTCCTGCTGGGAGCGGCCTACTTCATCCTGCCGCTGGTCGGGACGTTCATGCATTCGATCAAGACCCGGCCGGACATCTTCCTGGCGTATCGCCAGGTCTTCGCGGATCCCAGGTTCGGGGGTGGCCTGCTCTATTCGTTCATCGTCGGCGTGATCACCATCGGCCTCAGCCTGCTGATCATCGTGCCGACGGCGTACTGGGTTCGACTCAAGGTCCCGAGGCTGCGGCCCGTGGTCGAGTTCGTGACCCTCATGCCGTTCGTGATCCCGCCAGTGGTCCTCGTGTTCGGTCTCATCAGGATCTATTCCGCACGGCCCCTCCAGCTGACCGCGACCAGCTTCGGGAGCGACCTCCTCCTCGTGTCGGCTTACGTGATCCTGTCCTTCCCGTACATGTACCGCGCGGTTGACACCGGCCTGGCCGCGATCGACGTGCGGACGCTGACTGAGGCGGCCCAGAGCCTGGGCTCGGGCTGGATCCGGATCCTCTGGCGGGTCATCTTCCCGAACCTCCGGACT
>JANPDO010000238.1:0-22388 GCA_031431535.1 Chloroflexota bacterium
CGGCTCCTGGTGACCGGTGGCGCCGGGTTCATCGGCTCCTGCTACGTCCGCGACCTGCTCGGCCGCCGCGACGGCACGCGGATCACGGTGTTGGACAAGCTGACCTACGCGGGCAACAAGGCCAATCTCGCCCCGGTTCGCGACGACCCGGAGATGGCCGCGCGGCTGACCTTTGTGCACGGCGATATCGCCGACCCCGCGATTGTCGGGCCGCTGGTCGAACAGGCGGACGCGGTCGTCAATTTCGCCGCCGAGTCGCACGTCGATCGGTCCATCCTGGACCCCGAGGCGTTCCTGGCGACCGGTGTGATCGGCGTCCACGTGCTTCTGGAGGCGTGCCGCCTCGCCGCCCGCCGACCGCGCCTCCTCCAGGTCTCCACGGATGAGGTCTACGGGCACGTCGAGACCGGCCACGCAACGGAGGACGCGCCGCTCGCACCTCGTTCCCCGTACGCGGCGGCCAAGGCGGCCGGCGAACTGCTCGTCCGAAGCTACGTGATTACCCACGGACTCGATGCCGTGGTCACGCGCGGTGCCAACACGTATGGCCCGTATCACCACCCCGAGAAGCTGATCCCGCTGTTCATCACCAATGCGCTCGGTGACCTGCCGGTTCCGCTCTACGGCGACGGTCTCCAGCGTCGCGACTGGCTCTACGTGGCCGATCATGCCGCCGCGGTCGACTACGTCCTTCGCCACGGCGCGAGTGGCGAGATCTACAACGTGGCCGGTGGCCAGGAGCGGGCCAATCGCGAGGTCGTGGCGGCGCTGCTGGAGCGGCTCGGCAAACCCTGGTCACTGGTCCGCGAGGTAGAGGATCGGCCCGGGCACGACCGGCGTTACGCCATGGATGGGTCAAAGCTGGCCGGGCTGGGCTGGCGACCCGGCGTGTCGTTCGACACGGGTCTCGCGTCCACGATCGATTGGTATCGGGCCAATGAGCCCTGGTGGCGCGCGGCCAGGTCGGGCGAATGGGATGGCTGGTACGAGCGCCAGTACGGGCGACGACTGGCGGCCGGCCAGCCGGCGTCGGGCGCCTCGGCCGAGAGCGCGGGCGCCTGATGCGGGTCGCGATCACCGGCGCGCGGGGTCGACTCGGCCGGGCGCTCCTCAGCGCGCTCGGCGACGCGCCATTCACCGGACCGGCCGGACCAATCGCGTGGGATCGGGCAGCCTTTGACCTCGACTCGCCCGAAGGGATCGGGGCACTCCTGGACGCCGATCGACCCGAAGTGGTCGTCCACGCAGCCGCCTGGACCGACGTTGACGGCTGCGCGCTGGATCCGGATCTGGCGGTGCGGCGTAACGGGACCGCGACCGGAATCCTCGCCAAGGCCTGCGCAACGCGCGGGATCGACCTGCTCGCGATCTCGACGAACGAGGTCTTCGATGGCCGTCGGACGGACGGCCGGGGGTATGGGCCCGACGACCATCCCGCCGCGGCAAACGCATACGGTGCCTCCAAGCTGCAGGGAGAGCGCCTCGCGACTGAGGCCTTCGCGCGAAACGCATCCGGGAAACTCGGCGTCATTCGGACCGCGTGGCTGTTCGGGGCTCCGGGGCATGATTTCCCGAGCCGGATCCTGGCCGGCGCCGAGCGCGCCATCGCCCAGCACCAGCCGGTTCGCGCTGTCGCCGACGAGTGGGGATCGCCGACCTACCTGGTCGACCTTGCCGAGGCCATCGTGGAGTTCCTGGCCGCCGATGCCATTGCCGGGGTCCATCACGTCGTCAACGGCGGGATCGCGAGCCGCGCTGATTGGGCTCGCGACGTGGTCACGCGAGCAGGTCTGGACGTTGAGGTAGTCGACGTGCCGCTGCGGACCTGGCAGCGTCCATCGACACCGCCAACCTGGGGGATCCTTTCGCCCACGGCCCTTCCGATGGGCGAACCGCTGCGAGCGTGGCCAGACGCGATGGCCGACTACGCCCCGGCGCTATTGCGCCAGTCGAGGGTTCGGGCGTGAGCCGTGATCGTCCACCGTCCGAGATGCCGGGCGTTCGGTACGGCGCCGTCGCGCGCCATGCCGATGCGCGAGGGACCTTTCGCGAGCTCTGGCGGGCCCAGGACGTGGCCGATCTGGCGGGCGGGGCATCATTCGTGCAGGCGAATCACTCGACGTCGGCCGCCGGCGTCCTGCGCGGCCTCCACCTCCATCGCGGCCAGCTCGACTACTGGGTAGTCGAGGCGGGCCGCGCGTTTGTCGCGATCGTCGACGTGCGCCCCCTCCTCGAAGGATCGGTCGGTCCGCCGAAGGTGGAAACCCGCCAGATCGGGCCCGATGACTGGGTTGTGATCCCGGCGGGCGTGGCCCACGGCTTCCTCGCCCTGGAGCCGCTGGAGCTGCTCTACCTCGTAACCAACGGGTATGACGGATCCGACGAACTGGGCTTCGCCTGGGACGACCCGGCGGTTGGGGTTCCATGGCCCGTGCTCGCGGGTGGCCCGGACGGCCAGCCGATCCTGTCGGATCGTGATCGGTCGAACCCGACGCTCGCCAGCCTGGTCGCCAGCCTTCGGGCGGGAGCTGCCGGAGCGGCCTGAGCGCCATTCCCGCGCAAGTCGCGCGCAACGATCCGGACGCCGGTTCCTGCGGGCACCGCGTTCCGTGGATCGCCGACCGGTCTCCAGCCCCCCGGACCGGACACGTGACGACCCGACCGAACTCGCAGCAACCCAAACGGACTAGCGGCGAGGGGACCATCCCGCGATTGTGTCGCGGCCCGCTGACCGCGACGGTTCGAGCAGCGATCGAGGAATCCCCATCCCCGCCCTCGCGGATCCGCTCGGAGCCATTGTTTGCGCAAGCCCGCCCTCGCGCTCGTCATTGTCCTGCTCGCCGCCTTGAGTGGTGCTGCGCCCGCCGCCGCCGCTGCCTCCCCGGCCGCCCCAGCCCCAGCCCCTGCGGCTCAGGGGATCCAGGCTGCCGCCAGCGAGCCCAAGGTCGTGATCATCGTCGGCGCGACGCATGGCACCACGCCCAAATACCGCGCCTACGCCGACGAGGCCTACGCCGAGGCTGTCCAGTACACCTCGAACGTCGTCAAGGTCTACAGCCCGAACGCGACCTGGGAGCGAGTGAAGGCGGCGGTAGCGGGGGCATCCGTCGTGATCTACATGGGCCACGGCAACGGCTGGCCGAGCCCATACACGCATGACCCCAACTACACGACCAAGAACGGGTTTGGACTCAACGCCACCGCGGGCGCCGGTGACAACAACAACAAGTACTACGGCGAGCCCTCGATCGCCACTCTCGACCTCGCACCGGGCGCGGTGATCCTCCTCCACCACCTGTGCTACGCGGCCGGCAATTCCGAGCCGGGCCACGGCGAGCCGAGCGTGTCCGTCGCGCGCCAGCGGGTCGACAACTATGCCGCCGGGTTCCTCAAGGCCGGCGCCGCCGCCGTGATCGCCGACGGCCACTCGGGGCCGAACGCCTATCTGCGTGCCCTGTTCACGACAGCGCAGCCAATCGAACAGATCTGGGCCGGCCAGCAAAACGCGAACGGGAACATCGTGTCCTTCCCGTCGGTTCGCACGCCGGGTGCCACGGCGTTTCAGGATCCGCGCACGCCCACCTCGGGCTTCTACCGCTCGCTCGTGGTCCGCACGGCCGGGGTGACCCTCGACGACTTTGTCACCGGGGGAGGGGGCGGCCTGCGCGGCGTCGATACCAGCGTCGACCCACCTGGCGTCACCGTTCCGGGCAATGCAGCGGTGGCTACCGACGGGGCCAATCTCTTCACCGATTCGGCGGCGAGCGCCGTGACGGGCGCGCTGCCGGCCGGGACGCGACTACGGGTCAAGGATCAGCTCGCGGCGTTCGGCTGGACGGACCGACCGGTGGTCCTCGTGGGGGGCATCGACGACCCCGGGATCTGGGGCTACATCGCCGTACAGGATCTCGTCGGGCGTGACAACCTGTCGCCGGCGCTGCGCAGCCTGGACATGGGCGCCGGCGCAATCTCACCCAACGGCGACGGCCTCGCCGACCAGGCGCTGGTCACGGGTACCTTCACGGAGTACGTGACGTGGAACGCGACGATCCAGGACCCAACCGGCTACCCGGTCTACCAGGCGAGCGGCGCGGGTTGGGACTTCCAGTTGGCATGGAACCCGCTGGCTACCGGCCAGTCCACGCCCGACGGCACGTACACCCTGACCATTGGTGCACTGGATGGCTGGCAGAACAATCCGCTCGCGGCAACCCGGAAGATCGTCGTCGATTCGACCCCGGCGCAGCTCCTGGCACTGACCCCGGGGCGCGCGACGACCTCGTGGCTGTCGCCCAATGGCGACGGCAACCGCGAAACGGTCACGTTCAAGGCGACGGCGTCAGAGCCGGGCACGTTCGCGATCTCCGTTCGAGACGTCTACGGCACGGCCCACAAGTCGTGGACCGTGACTGCGGGCGCGGGTGCCACCGCCGTGGCCTGGGATGGGCGCGACGGGTCCGGGGCGCCGGTGGCGGACGGCGCATACGTCCTGTCGATCGCCGCCCGTGACGCGGCTGGCAACACCGGTCCCGGCGAAGATCGTGCGGTCAACGTGGTCACCGCGCTCGGTTCGGTGACGACGTCGGCGCCAGTCTTCTTCCCGCAGGATCTCGATCAGTTCGCCCCGACTACCGAACTCGCGTTCAGCCTGTCGCGCTCGATGGTGGTGACCTGGACGCTGCGCGATGCCGCGGCGAAGGTCATCGACACCCATCTGGCCGGCGTCGCGCTCGATGCGGGCATCCACACCTGGACGTTCGATGGCCGGCGGTCCGACGGGACGATGCTGCCGCCGGGCCGCTACCTGTCCCATGTCGTGGCGACGGACGGGACCCTTGTGGCGGCGCAGTCCGTGGCCGTTGAGGCCGACGCATTCCTCGTCAAGCCGAGCGACGCGACACCGGCTCGCGGCCAGTCAATCACCGTCACCGTCACCAGCGCCGAGCCGCTGGGCGCGAACCCGCGGGTGACGATCTCGCAGCCGGGCCTGGCCGCCTGGTCCGTGGCGACGGTCCGCCTGTCGGGCACGACCTGGCGAGCCACGGTCAAGCTCAAGGCGGGCTCAACGGGACTCGTCACGTTCAAGGCGACGGGCAAGGATATCGCCGGTTCCGCGCAGTCGACGGCGCGGGGCTTCCCGCTCCACTGAGGGAACCGCCTGCCTGACCCGAACGTCGGCGCGGCGCACCGAGGGCGGCCCGGGAACCGCACCAGACCGCACCACACCCACCCGTACTACTCTCGACCGGGACCATCGTCGGATGGACGCCTCAGCCGTCTCGAGCCAAACTCGCCGATACTGGCAGCCTCACCGAGGAACTCTGTGTCGCTCACGCGTCGTCGTCCCGTCCCGCATCTGGGGCGCCCCATTCGATCCCGGATCGTCGCACTGGTCAGTGGCCTGCTCGCCATCGCGATCAGCGCCCCCCTGGCGGGTGTCGGTGCCGCGGCTCCCGGCGCTTCTGCTTCGGCCGACGCAGCCTCCGGTGCCATTCGCCCGACGATGCACTACGAGGATGCCGTCGCGCACGCGAACGATCGATTCGATTTCGCCTCCGGTGAGCGGGTTACGATCGGGTTCGTGCCACGCTTTGAGGACGACTGGGCGGTCGACGGGGCATCACCGCGGCGCTTACCGGCTGGCCGACTCAGCGGCGCAGACATGCGCAGTGCGCCACTTCGGGCCCAGGGCGCCGGCGGCCCGCCACCCAGCCACCCCGAGCGCCGGCCCGGCGGCCTCGCGACCGACAGCCCGATCCGGGCCGCCCACGACGCCGTCCTCGCCCGCCCCGCCGCGCTCGTGGATCCGGGCGGTCTGCGCCGCGAGGTGTTCGGGTTCCTGCCCTACTGGGAATTGGCGGACGCCTCGACCACGCTTGACTGGGAAAAGCTCTCCACCATCGCCTACTTCGGCGTCGGCGCGGCGGCGGACGGCAGCCTACAGCTCACCAACGACGACGGCTCCACGACGGTCGGATGGAGCGGCTGGACCAGCGCGCAGATGACCGACATCATCAGCACGGCGCACGCCAACGGCACCCGGGTTGTCCTCACGATCCAAAGCTTCGCCTGGAACTCGGCCGGGGTCGCCCGCCAGAAGGCGCTGCTTGGCAGCGAGGCCGCGCGGGCCAACCTGGCCTGGCAGATTGCCGCCGCCGTCCGGGATCGAGGCGCCGATGGGGTCAACCTGGACTTTGAGCCGATCGTGGCAGGCTTTGCGGACCAATTCACGGCGCTCGTCCAGGCCGTCCGGGCCCAGCTCGATACCATCGCCCCCGGCTACCAGCTGACCTTCGATACCACCGGCTACATCGGTAATTACCCGATCGAGGCGGCCACCGCGCCCGGCGGCGCCGATGCCATCGTGATCATGGGCTATGACTACAAGGGCGCCTCGTCCGGCACCGCCGGTTCGATCGCCCCGATCGGGGGGCCGGTCTACGACATCGCCGATACGCTCGCCGCCTACACCAGCCGCGTTCCGGCCTCAAAACTGATCCTGGGCGTGCCCTATTACGGGCGAGCCTGGTCGATCGCGGCGCCGGAGCTGAACGCGCCCACCATGTCGGCCGCCAAGTACGGCGCATCCGTGTCTGTGCTCTACGAGATGGCGCTGGAATTTGCCACGGCCCACGGCCGCCGGTATGACCCCGTCGAGGGGGTCGCCTGGACCGCGTACCAGCGCGAAAACTGCACCAACACCTATGGCTGCGTGACCGCGTGGCGAGGGCTCTACTACGACGACGCCGAGACCCTTGCGGCCAAGTACGACCTGGTCAACGCCTACGACGTGCGCGGGGTCGGGATCTGGGCGCTCGGCTACGACGGCAGCCGGCCGGAGCTGTACGCGGTCATCAAGGACAAGTTCATCACCGACACGGTGCCGCCGGTGATCACCGCCACGACCGTCAGTGCCGCCGCGTTCTCGCCCAACGGGGACGGGCGGATGGACGTGACCGCGGTAGGCCTGACCGCCAGCGGGCTCATCCGATATGGCTGGCGCGTCGAGTCCTTCGTCGACGGCACCGCCGGGCCTCCGATCGTGGAGGGGCTGGCGGACGGCACCGGTCCCGGGTTCACCTGGGA
Organism: Chloroflexota bacterium; assembly: GCA_031431535.1. Taxonomy (GTDB): domain Bacteria; phylum Chloroflexota; class Limnocylindria; order Limnocylindrales; family CSP1-4; genus SPCO01. The sequence goes on from JANPDO010000238.1 coordinate 7,087, forward strand.
TGGCCGGGCCTTCGACGGCGTCGTTGTGCCCGACGGGCCGTATCGGATCACGGTCTGGACCGCCGACGCCTCGGATAACCGCGCCTCCGTGGAGCACCTGGTCGTGGTCGATTCGGCGTTCCCCGCGCTCAGCGCAACCGCCACCCCGCTGACGATCTCGCCAAATGGTGACCGTCGCTTCGACTCGACAGCGCTCGGCATGGTCTCAAGCGAAGGCGTGAGCGGTCGCGCCCGGGTTCTCGACAAGGATGGGGTGGCGGTGCGGACCTGGAAGTTCTCCGCCCTGGCCGCGGGCACGTGGGCGTGGGACGGCGCAGACAGCGCCGGCGAGCCCGTCGCCGATGGTGTCTATAGCTTCCGGCTCGATGGCATCGATGCCGCCGGGAACGGCACCGTGCAACAGATGCCGGTGCTCGTGGATCGCACGATCGCCAACATCACCTGGGCCCGATCGTCATTCAAGCCAAAGGTGGGCCAGAAGGATCAGCTCGCCCTCAAACTCACGAGGGCGGCGACCGTTTCCGTCTCGATCTATCGCGGCAAGACCCTGGTGCGCCGAATCTGGGTGGACAAGCCGATGGAGGCAGGGACCTGGACCTGGTCGTGGAACGGCCGCAACGGTCACCGCGAGCTGGTGGAGCCCGGGGTCTACACGGCATCAGTCAGCGCGACCAGCTGGATCGGCGTGTCGCGCCTGACGCGCACGGTCACGGTCAAGGCACCCTAGGCCCATGACCAACCCGGGGGCCGGGGCCGGGGTCGGTTCGGGGCCAGGGCCGGGGTCTGGCGTCTGGGTGGTCCTGCCGACCTACAACGAGGCGGACAACCTCGGTCCGATCTCGGCCGCGATCCTGGCCGCGTTGCCGAAGGCGACCTTGCTCGTGGTCGACGACAACTCACCCGATGGAACCGGCCGCCTGGCCGACGAACTGGCCGCCGCGGATCCGCGCATCCAGGTCCTCCACCGGGAGGCCAAGGAGGGGCTCGGGCGGGCGTATCTCGGTGGGTTCGCCCAGGCGCTCGGGGGCGGCGCGCGGGTCGTTGTCCAGATGGACGCCGACTTCAGCCACGATCCGGCGGCGCTCCCCATGCTCATCGCGCCGATCCTCGGCGGCGAGGCAGATCTCGCGATCGGATCGCGCTATACCCGGGGCGGCGGCGTGGTGGACTGGGGCCTCGGGCGCCGCATCGTGTCACGCGGCGGAAGCCTGTTTGCCCGAACCGTCCTGGTCCTCCGCGCGAACGACCTGACGGGCGGGTTCAAGGCCTGGCGGGCCGCTACGCTGGTGGCGGTGCCATTCGATGGTGTCCACGCGGGTGGCTACGTGTTCCAGATCGAGATGACGTTTCGGGCCAGTCGCGCCGGCGCCCGTGTCCGCGAGGTCCCGATCACCTTCCGGGACCGACGGGTCGGCCAGTCCAAGATGCACCGCCGAATCATCGTGGAGGCCCTCGTCGTCGTGGTCCAGCTCCGGGCTGAGGAGCTTCGCGACCGACTGTTTCGTCGCCGTCGGCGGTCGTGACCAGGCGCGAGGACGGTGTGAGCGGGGCCCGCGCAAGTGGCGGCCACGACGCGGTCGGTGCCCCCAGCGCGCCCGGCGCGGTGAATGCCCCCGGCGCGGTCACTCGACTCGGCGGCGCGAACACTCGACTCGGCGGCGCGGTCACTCGACTCGGCAGCCCGGCGCCCACCACCACGCGGGGCGTTCGGGTCGTCCTGGATGCCCGGCCGCTCCAAACTCCGGACCGAGCGCCACTCACCGCGACCTACCTCGACGGGCTGCTTGGCGCATACAACGCGGATCCTCTCGACGGGGAATCCTTTGCCTTCCTTCTCCGATCCGATCTGTCAGATCCGACTCAGCGCTACGATCGCCTCGACGTGGTCGGCCGCCGCTTGCTGCCGCCAACGCGGATCCTGGGAGCCGCGGGTATGACCGTCGACCCGTTCATTTTGCGGGGCGCCTCGCTTGGGGTCGCTTGGCGGGCGGAACGTGGCGGGGCGGCCGGCGCCCTTTATCACGCGGTTGGCGGAGGGCCGCTGCCGATCGCCCCGGGGCTGCCCGTGGTCGTGACGTTGCTCGACCTCGCGCCATGGCAGATGCCTGGGGCGTTCCAGGGCTCGCTCGCCGGCCGATTTGGGCATCGACTGCGCGGCAAGCTGTTGCACGATGCGTCGGCCGTGATCGTCGGGACCGACAGCGTGGCACGAATCGCGCGGAGCCTGCTGCACCTCCGGCGCGAACGTCTGCGCGTGGTGGCCATCGCACCCCGGCCCGCGTTCACGGCGGGTTCCACTCGACAGTCAGCGCGCGAGGTGGCCGGGCTTCGCATCCGGCTGAGTGTCGGCGAGCGCTACCTGGTGTTCACCGGTCGCTACGACGCCCGACTTGATTATCGTGCACTCCTGGGTGCCCTTGCTTCGCTGGCCGCGCAGCCGCGTCCGGACGATCTCGATGCATCGGCGGCGTGGCCGCCGCAAGTCGTCCTGGCAGGCGCGAGCCCCGCTGATCGGGTATCGATCGCCCGCGCCGCATCCCGCCGTGGGGTGGGTAGCTCGCTTGTCTACGCGCCAACCCTGTCGCTCGATGCGCTGGCGGGTCTTGTGCGCTCGGCTCGGGCCGTGATCCTGCCCGTCCTCTCGGAGTCGACCGGGCTCCCGATCGTGGAGGCGGTGGCTGCGGGAACGCCGGTCGTGGCCTCGGCCGTCGGCGCCTTGCCGGAGCTCGTGGGGCGGGCCGGGCTGCTCGTGGAGCCGGGTGACTCGGAGCGGCTGGCCGTGGCCCTGGCCGCAATCTGGGCGGATGATGACGTGCATCGCCGCGTGGCGGGCGCCGCCCGCGAACGTGCCGCCGGCCCAGTGCGTACCTGGGCGGACGTCGCCGCCGAGACCCGGGCGATTTACGCGAACGTCGGGATCCGGGCTCCGAACCCAGCTCGTTAAGCGGTGCAAACCCCCGACCGGCGTATCCGACTCAGGACGGCGACGGACTCGCTGCTGGCGATGGCGAACCCGACGAGCTCGGCGAGGTCAGAGGCGCGGCGCCGGGCAGCGGTCCGTCCTCGATCGCGATCGACGAGCCCAAGGGCATCACCTGGATGAACGTCTGGCCGATCGACAGGATCACGGGTCGACCGGCCGCGTCAAGAAACCGGGTCGGGTCCGTCAGCGTCGCCTTCTCCCAGGTGCCCTCGATCGTCCGTCCATTGGTAGCGATCCAGGCCTTGCCGCTGCCGACCACGCTGGCCTCAAGACGCTTCGCATCCGACCCGTCGTTGAGCGGGCCGAACGACACGAGCATGATCACGACATTCCCTGGCGCGACGCGACCGCCGTCGGCGGCATCGATCTGCTCCTTCGCCCCCGTCACTCCACGGAGATAGGTGTTCGTCGCGCGGTCGTAGTCGTAGACCACGGTGTTCTGCGGGTAAATGACCCGAATGGTCCCGCCGGTCGGTCGCGCGCCGAGGGGCGCGTCCGGCGCGAACTGCCAGACCGGCTCAAGCGGCCCGTTGGCGGCGCCGACCCGGGTTGCCATGACGCGGATGGATCTCGCATCCGAGTAGACGTTGTGCGGTGATGAACGGAGCTTGATCCGTCGGTAATAGGTGCCGCCCCAGCGGAACTCGTCGGCGTCGAAAACGAGCTGCCCTTTGCCCTCGGCGCGCAGCGTGGCCATCGCCTGGGGTGAGCCGCCGACATGGCCGTAGACCGCATTCCACTCCGCAGCCCAGGCGATGAAGTACGGCCTGGCACTGCGGACGGGACCAAGGTCGATCGGCACCGTCTCCTGGAACACCAGCATGTAGCGCGGGACCCCGCCCTCGGCCGGTGCCTGCCAGACGATCGAGGCGGCGTTGAACCCGGATTGGGGCCGAGCCCGGGGCGAGTCATCGATCATCACCGCGATCGGGTGTTGCTCAGCGTCGCGTGGGCTGACCGGCCGGCCGGTCAGCGGCGCCGGAACCGTGATCGGGGTGGGACGGGGCGTTGGCTTCGTAGTCGGGGTTGGCGTCGGGGTGGGCGTCGTGGTGGGCGTCGCGCTCAGTGTTGGTGATGGCGCACGCGATGGGGACCCGGCGGCGACCCGGTCCGTCGCTCCCGGTTCCGATCCGAAATCGAAGGCTCCGATCGCGATCGCCCCAATAATGGACACGCCGACCACGCCCACCGCGGCGGTCGCGGCCAGGATGGACCGGTTCATGCTCCGAACACCCGCAATCGATCCTCAGTACCGTGCCGTCTCACGGCAGACCTGTCACCTGATCCCGGGGCCGCCGTTTCATGCCGCGACGGCCGCTGCCGCCGCCTCCTGCCGCGACCCCGCCGTTTCCTGTCGCCGCCATCTCCTGCCGCCGCGGTGCCGGCGGAGGATACACGACGACCGTGCCGAGAGCGCCGGGGGACCCCGCGCCAAGTGTCATTCAGGCACAGGATGTTGACACGCCCAGCACGTGCGGGACCTTGGGCATCATCGCTCCGGCCGACCGATACGAAGCAGCGTCTCGGTTGGTGTGCCCGAAACTGGGTGAGCGAGGCCGGAAGCGGGCCGCAACTGAGCGTCGACCCGGGCTGTTGACCGGGGGGCAACGAAGCCGGCAGCAACACCGCCCACGACCGCTCCGACCCCCCGGCTGTTGACAGGGGGGCAACGACGATCTCGCTTCCCCGCACGTTGAGAACCTGAGACGTGGTGTCGTTGCCCGCGGGTCAACGAACGGTCGCCCGCCAGCGCCTGCCAGCGCCCGCCCGCGCAGAACGGCGCGCAGCATGGAACTGGGCGGCGGCGTAGGCTGGCATCGACCGCGCCCAGGACCGTACCGACGACTGAATCGAGGACCGCACGATGGCCGAACCAGCGCAGCGTGACCGCACGGCAACAAACGGGTCGCCTGCACCGAAAGTGTCCAGTGCACCCAAACCCAGGACCTCCCGGCCGCGCGCCAAGCCGCCCGCCGCCGCGCCGGTGACCGCAACTGCGACCGTACCCTCGCCCGCGGCCGCGAAGGTGACCGCGACCGTGCCCGCAATCGCAACCACAGCCGGCGGACGGACGGTTCAACCGACCGACCTCGCGCTCATCGGGAATGACGTCGATTCGGTCAAGAACGACACGGTGGCCAATCCCCAGGCCAGCGCGGAATCGGTCACCGCGGACACTGTCGCCATCAGCCAGGGTGGCGCGGGAAGCATCACGGCGGACAACGTGACCATTACACAGGGCGGTGCGACCACGGTCAGCGCCCGGACCGTCGATGTCCGCCAGGGCGGGATCGCGATGGCACAGGCCGACGACATCGCCGTGAGCATGGGCGGCGTGGCCGTCGCCCGGGCGGATCGTGTGTCGGTTGAGATGGGTGGCCTCGGCCTGGCCGTGGCCCGCGAGGCGCACCTGACCCAGGGCGCGGCACGGGCGATCGTGGCGCGGGAGGTTCACGTCGACCAGGGGCTCATCGGATCCGCCATGGCGGGCCGAATCACGTTCGCCCGACCGTCCGGCGTCCTGCTGCTGATCGCCGGCCGCGTCGACGGACCGGTCAAGGCGCTGCTGGACTGGCGCGGGGCGCTCGCCCTGGGGGCCGCGTTGGGGCTGGTGTTCGGGCTCATCCGCCGCCGCTGAGGTCGCTGCCGAGGCGCGTGACCCACCCGGTGGGCAGGTTGCCCCGCCCGATGGCGATATACTCGCGACCCACCTCGAACCCACCTCGAACCCGCCGCCAACCGCAGCCGAACGCCGACGCGGCAACGTCCCAGCCCACGCCAGATCGACCCGAAGCCAGGGAGTCGCCTACCCGTGATCGACCCTTCCGCGCGGGTTCATCCGACCGCCGACCTGGAGGCCGCGGTGAGCGTCGGGGCCGGGACCAGCATCTGGCATCGTGCGCAGGTTCGTGCGGGCGCCCGCATTGGCCGGGACTGCATCATCGGTCGCGACGCCTTCATCGATGAGGGCGTGACCCTCGGAGACCAAGTCAAGATCCAGAACGGCGCCCTCGTCTACCACGGGGTCACCGTCGCTGACGGCGTCTTCATCGGCCCGGGCGCCATCCTGACCAACGATCGAAACCCGCGGGCGACAACCGCCACCGGCGATCTGGCCCGAGCCAAGGACTGGGCCGTCAGCCCGATCCACCTCGGCGAAGGCTCGTCCATCGGGGCCGGCGCCGTCGTCGTCGCCGGCTGTGACGTGGGCCCCTTCGCAATGGTCGGTGCCGGCGCCATCGTGACCCACGACGTTCCCGCCCATGCGCTCGTCGCTGGCAACCCGGCACGCGTGCTCGGATGGGCGTGCGCCTGCGGCCAGCGCCTCCATGATTCGACCGGCCACGCTGCCCCGGCGACGCGCGACCGGTACGCCATCGACCCCGAACTCGTCTGCCCCGTCTGCGGCCGCCGGTACCGGTTCAGCGCCGACGATGGCACGCTCCAGGAGCAGCGCGGGCCGGCCATCACCCAGGGAGCCGGCGCATGATTCCGATCGCGCGCCCGGATATCGGTCCCGACGAGATCGCCGCCGTCACCGAAGTGCTCGAGAGCGGGATGCTCGCCCAGGGCCGAAAGGTGGCCGAACTCGAAGCCGCCTGGGCCGAATTCGTCGGCGTCCGCCACGCGGTTGCGACCGCCAACGGCACCCTCGCTCTGATGTCCGTTTTCAGCGGCATCGGCCTGGAGCCCGGCGACGAGGTCATCACCGTCGCGCACACCTTCGCGGCCACGGCCAATGCCATCCTGTCGACCGGCGCGACCCCGGTGTTCATCGATATCGAGCCCGACACCTACCTGATCGATGCCAAGCGGATCGAGAAGGCGATCACGCCACGGACCCGGGCCATCTGCCCGGTCCACCTGTTTGGTCTCGTGGCGGACATGGACATGATCCGGGCGATCGCCGACCGGCACGGCCTGGCGGTCGTCGAGGACGCCTGCCAGGCGCACGGTGCGACCTTCCGGGGCCGGATGGCCGGGAGCTTTGGTCACGGGGCGTTCAGCCTGTACGCCACCAAGAACATGACCACCGCCGAGGGCGGCTTCGTCACCACGAACGACGACAAGCTGGCCGACTGGTTGCGTGTCTATCGAAACCAGGGGATGCGCTCGCGCTACCAGTTCGAGATGCTCGGCTACAACTTCCGGATGACGGACCTGGCCGCGTCCATCGGGCTGGCTCAGTTCGCGAAGCTCCCGCGCAATACCGCGCGGCGGCAGGCGATCGCCGCGCGCTATGACGAGGCATTCGGGGAGCTGCCGATCGGACTGCCGATCACCCCGGACGGCCGAACGCACGTCTTCCACCAGTACACCGTCGACGTTGGCGAGGCGCGCGACGCGATCGTCGCGGATCTGCGAGCGGCGGGCGTGGGCGCGGACATCTACTACCCGATCCCGGTCCATCGGCAGGCGTACATCATGGAACGCGGGCTCCACGCGGACCTGCCGGTGACCGACCGTGCGGCAGCCCGGACGCTGGCCCTCCCCATGTTCCCGGGCTTGACCGACGCGGAGCAGGGCCAGGTCATCGATGCCATGCGGGCCGCCGTCGAGCGGCATATCACTGCCGGGGCCACCGAGCCCGCCACGGCCGGGGCCACCGAGCCGGCAACGGCCGGGGCCGGCAATTCCGCCGGGGCCGGCGATTCCGCCACTGCCGGCGATTCCGCCACTGCCGCCGAGCTTGCTTCGGCCTCCGCTGCCTCATCCTCCGACCGCCAGCCTGCCGGGGTTGCCGCGCAGTGACCCAAGCCTGGCGTCCCGCGGGGGCGCGCGAACTCCGGCTCGGGCTCGCCGGCCTGGGCTCCATGGGCCGGAACCACCTGCGAATCCTGTCCAACCGCCCGGGCACGCGGCTGGCTGCCGTTGCCGATCCCGTTGCCGATCTCCTGGCCTCCGCGACCGTCGGCTCCGGCGCCCAGGGCTTCGCCGACCCCCTCGCGATGATCCGCGACGCGGCCCTCGACGGGGTCGTGATTGCCGCGCCAACCAACGCCCATCTCCCGCTCGCCCTCGCCGCGATCGAATGCGGCATCCCGGTCCTGGTCGAGAAGCCGCTCGCCGGGACCGTCGATGACGCCCTCCGGATCGTCCGTGCCGCAGCCCGTCGCGGCGTGCCGGTCCAGGTCGGTCACGTGGAGCGATTCAATCCGGCCGTGCTCGAACTGGGTCGCCTCCTCGGTGCCGGCTGGCTAAGCACTGTCTACGCGATCGTCAGCCGCCGAGCCGGTCCCTTTCCGGCCCGCATCCGCGATGTCGGGGTGACCATCGACCTCGCCACCCACGACGTCGACATCCTGTCGTGGATCGCCGGGGAGCGGCCGACCCGCGTGTTTGCCGAGTTGGCCCAGCGCAAGCACGCCGCGCACGAGGACCTCCTCTTCGGCCTGCTCCACTTCCCGTCGGGGGCCACCGGCATGCTCGACGTCAACTGGCTCACCCCCGCCAAGCGCCGGCAGCTGGTCGTGGTGGGTGAGGAGGGGATGTTCGAGCTCGATTATCTGACCCAGCGGCTCACCTTCACCCGCTCGGACGTGGGGCATCCGGAGATGATCGGTGGCTACGCCCCGACCTTCAGCGGCGAGGTGGCGGAGCTGCCGGTCGCCAATGCGGAGCCGCTGGCCGCGGAGATCGATGCGTTCATCGGTGTGATTCGCGACGGCTCCGCGCCGGTCGTCAGCGCGGTCGATGGGCTCTGGGCGGTGGCGGTGGCCAGCGGGTTGCTCCAGGCCGGCAGGGACGGCCAGCCCGTGGATCTCACGACGCTCGCAGCTAGGCTGACCTCCGAATGACCATTACCAACCGGCCCAGCCGGAGCGGTCCGAGCCTCCTCGGCGGGTCCATCGATATCCCCGAGAACCCCTGCGGGCACGGCGAGCCGCACCCCGTCGCGCCGTGGGTCGGGGAGCCCGGGACCGTTGGTTCGGTGGCCCTCGTCGGCGCCGGGAAGATGGGCCTGCCGCTCGCCGCGCAGTTCGCCGGCCATGGCTGGCAGGTCACCGCGGTCGACGTCAACCCGGCGGTCGTGGCCGCGATCAACGCGGGGCGGGCGCATTTCGCGGAGGAACCGGGCCTGATCGAGGCGGTGGCCGAGGTCCATGCGGCTGGGCGGCTCACGGCGACGATCGATGGGACGGCGGCGGCACGTGCGGTCGATGTCGTGGTCGTGATCGTACCGGTCATGCTGAACGATCGCCAGCAGCCGGACTACCGCTACATGGACGCGGCAGTCGCCACGATCGGGCCAGGCTTGCACGCTGGCTCGCTGGTCATCTTCGAGACCACGCTGCCGGTCGGGGACACGCGGGCTCGCTTCACGCCGGCGCTCGAGGCGGCGAGTGGGCTCAAGGTGGAGGAGTCGCTCTTCGTCGCGTTTTCGCCGGAGCGCCTGCTTTCCGGGCATGTCTTTCAGAACCTGGCGACCTATCCGAAACTGGTCGGGGGGATCGGACCGGCATCCACCGCACGTGCCGCCGCCTTCTACGCCTCGACCCTTGACGCGGAGGTCGTGGCTATGAGCAACGCCGAGGCCGCCGAGTTCGCCAAGCTTGCCGAGACGACCTATCGAGACGTCAACATCGCCCTGGCCAACGAGTTCGCCAACTACGCAGAGCGTGCGGGGGTCGACATCCTCGAGGTCATCGAGGCGGCCAACAGTCAGCCGTACAGCCACCTCCACCAGCCCGGGATCGGGGTCGGCGGCCACTGCATTCCGGTCTATCCGCACTTCCTGTTGAGCCGGGCGCCGGAGATGACCCTGGTCGCCGCCGCCCGCAAGGCCAACGACGGCCAGGTTGGGCGGGCAATGGCGCTGCTTGACGGCGCGCTTGGCGGCCTGTGGGGTGCCGAGGTCCTCGTCCTGGGCCTGACCTACCGGCACGGCGTGAAGGAGCTGGCATACTCGCGCGCGATTCCGCTGCTCGATGGCCTTCGGGAGCGTGGCGCCAGTCTGCGCGCCTTCGACCCCCTCCTCGACCACACCGAAGTCGAGGCACTCGGCGCCCTGCCCTGGGCCTGGGGCAATGCCGACCACGGGGTCCGCGCAATCGTCACCCAGACCGCCGATCCGCTGTTCTCGTCACTGGACCCGGCCTGGTTCCCGGCGCTCGGCGTCGTCCTTGACGGCCGGAATTCATTACGGACCCTGGCCCTGCCGGCGGGCGTCGCCTATCACGGGATCGGCATCCCGAGCCGAACGGGCTCGGGCGGCGGCTCAGGTCGCGGATGCTGATCGTGGACATTGGATTCTGTTCGCGCGGAAATACCGGACATGTCTTGACAAGCCAGAATGATCTGGCTATACAGGTCATATGGGAACGACAACCATAACCGAAGCCAAGAACAAGCTCAGTGCGTTGATCGACCGGGTGCAGGCCGGCGAGAGCATCGTGATCCTGGAGCGAGGGCGACCGGTCGCCCGCCTCGAGCCGATCCAGCCCCAGGACGACCCCACCGGGCGATGGGAACGACTTGAGCGGGACGGCTTGATCACGATCGGGACGGCACCCCCGCCAGTCGAGCTGATCATGTCTCCCCCGCCGAGGCTCGCTCCTGGAGCCAGCGCCGTAGAAGCACTGCTCGATGAGCGGCGAACGGGTCGATGAGGTTCTGGGACGCCTCGGCCATCGTTCCGTTGCTCGTGACAGAACCGTCAACCCTGGCTGCCCAGCAGGAGTACCGTGGCGACCCGGGCGTGGTCGTCTGGTGGGCGACGGAACTCGAATGTGTGTCCGCATTGGCCGGGCAGGAGCGTGAAGGCGTCCTCGGCGTGCCCCAGATCATCGAGGGCCTTCGGCGGCTCGACCAGATGTCGCATGCGTGGAGGGAAGTCGCGCCTGTGGCCAGGGTTCGGCGGGTTGCGGCACGCCTGCTTCGAGTGCACCCGCTTCGAACCGCCGACGCGCTGCAGCTCGGCGCGGCCATCGTCGCGGCCCAGGAGCAGCCGGCCAGCCTTCCGTTCGTGACGCTCGACGACCGCCTCGCGCTGGCGGCCGAGCGAGAGGGATTCACGGTCGTTCGGCCGGATCGGACGAGCTGAGACAGGACGCCCTCGCTCGCTCCGGGCCCGCTACCCTTTGGCCGTGCGAATCGTCACCGTGGTCGGTACGCGGCCGCAACTGATCAAGGCCGCCGCGCTCTCGCCGAGCCTGCGCGAGCGGCACGAGGAAGTCCTCGTCGACACCGGCCAGCATTACGACGACCAGCTCGCCGGTAGCTTCTATCGAGAGCTGACGCTGGCCCCGCCGGATCATGCGCTGGGGGTCGGCGGTGGAACCCATGCCGAGCAGACGGCGGCGATGTTGGCTGGTCTCGAGCCGATCCTGATCGATCGAGAACCGGACGCGGTCCTGATCTACGGCGACACGAACTCGACGCTGGCGGGCGCGCTCGTGGCCGCGAAGCTCGGGATCCCGGTCGCCCACGTCGAGGCGGGCCTGCGGAGCTTCGACCGACGGATGCCCGAGGAGGTCAACCGGGTCGTCGCCGACCATCTCTCGCGCTGGCTCTTCGCGCCAACACCGACCGCCGTTGTCAACCTGCGCGCCGAGGGGATCGTGGACGGCGTCTCCCTGGTCGGGGACCTGATGCAGGACCTGGCAGCGCGGGTGGGTCGGGAGGTGATGGACGAGGCGGTGCTCCAGGAAGTGAGCGCGCGGCTGGCCGTGACCATCCCAGGGCTGGACCTCCGGCCAGGTGGCTATCTGTTCGCGACGATCCATCGTGCCGAGAACCGAGAGCCCGCAGCCCTGCGGGCCTGGTCCGCGTTGCTGGACCGGGTGGCGAGCCCGGATCGGCCGGTGGTCCTGGCGATCCACCCGGGCACCCGCCTCGCGCTCGAGCGCGAGGCGATCGGCCTGTCGCGCCATGTTCTGCTCGTCGATCCGCAGGGCTATCGAACGTCCCTGGCACTCCAGCTTCATGCCGCCGCGGTCCTGACCGATTCGGGCGGGATCCAGCGCGAGGCCGCCTGGCTCGGCGTCCCGTGTGTCGTCCTGCGCGGCACCACCGAATGGGTCGAGGCGGTGGTGGATTCCGGCGGGCGGATGGTCGTCGTGGGGCTGGACGCGGAGGTGGCGGTCAAAGCGCTCGATCGTCTGGCGCCGGTGGATCGGGCGCCTGAACTGGCTCGGTCACGGGCGCGGTCGTTCAACCTGGCACCCGCCGGCGCGTCCGCGGCAATCGTCGCGGCTCTCGAACCTGGCCCGTGACGCCCGCGACACCCGTCCCGCGGCGCCCGTTGCGCGTCGTGATGTTCGTCTACAACGATGTCAGCCGGGATTCCCGCGTCCTGCGCGAGGCTGCCAGCCTGACAGCCGCAGGCCACGCGGTCACGGTGATCGGTCGCCCGCGCAGTGCGGATGAGCGCCAGATCACGCGTCAGGGGCGCGACGGGTTCGAGATCGTGCTGGTCCCTATGCCGCACGAATGGCGCCGCTGGTGGTACCGGGCCCGAAAGCCCTGGCACATGCGCGGGCTCATCACCCGGCGTCTGCGCTTCCACCTGGGTCGCGGCCCGGTCGGCTGGGTTCACGCCGTCGGCTATGCCGGCGTCGCGATCCTGGTCGGGGTCGCGTCCATGATCCGCCTCCCGTTCATTGCGATCTCCGGCGGCCTCAGCCAGACGAAGCACGATTCCACGTTCGATTGGCTGATTCGATGGCGCTGGGGGGTGCTTGGCTGGGCACGCACCGCCTCGGCGGCGGCGCCAGCGGCGGATCTCTATCACGGGCATGACCTGACCGGGCTGCCGGCGGCCGTCCGGGCCCAGGCTCGCCACGGGGGTCGGGTTGTCTACGACAGCCACGAGTCGTTCATGGATTCGGGCTCCAACGTGGAGCGGCCCCGCTGGGCGAAGGCGATCATGCGCTGGTACGAACGCCGGCTCGCGCGCCGGGCGGTGGCGTTGGTAACCGTCAATCGATCGCTTGGCGAATTGCTTGGCGCCCGGCTGGGGCTGGCGCGAGTCGCAATTGTCCACAACACGCCGGCCCGCTGGGCTATGCCGGCTGTTCGCCCGAACCTGCTCCGGGAAGCTGCGGACCTGCCGCCCGGGACGCCGATCGCGCTGTATCACGGCGCGTTCTCGCCGCACCGGGGACTGGAGGAACTCGCAGACGCAATCCTGGTGCCGGGCATGGAGCGTGTTCATGCCGTGTATCTCGGCTATGGCAGTCTCGAGGGCGCATTGCGCGCGCGGGCGAACGAACCGCGCTACGGGGGTCGGCTGCACGTGCTCGACGCCGTGTCACCGGACATCCTGCCCGCGTGGGTCGCCTCGGCCGACGTCGGGGTGATGCCGATCCAGGCGAGCACGCTCAACCATCGGCTGTCGAGCCCCAACAAGCTATTCGAATCGATCGCGACCGGGCTGCCGGTGGTCGTCAGCGACTTCACCGAAATGCGCCGGATCGTGCTGGACGACCCGGACGGCCCCCTCGGTGCGGTGTGCGATCCGGTCGATCCCGGTTCGATCGCTGCGGCGATCCGCTCAATTCTGGACCTGGACCCAGCGGAGCGTGAAGCCTTGCGGGCGCGTTGTCTGCGCGCCGCCCACGAGCGCTGGAACTGGGAGACAGAGTCCGCGCGGCTGGTGGAGCTCTACAAGTCGCTGGCGGCCGAGCTGCCGGCGGGCGCCCAGGCCACCGAGGCCGCGGAGGGCCCGGCCACGGAAGAGGCGGCCGGAGGCTGAGCCGACTCGACGCCCGGCCGCCCGAGCCGTTCCACCCGAAGCCCGGCGGCGCGAGCCGCGTCCACATCCACGACGGCCCGCGTGTCGTAGACCAGGGTGCCGCGCATCGCTGCCGCGAGTGCCCGCCAATCGAGCCGCGCATAGTCGGGCCACTCGGTGGCCACCACCACGGCATCGGCGCCGCGGACCGCCTCCTCGGCCGTCGCCGCAACCGCGAGCTCCGGGTCGACGATGCGCGCCCGTTCATTGGCTCGTGGGTCGTGGGCCAGCACCTGGGCCCCGGCCGCTCGCAGGTTGGCCGCGAGGGCAAGGGCCGGCGACTCGCGGACATCGTCCGTGTTGGCCTTGAACGCCAACCCGAGCAGGCCGATCCGCTGGCCGGCAAGGGACCCCGGGCCGCCAAGGAGTGTCTCGATCCGGGTCACGATCTGGCGCTGGTGCGCCGTCGTCGAGCGGTGGATGGCCGAGAGAAGGGGCGCCTCCACGTCCAGCGCGGCGATCTGCAGGGCGATCGCGATCGCCTGCTCGGGCAGGCACGAGCCGCCGACGCCGGGGCCGGGCTTCAGGAACGCGGGCCCGATTCGACTGTCGAGCCCGATCCCGGCGATCACCTGCTCGACATCGGCGCCGGTCGCGTCAGCCACCCGGGCAAGCTCATTGGCAAACGAAACCTTCATCCCCAGGAACACATTGGCACCGAGCTTGATCAGCGCCACCGACCTGGCGTCGGCAATCAACGTTGGCGCGTCGAGGGGCGAATAGAGATCCAGCACCGCCTGCGCGTCGGCGATGTCGCTCGGTTCGAGCCACCCGGCCACAACGCGGTTCGGCCGATCGAAGTCGTCGAGCGCCTGGCCTTCGCGCATGAATTCGGGGTTGGTGACGATCGACGGGCGGTTCGTTTGGCTGGGGTGGCTCGGCTGGCTCGGGTGACTCGCGGCCAGTGCGGCGATGCGCGCAGGGCCGTCGAGGGGCAGGGTCGATCGGATCACGATCGTGTGATCGGGCCCTGTGCCGGTCAGGAGGCGTGCGATCGCCGTCTCGACATGGACAGTCGAGAGCGGGCCAGCCGGTCCGGTCGGGGTGTTGACGCAGACGAACGTGAACGGGGCGTCCGCCGGCGGGTCGAGCTCGGTCGTGAAGGTGAGCGCCCCGTTGGCAAGGCCGCTGGCGATCGCCTCGGTCAGGCCCGGTTCAAAGATGGGTGGAAGGCCGTCACGGAGGGCGGCGATTCTCGCGCCATCGACATCGGCCACGGTCACGCGATGACCAAGGCGCAGGAAGCCGATCGCGGTGACCAGGCCGACGTGGCCGGCACCGAGAACGAATAGATGCACGGGGCGGGTTCTCCGGGTTTGTCTCGAGTCTTCTGGGGGGATTGCCCGGAACGATAGCATCGGGAGGCCAAACGGCCCTATGCTGCGCACAACGCCCACGGGGGGCTGTCGCAGCGGCATCGAGCGCAGCAGCGGCATCCGAGCGCAGCAGCGGCATCCGAGCGCAGCAGCGGCATCGAGCGCAGCAGCGGCATCGAGCGCAGCAGCGGCATCGAGCGCAGCAGCGTCATCGAGCGCAGCAGCGGCATCGAGCGCAGCAGCGGCATCGAGCGCAGCAGCGGCATCG
>JANPDO010000239.1:0-1522 GCA_031431535.1 Chloroflexota bacterium
CGACCTCGAGTGGACGAATGGCAAGTGGAGCGTGAAGGGCTCGCCCGATCGCTTCAAGACGATCCAGGAGATCGCGTTCGCGGCCTACACCAATCACCCCCAGGGGATGGAGGCCGGTCTCGAGGCGGTCAACTACTACGACCCGCCGAACCTGACGTTTCCGTTCGGCTCGTACATCTGTGTCGTCGACATCGACAAGGCGACCGGCGTCGTCTCGGTCCGGCGCTTCGTGGCGGTCGACGACTGCGGCAACATCATCAACCCGATGATCGTCGACGGGCAAATCCACGGCGGTCTCAACATGGGCCTGGCGCCCGCGTTGTACGAGCAGATCACCTACGACGACCTGGGCAACAACCTGGCCGGGACGTTCATGGATTACCTGGTTCCCACGGCGGTGGAATCGCCAGCCTGGGAGACCGGCAAGACAACGACCCCGTCGCCGCACCACCCGATCGGCGCCAAGGGGGTCGGCGAATCGGCCACCGTCGGTGCCCCGCCGGCCATCGCCAATGCTGTCGTCGACGCCCTGTGGCACCTCGGTGTCCGCAATATCGACATCCCGATCACGCCCCAGAAGGTCTGGGCGATCCTCCACGAGAAGGGAATCTCGTAGTCGTCATGGCCTCGCGATCGGTTTTCGCGCGGGCCGCTGAACTGGACGCGGCCGGTCGGCCGTTCGCAATCGCCACGGTGGTGGCGGTTCGCCGGCCGACCTCGGCGCGCCCCGGGGCGTCCGGCATTGTCCACCCGGACGGTACCATCGAGGGCTGGGTCGGCGGCAGCTGCGCCCAGCCCGTCGTCGTTCGCGAGGCGCTCCGGGCGCTCGGTGACGGGCAGCCGCGCCTCCTTCGCCTGTCCAAGGACGCTCCCACCGAGGGCCGGCGCGGCGACGGCGTTGTCGAACTGGTCATGACCTGCCATTCGGGGGGCACGCTGGAGATCTACGTGGAACCACATCTGCCTGCGCCGGTCCTCTGGGTGGCCGGCACGACACCTATTGCCGGCGCCCTCGTCGAACTGGGTTCGGCGGCGGGATGGCGGGTCTCTGTCTTTGATCCGATCGTGGACCCTACGGCGTTTGCGGCGGCCGAGCGAGTGATCGCGAGCGCCGACATCCGCACGACGGATCCCGACGCCAACCCTTCGCTGGTCATTGCCACCCAGGGCGTGTGGGACGAGGAGGCGCTGGTCGCCGCCCTCGGCCGTAACGCTGCGTACGTGGGTCTCGTCGCCTCGCCGACACGTGCGGCGGTCGTGCGCGCCTGGCTTCGGGATGAGGGCGGAGTCCCGGACGAGCGGCTCGCTGCGCTGCGCGCCCCGGCGGGTCTGAACCTGGGTGCCGAGACGCCCGAGGAGATCGCGATCTCGATCCTGGCCGAGCTGGTCCAGGTCCGTCGCGGGACCGCGGCGTTCGTCGCCTCGCCAGGCCCGGCGACCCTGGCCGGCGGCGGTCCACTGAAGTCGATCGAACCCGTGGTCGACGATATCGTGCTCCTGGACCCGGTCTGCGGCATGACCG
>JANPDO010000240.1:0-2813 GCA_031431535.1 Chloroflexota bacterium
CAGCTGTTCCGCGATGATCGAGCGGACGTACGCCTCTACCCCATCGGGTCTGGCACGGAACTCGGGCGGCACCGCATGCGCACCGAGGTAGGTGGGGACCACATCCACCGGCCCCTCCAAGCCCAGTCGCCACGCGACGTCGACCAACCGAACCTCCGTTTCGAGGTCCAGGCCGTAGCCGGACTTGGCTTCGACGGTCGTCACGCCATGGCCGAGCATCTCGTCCAGCCAGCGCCGACCGTGCGCAAGCAGGTCGTCGGCTGTGGCCGCCCTCGTCGCCGCGACCGTTGAGAGGATCCCGCCGCCCGCCGCCAGGATCTTCAGGTAGTCGGCCCCGCGTTGGCGCAGAAGCATCTCCGACTCTCTGGATCCCGCGAAGAGCAGGTGCGTGTGAGGATCGATCAGGCCCGGGGTGACCGTCCCGCCGGCGGCATCGAGCCGGGCAAAGCGCCCGAGCGGGTAGCCTTCACCCTCGAGCACACGCTCTACCGCGGACCTTGGCCCGACGGCGGCGATTCGGCCCTCCCAGCAGGCGACAACGGGAGCTTCTTCCGAATTGAGGCCACCGACGTTCGCGGCCGTGTAGCGAGCCACCTCGCCCTGTTGCGCTCCGGCGCGTACGCCACCCTGCATCGTCACGACTTCGGCGGCGCCGACGATCAGCAGACCCGGGGTCGGCTCGTCGCTCCGCCCGCCCTCGATGACCCGGAACGATCCGCCGCTCACGTTGCTGGACCGTCGCTGGGCGTGGCGGCGCCGTGGTCGGGCGAGGCGGCGCCGGGGCTGGATCCGCCTGTGCTCAGATCGCCCGAACCCGGGTCGCCTGTGCCGGGGTTGCGCGCTGCCGACGCCCGGGCCGCTTCGAGGCGGAGTTCGAGCGCCTGCATCGGCGAGAAGTCGCGCAGGCGAAGGTAGGCGGCAGACTTTGCCAGGCGGTCCTCGATGGCATCCTCCGACGCGGCGCCCGCCCGATCCGCGACCGCCAGGAATGACGCCAGCGGGGCCAGCCCGATCAACTCCGACTCGGCGAGATCGACACCATCTTCTGCGGCCACCTCGCGAACCGTCTCCCAGACGAGCCAGAGCGGGGTGACCATGAAATCCAGCAGGTTCATGGAGACCTGTGCGCGGCGCAACTCCTCGATCCAGAAGCCGTTCGCCTGGAGCTTGGGCAGCCCGCCGCCGGATTCACGGACCCGCCGTGCGATCCGCTTGGCCAGGTCGACGTCCTCGGACGCCAGGTTGATGTTGTAGGCGATCAGGAACGGTCGCGCGCCGACGGCGACCGCCCCGGCCGACGGGTGGAGCCGCGCCGGACCAAAGTCGGGCTCGCGGCCGTGATGCGAGATCTCGTCTCGCAGCCCCTCGTACTGGCCGCGCCGGACGTCGGCCAGTTTGACTCGCTCCGGCCGGCTGGCGGCATTCGCATAGAGGTAGACCGGCAGCGAATACCGTGCTGCGATGCGCTCACCGAACGCGCGGGCCAGTTCGATGCAGTCGGTCATCGTGGTGGCGGCCAGCGGAATGAACGGGATGACGTCCACGGCACCGATCCGGGGGTGCTCGCCGGCGTGGGTGTCCATGTCGATCTCATGAATGGCCGTTCCCACGAGCGCGTCCAGCGCGTCGGCGACGGGCCCATGCTCGCCGGCCATCGTGAACACGGTTCGGTTGTGGCTGGCGTCGCTGGTCCGATCGAGCAGGTGAACGCCGGGCACGGCCTCGATGGCGGCAGCGAGCCGGTCCACGACGTCGAGGCGGCGGCCCTCCGACACGTTGGGAACCGATTCGATCAGCACGATTGAGATGCTAGCCCGCACGACGATCCGCCGAACGGCGCTCGCGCGACAGCCGCGTGCGGCCGGAGGTGGCGAAGCTGGCTGGCTGTGCCTGCGGAGCTGGCTGGCGGCGTGGGCGCCCGAGCGTCCCGACCCGCCCTCCGGCCTACGGCTCAACTGGGAGTTGAGCGCTAGGTGGTGACCGAACAAGTTGTTGACGATCCTCGGCGAGGTCCACGCCAGGCGCATAACCGCACCCCGGGAATGCTACGGAAGACGCCATGTCGTCACTCGGGTCAGCGGCTCGGATCCACCCTCAGATTCGTCTGGATTCCGGCCTGACTCGCCCGATTCATGGCACATCACCCCAGGTTCGCTCCGTATCAGTCTCCCGGCGCGGTTATGCGGAAACGTCCGACCCGTCCGGGGAGCGTCAACGACGTATTCGTGAATCACAGCTAAGCCGGCCAGCCCGTTTGGAGATGCACCCACAATGCAGCCAGGGGGTCGGACCGTGCACGTTCATGCCGAAGCCTCAACTGGCGGTTGAGCTTGAGTTCCGCAGAAGCCGGCGAGCGTCGCGGCGCGGCCGGCGAGCGTCGCGGCGCGGCGCGGCGCGGCGGGCGCTGGACCTGTGCGGCGGCCGGGAGCCCCTCGGATGCGACCGACCAGGACTCGACGGCTACCTCCGGAAGTCGAAGGCGGCGTGCCGGATCGTGCCGTCGGCGAGCGTCAGGCTGAACGTCCGGCACTGATTCGCCCAGGCCTTGTCCGTCTTCCAAAGATAGGTGCGGATGCCGGTTGCCGGGTCAGGATTGAGGGCGCTCCCGCCCGGCGACGCGATCCCTTCCACGGTGCCAATGGGTAGCCCCGTGGCACAGGAGAGCGCCCGCGAGGTGAGCACGACAGACGATTCGAGGCCAATGGCGAGCCCAGATACGACCCCCGAGCCAAGGACGAACTTGATCGGCACCGTCTGCCCGGCCTTGACGACGTTGCGCAGGGGCGGTCCCTCGACCGGCGGACGGAACCCGC
>JANPDO010000241.1:0-8991 GCA_031431535.1 Chloroflexota bacterium
CGTCGCGGACCGCCTCGCCGGCCTCGGCTACCTGGTCGAGCGGCTGATCATCCCGGACGAGCAGGCGTCAATCGAGCGAGCGCTCATCGACGGTGCCGCCCGCCATCCGCTGGTCCTCACGACCGGCGGAACGGGACTGACTCCCCGGGACGTGACCCCGCAGGCAACTCGCGCGGTGATCGATTACGAGGTCCCCGGTCTCGCCGAGGCGATGCGCGCCGCGGGTCGCGCGAGCACGCCCTTTGCCGATTTGTCCCGGGGCGTCGTCGGCGTCCGCGATCGGTCGCTCATCGTGAATCTGCCAGGGAGTCCGAAGGGCGCCCTGGAATCGCTCGCGGCCATCGAGGCTGTGCTGGAGCACGCGCTCGAAACCCTCGCCGGGCCGTACGATCACGGTGGAGGACCACCGAAGCCGGGAGAACGGACCGCCTGATGTTCGCCCCGTTCGAGCACGTGCCGGCGTACCCGCTCGTCTTCCCGATCTTCTGGGGGGCGTTTGCGCTCTTCGTGCTGGTCATGGCACGCCGGCTGCGCGTGTTCACGGCCGTGCGTGCAGGCGGACCTGTGGCCTCGGCACATCTGGGGCGGCGGACGTGGGGACTGATTCGCTACGCCCTCCTGCAATCGAAGATGTTCCGCTGGACCGGACCCGGCGCCATCCACTATGTCGTCTTCCTGGGCTCAACGATCCTGCTCACCGCCAACATCAACATCGTCACCGGCGGGCTGCTGCAGGCGGTCGTGTCGTGGCCGTTCGGCGGGGCGATCTGGACGTTCCTGATCGGACTCCAGAACCTCATCGCGGTGGCCGTCCTCACCGTGGTCATCTACCTGTTCTGGCGCCGCCTCGTCGGGCGTCCGTCACGGCTCAGCCTGGATCGGACCGGCCTGCTCATCCTGACGATGATCACCCTGGTTGCCTCCACGGAATTCTTCGCACAAACGTTCGAGGTGGCGGCCTACGGCGAGATCCCGGGGGCCATCGTGAACAACGTGCTGGCCGGGCCATTACGCTCACTCGCGCCCGACGCGACGCGCCTGGGCTTCGTGATCCTGTGGTGGGCGCACGTCGTCGTGTTGGCCTCATTCCTGCTGTTCATCCCCACCAACAAGCACTTTCACGTTTACACGAGCTTCGTCAACGTGTGGTTCCGAAAGCTCGCGCCGCGCGGCGTGCTGCCGAAGCTGGACCTGGAGGACGAGACCGCGACCTTTGGCCTGCGGACGCTGCAGGATCTGGGCTGGAAGGATCTGCTCGACGGATTCACCTGCACCGAATGCGGGCGGTGCCAGGAAGCCTGCCCGGCCTGGCACACCGGGAAATCGCTCAACCCCAAGACCTTCATCATGGGCATCCGGGACATGGCCGAGGATGCCGAACGGACGATCGACATCATCCCCAACTCGCCGATCGTGCGGGAGACCTACGGGCTCGACGACACCACCCTGGCGCCGGCCGCGCTGGCTCGCCCGATCGTCGACACGGCGATTCCGTACGACGCGGTGTGGGACTGCGTCACTTGCGGAGCGTGCGTGGAGGCCTGTCCGGTCCTGATCGAGCACGTCGACAAGATCGTCGGCGTGCGGCGCAACCTCGTCCTGGAAGACTCGCGGTTCCCCGACGAGCTAACTCCGGCGTTCCGGGCGATGGAGAACCAGGGCAACCCGTGGGGCCAGCCCTCGAGCGCCCGGGCGGACTGGACCCGGAGCCTGCCGTTCGAGGTGCCGATCGTGGCTGCGGTCGCGGCGGCGGGCGGACTCGCCGATCTCGAGGTCCTCTACTGGGTCGGCTGCGCGGCGGCATTCGACACCCGCAACCAGAAGGTCGCACGCGCCGTGGCGACCTGCCTCCACGCGGCGGGGGTCCACTTCGCGATCCTTGGCCAGGAGGAATCCTGCACCGGGGATCCGGCGCGTCGAATGGGTAACGACTACGTCTTCCAGATCCTTGCGGCCGGCAACGTCGAGACACTCAACCGCTACGGCATGGGCGAACGGACCATCGTGACCGCCTGCCCACACTGCTTCAATTCGCTCGGCAACGAGTACGGCCAGCTTGGCGGCCAGTTCAAGGTCGTCCACCACAGCACGTACCTCGCGGGATTGGTGGCATCCGGGCGGCTGGCAACCCTGCCAGAGGACGCGACGTCGACGACCGGCGACCATCGGCCAGGGTCCGTGACGGTCCACGACTCGTGCTACCTGGCCCGCTACAACAACGTGGTTGCCGCCCCGCGCTCGGTCCTTGGAGCGGCCGGTGTCACCATCACCGAAATGGAGCGCTCGGGAAAGACCACCTTCTGCTGTGGGGCCGGTGGCGGGCGTATGTGGATGGAGGAGACGAGGGGCACGCGGATCAATGCCGAGCGCGCCCGACAGGTGCTCGACACGGGCGCAACCACGCTGGCCACATCCTGCCCGTTC
The DNA here is from genome assembly GCA_031431535.1 of Chloroflexota bacterium. Lineage (GTDB taxonomy): Bacteria > Chloroflexota > Limnocylindria > Limnocylindrales > CSP1-4 > SPCO01. Next base: position 2,425 of record JANPDO010000241.1, read on the forward strand.
TGCATGGTCATGATGAGCGACGGATTGGCTGCGTCGGACGGGGGTCAGGCGGTCAAGACCATGGACATCAGTGAGATTCTGGCCGCTCGTATCGCCTCCGCGCCGGCGGATCGCCGGCTGCCGGTGGTCGGCCGGGCCCAGCTCTAGGGGCGCGAACGCGCGGCGATCCCCACGGCGATTCGCAGGAGTGCCAGCCGGTGCTAGGATCGGGCGCAGTGACCGAGACCAGCACATCCCCGGGCCCGTACCGGTTGACGCCAGAGCAGGAGCTGCTGCGCAAGACCGTTCGCGGGATCGCCGACGCACGCGTGGCCCCGCGCGCCGCCGAGATCGACCGTACCGCCGAGTTTCCGCACGACCTCCGCGAGCTGCTGGCCGAACAAGACATCCTGGCGCTCCCATTCCCGGTCGAACTAGGCGGCGTTGGGGGCGACCTCCTCAGCGTCTGCCTGGCCGTCGAGCAGTTGAGCCGGGCGTGTGCCACCACCGGGCTCATTCTTGCGGGGCAGGCCCTGAGTTCGCTGCCGCTCCTGCTCGCGGGGAGCCCAGAGCAGCAGGCGCGCTGGATTCCTCGGCTGGCGAGCGGTGAATGGCTCATCGCGTTTGCCCTGACGGAGGCGGAGGCGGGCTCCGATGCCGCCGCGGCCCGCACCATGGCCGCCCGCGACGGCGACGACTACGTCATCACCGGATCTAAGCGGTTCATCACCCATGGATCGGTAGCGGACCAGGTCACCGTGTTCGCGGTGACCGATCCGGCCGCTCCGCGTCACCGTCGACTGTCGTGTTTTATCGTCGAGGTCCCGGCGGCCGGCTTTTCGGTCGACCGCCTGGAGCACAAGATGGGTTTGCGCGGAAGCCCGACCGCCGAGCTTGCGTTCGATGGTGTGCGTGTGCCCGCGAACAACCGGATCGGCGAGGAGGGCGACGGGTTCGGGATCGCCATGCGCACCTTCGATCGCAGCCGGCCCGGGATCGCCGCGCAGGCCGTCGGGATCGCGCAGGGTGCGCTCGATGTGGCGACCACCTATGCCCGCCAGCGCCGTCAGTTCGGCCAGCGGGTTGGTGACTTCCAGATGGTCGGGGCGATGCTCGCGGACATGGACGCGAGGACCGAGGCGGCACGCCAACTCCTGTATAAGGCGTGTGTCGAGATCGAGGCCGGCGCCCCCGAGGCAAGTCGTTGGGCGGCGATGTGTAAACTCGTGGCCGGAGACGCAGCCATGCAGGTCACGACCGATGCGGTCCAGGTCCTGGGTGGCTACGGCTATATCGACGATTTCCCGGTCGAGCGCATGATGCGCGACGCCAAGATCACCCAGATCTACGAGGGGACCCAACAGATCCAGCGGCTCGTGATCGCGCGGGCCCTGCTCGGCAAGGACGGCTGACTCGCCGACGCATCGGCTGATGGGCCGAAGCACGGCTCACCGCCGGGGAGGAGACTCGACCACGTGCACATCGTCGTCCTCGTCAAACCGGTTCCGGACCCGGCTTCGGGTGGGGAGCGACTCGACCACAGCGGCCGCCTCGATCGCGCTGCGGTCCAGGCCGTCGTCAACGGCAATGACGAATACGCGCTCGAGGCAGCACTCAAGCTGACCGCCGCCGGGTCCGAGGGCAGCTCGGTAACGTTGCTGTCGATGGCCCCGGGCTCGGCGCCCGAAACGCTGCGCAAGGCCTTGGCCATGGGCGCGGCGCGTGGCGTTCACATCACGGATCCCGCGCTCGCTGGCTCGTGCGCCGTGTCAACCGCCCGGGTGCTCGTTGCCGCACTGCGCGCGATGGCATTCGATCTCGTGCTCGCCGGCGTCGATACCTCCGACGGCGTTGGCGGGACCATTCCGGCCGCCGTGGCCGCGCATCTCGGGTTGCCCTTGCTGTCCTACGCCACCCGGATCGAGCCCGACGAGGCCGCCGGATCCGTGCGCGTGCGACGGATCAGCGCCACGGGCTACGACCTCCTCGAGGCACCGATGCCGGCGGTCATCTCCTGCACACAGGCCCTCGGCGAGCCGCGTTATCCCTCGCTCAAGGGGATCATGGGCGCCCGGTCCAAGGAAATCGTCACGCGGTCGCTCGGTGACCTCGGCCTTGATCCATCGTCCGTCGGCGGTGGCGTCGCCACCACGCAGGTGGTGGGCAGCACCGTCCCCCCGCCGCGTGGTGCCACCGAGGTGGTCAGGGGTACAGCCGAGGAGGGCGCCGCGAGGATCGCCGAGTTGCTCATCCAGCGGCGGATCATCTGATGGGCGCGATCTGGGTGGTCGGTGAGCCGGGGACGGACGGCCGCCTGGCCAAGCTCAGCACGGAGGTCGCAACGTTGGCCCGGGACCTGGGGGCCGACGCAGGATCGGCCGTCACTGGGATCGTGGTCGCCGCGGAGCCGGCCGCGGCCGCCGCGGAGCTTGCGCAGTACGTTCCCCGCGTCCTGTCCATCACCGATCCACGCGCCGCCGACTACACCTGGTCCGCGATCGCCGCCGCTACGATCGCCGGGTTGCTCGACTCGAGCGAAACCGAAGCGCCAGACCTGATCCTCACAGGCGCCGGTGCCGATGGTCGAGACTTCGCCGGGGCCCTGTCGGCGCTCAGCGGGCTCGGCGTGCTGACCAACGCCACGTCCGTCGCGTGGGGTGAAGCCGGCGTGGTCGTCGAAATGAGTGCCTTTGGCGGCAAGCTCCAGACGATGTCCGGGTTTACTGGTGGTCGCGGGATCGTGACCATCCGTCCCAACGTGGTGACCGCCGAGCCCGCCGCTTCAGCGGGCAACGTGGAGATCCGTGAACCCGCCAGCGATCGGCCGCTGCGTCCGGTCAAGGTGGTCGAGCGGGTCAGCGAAGCCGGCCCGGCCGCCGCAATCGAGGAGGCGCGGATCATCGTGTCGGGCGGTCGCGGCGTCGGTGGGCCGGACGGCTTCCGTCTCGTGGAGGAACTTGCGGGCGTCCTCGGTGGCGCGGTTGGCGCATCCCGGGCGGCGGTCGACTCCGGCTGGATCAACTACAGCCAGCAGATCGGCCAGACCGGGAAGATCGTCAGGCCGGAGCTGTACCTGGCCCTGGGCATCAGCGGCGCGATCCAGCACAAGGTCGGCATGCAGGCCGCCGGGACGATCGTGGCCGTCAACCGCGACCCGGACGCCCCGATCGCCGAGTTCGCCGATCTCCTCGTCGTCGGCGACCTGTTCGAGGTCGGCGCGGCGCTCCTCGACCGGTTGCGAGCGCGCGCAAGCGTGCCGCCGAGCTGACCGGGCCACCAACAAACCAGTGGAACTGGCCTTGCTGCTCCTGCCGATCATGGGCTTCATCGCCCTGGCGGCCGGTCTTGCCGTGGTCTTCCGCGGAACCGCCCGGATCGCGGCACAAACGCGGGAGATCCGGCAGTTCCAGACCGGCCTCAAGGAACTGGCCGGCCGCGCCGATCAGACGCTCGGGGCGGCCGCCGGTCAGATCGACCAGGTCCGCCATCACCAGGCGGGTCCCGAACTGATCGGGCAGGCCGTGCTCGACACGACCGAGACGCTGGAGCGCTACACCGAGGAGGCGCGCTCGCTCAAGGGACCTCGCCGAACACGCCCGATCCGTGACGAACTTGTCGCTGATCTGGAGCGGGCGAGCCGGGCGATCGCCATGGTCGACCACGGCGCAAAGATGCTGGCATCGGCTCGTCGCGGCAACCGGGATCTCGAGGCGCAGACGTCGATCAAGCGCGGCTATCTGAACCTGATCCACGCACGTGAGGCGATCCTTCGCCAGAGCCTTCGCGCCGATCGACTTCGGATCAATGAACGCTTGCGGACGCCGGCGGGACCAGAAGGCTGAAACAGGAAACCGGCGCCAGCTTTGGACCACACCATCTAGTGGTATGCTGGCGATGCACCACAAGCCCTTGTGGTACGAACCATCAGGAGAGCCATGCGCTGCCCGCACTGCGGCGAGCGGGAGACCCGGGTCGTCGACTCGCGCGATCTCGATGACTCGGCCACGATCCGACGCCGCCGCGAATGCGCCGGGTGCACCTTCCGATTCACGACCTACGAGCGGGTCGAGGCGGCCCGTTTGATCGTGATCAAGCGCGATGGCACGCGCCAGGAGTTCGATCGATCGCGCCTCGTGTCTGGCCTGCGCAAGGCGCTGACCCGTCGCCCGGTCGCTGACGGCGCAGCTGACGGCGCGGCCGATGCGATCGAGGCCGAACTTCGGTCCGGCGGGATCACGGAGGTCCCCTCGTCGCGGATCGGCGCACTCGCGATGGAGCAGCTCCGGGGGATCGACCAGATCGCCTATATCCGCTTCGCGAGCGTCTACCAGAGCTTCGAGGATCTCGAGGCGCTCAAGCGTGAGGTTGACTCCCTCTACGCCGAGCGAGGCACCGCGAAGTTGGCGTCGCCCTGAAGCCGATGTCGATCAACGATGCTGTCGACTGGGGGCAGGATCTCGGCGGTGGAGTACGGGTTGCGCTGATCCAGGCCGGCACGTTTCGTTCGGACGCCGGAACCTTGTTCGGACCCGTTCCATGGACCATGTGGGATCGGATCGCGGGCGCCGAACTCGATGACCAGCGCCGCCTTCGCCAGGCGCTCAACTGCCTGCTGATCGAGACACCCGCTGGGCGCGTCCTGGTGGAAACCGGGATCGGGGAACGGCTCGACGCGAAGGGCGTGGCGATGCGGGCGTACGAGGGACCGGCGATCGTCCCGGCGCTCGACGCTGCCGGATTTGGCCCGGACACGGTCGATGTCGTGGCGATGAGCCATCTCCACTTCGATCACGCCGGAGGACTGCTGCTCGCGGATGGACGACGGGCGTTTCCGCGCGCGACCATCGTCGCCCAGCGTGCCGAGTGGGAGGTCGCGCTCGGAGACAACCCCCGCGTGGCGGCCTCGTACATCCAGCCCGAGTTGGAGTTGGTCCGTGACTGGGGCGCGGAGGGCTGGGCCAACGGCGAGCGCGAGATCCTGCCCGGCGTGTCCGTGGTCCCGACCGGCGGCCATTCGATGGGCCATCAGGCCGTCGTCGTGCGGGGTGGGGGAGCGGGCGGCCGGACGCTCGCATTCTTCGGCGACCTCTTGATGCGACCGTGGGCCGCCAACCCGCGCTGGGTCACCTCCTTTGACGACTTCCCGCTCGATTCGGTCGTCCGCAAGGCCGAGCTCTTCGGTCAGGCGGCCGACGAAGGCTGGCTGGTTGCCCTGTCACACGAGTGCGAGCATCCCATCGGCCGGCTAGTCCGTGACCGGGACCGCTTCCGGTACGAGCCAGCCTGAGGGCTTCGGACGAGGCGGGGACCCCGCAGCGGATTGCGGCTGGCGCTGATCCACGGATCCGTTGTTGAGGGTCAGGGGCGGGAAGCGAACGCCGGGCGCATAACCGCACCACCGGACTAGTACGGAGCAGCGCCCGCCGATCAGTCTGGTCGCGGCGCCGGATCTACGCTCAGGCGGGCCCAGAATGCGGCCGGTTCCGCCCGGTTCCGCCCGGTTGGCTCCGGTTTCCTTCCGTACCAGTCTGCTGGTGCGGTTATGCGGGGATCACTGAGCCGCATGCAGCGTCCAGCGTCAACAACTTCGCGGTGACCGACAGCCAGGGGAGGCCTGGGAATCGCGCGAAGCCAGGGTCGTTGGAGTGCAACTCGCACTGGTGCTCCATCGCCAGGGCCGCGAGGTGAGCATCGGCAGTGAGGCCGCCCGCGGCCCCTGATATGCGGAGCCGACGATTCAGCATTTCGACGTGCTGCCTTCCGGGCTCATCGAGTTACCTCAGGATTGACTCGACGGCGACGATGGCCGCCGCTTCGTCGACCGTCTTGCCGATGGAATCGACGACGCCATCGCGGCGGATGAAGAACTGGGTCGGCAGGCCGTACACGCGGTATCGCCGGTAGATATGCCCCGAGGCGTCGAATCCGATCGTGTAGCCCAGGTCGTAACGCTCGGCGTAGGCGCGGATGTCGGCCGGGGAGGTTTCCTGCACCGCGATGGCGATGACGACCAGCCCTGCGGCTCGATACCGCTCGGCCAGGTCGCGGATGATTGGGGTCTCCTGCTGGCAGGGCGGGCACCAGGTCGCCCAGAAGTTGACCCAGACCGCCTTGCCGCGCAGGTCCGCCAGGCGGATCGGCTGGCCGTCGAGGTCGGTCAGCTGGTAGGTCGAGCCGTCCTCGAGCGCGACTGCGAACTCGGGCGCGAGATCGCCCGGTCGCAGTCCCTCCTGCGGCGCGGGACCGATGATGTACTGGGTCGCGCGTGGGTCCACCGTCCCGGGTCCGGTCGCGGTGTTGCCGAGTGGCGTGGTGATCGCCGTGAGCACGACGATGGCAATGACCACCGCACCGAACGCCACGAGCAGCTGTCGACCGCTGAACGGCCCGACGAGCCCGTGCCGCTCCGGCCTATGGGTGAATCCGGGGCGCGGCCTCACTCAGATGGCCGTGTTGAAGTTGAAATAGCGTGGGAAGAGGGCCAGCCAATCAAACACCATCGCCACCCCGATGAACGCGACGAGCAGGCCACCGATGAGCGCGACGACCCGTCCGTGGCGCACAAGCGGAGCCAGCAGGCGGGGTGCC
>JANPDO010000242.1:0-7811 GCA_031431535.1 Chloroflexota bacterium
GAGGCGGCGCGAATCGCTGCCGGACTGATCCCGCTGACCGGGTCGGGGATCGTCCTCCAACTTGATGACTCGCAGGCGCCGGTGCCACCCGGTGCCAGCCAGGCGGACTACCTCGTCGGGTCGCGTGACATCCGGACCGCCGTTGAGGAGCTGTGGATCGCCGGCGCCGAGGCGATCGCGGTCAATGGTGAACGGGTCACGCCGACCACCGCGATCATCGATATCGGGACGTCATTGCTGGTCAACTCCGCCTACCTGGCACCGCCGTACCAGGTGACCGCCCTGGGACCCGCCGATCTGTACGACCGTCTGAGCCGGTCGGCCGGGTTCATCGACTTCGTGCGGTCCAGGGCGGAGGCGTATGGGATCCGCATTTCATTCGCCGAGCCGGAAACAGTCGACATGCCTGCCTTCGCCGGGACGGTGACCCTGCGCTACTCGAGGCCGCTCGCCTCGCCGTCGCCGACGCCGGTCGGATTCAGCGGCGGACGGGTGGGCGGGTAGTCAATGCATCGGCTGTCAAGCCAGTTGCTGATCGGTGTCGTCACGCTCCTCCTGGGCGTTCTCGGGGTCGCCCAGTTTCGCGCTCAGACGGGCAACGACGGACTTGCCCAGCTGTCATCCCAGGACCTGACCGTGCTGGTTGCCAACCTCAACGCTCGCAATGACCAACTTCGTCGCGAGATCGCCTCGCTCGAACGCGAACTGATCGTGCTCAGCGAGAACCGCTCGAGCGGCGACGCGTCGGTCGACGAATTGCGGGCGGATCTCCGGCGCGTTCGGGCGTATGCGGGGCTCGATCCGGTAGGTGGGCCCGGCGTCGCGATCTCCATCAGCGGCCCGATTGACGGTTCAGGCGTCGAGGAGCTGATCAACGAGCTGCGCAATGCCGGCGCCGAGGCGATCGGGGCCGGCGGAATCCGGATCGTGACGGGAGTCGTCGTCGTTGGGGCGCCGGGCGACGCTTCGCTCGCCGGGGTCCAACTTGGCGAGGCCTTCGAGTTGTCGGCGATCGGCGCTCCGGACAAGCTCACGGGTTCACTGACCCGGTCCGGTGGCATCATCTCGCAGTTGGCGGCAACCCAGCCAAATGTCGCGGTGACGGTGACGCCGGTAGACCGGATCGAGCTGCCGGCAACGAATCGCACCCTGGTACCGGCGCACGGCGAACCACGCCTTTGATACCCTGACGCGCCCCATGTCGACCTCCCCTGACGTTGCGCCGCTCGCAGGCGACGCATCGGCACCCACCGAGGGTCCGCGGACTCATGGAGCCGCCGAGCCGCCGGAGTCGCGCGATCCCAAGCCGGCCTCGGTCTTTCGGAACGCGGCTTTCCTCCGGCTCTGGCTATCGCAGGCGGCCACCCAGATCGGCGGCAACATGGTCCTGTACGGCCTGACCGTCATCGTGGTCAGCTCGACCCGATCCAACACGGCAGTCAGCCTGCTGATCCTCAGCTTCCTGGTTCCGGCCGTGCTCTTTTCAGCGGTGGCAGGAGTGTATGTCGATCGAATCGATCGGCGGCTGATCCTGCTCGCCACAAACGTCCTGCGCGGAGCAGCCCTCATCGCGCTCTATCTGGCTGGGACCAATTTCGCGGTCATTCTGCTGCTCAACGTGTTTGTCTCGACGGTGACGGTCTTCTTTGCCCCGGCCGAGGCGGCGATGATCCCCGCACTCGTGGCCCGCAACCAGCTGCTCGCGGCGAATGGCATCTTCACGATCACCCTCAACGCCGCGTTTGCGCTGGGGTTTGCTCTTCTCGGCCCACTTGTGGTCAACCTGGCCAATCCCGAGGCGGTGATCCTGGTGGTCGCCGGACTCTATTTCCTCGCCGCGATCTTCTGCGTCACGCTTCCGGCTTCGCCACCCCCACGGGGTGCGGCGCATCGCGGACGGCTCGGGGTAGGAGAGGCCGAACGAGCCGTTGAGTCGACGTTTGCGCAGTTGCGCGAGGGCCTGAGGTTCATCCGTTCGAACCCGAAGGTCGGCTGGTCGTTGCTGTACCTCGGGATCGCGGCGTCGCTCGTGGGCGTGCTGGGCGTCCTGGGGCCCGACTTCGCGCAGTCGGCACTCGGGCTGGACGCCAAGGATTTCGCGGTCGTGGTGCTGCCACTCGGGTTCGGGATCGTCACCGGGATCCTGTTGCTCAATGCGTATGGCCATCATCTGCCGCGACGGCGGGTGATCGAAGGTGCGCTGATCGCCCTCGGGACGCTGCTGGCTGCGCTGTCGGTGGCCGGCCCGATCAGCCGTCTGCTCCAGCAGGCGGACGGACCCGGGGGCCTTGACCTCACGGCCGTCACGTCGCTGCTGGCGATCGTGGTCGTCATTGCGCTGTTCGCCGGCATTGCCTACGGGCTGGTGGCCATTCCGTCCCAGACGCAGCTCCAGGAGGACCTTCCGGCGGACGTTCGGGGCCGAGTCTTCGGCGTCCTGAACATGCTGGTCTCGGTCGCGAGCTTCCTGCCGATCATCATCGTTGGCCCGATCTCGGACCTGATCGGGACGACCACGGTCATCTTCCTGGTGGCGATGGGCGTCCTGTTTATCGGAGTGATCTCGGTGCTCACTCGCGGACCGCTGCTCGCCTCGGACGCGCATCCCGCGGCAGGTGCGCACATCGAGGATCCGATCGCCTCGGCGCTCGGCGCCAGCCGGTCGGCGTGGGCCGCCGAAGCCGGTGCGGGCGCGACGACGGAGGTACCGCCCGATCCGGCGCCAGCGCCGGCGCCACGGCACGTTTCCAAGGGCTGAGCCGGGAGACTCTTATCTGATGCCCCTTGAGTCGCTCATCACGGGCCGCATTGCCACGCTCGCGGGGGCGGCCGGTTTCGGGTGGGTAGAGGCGATCGGGATCCGCGACGGTCGCGTCGCGTTTGCCGGCACGGAGGTCGACCTCGAGACACGCGCCGACGCGCACACACAACGAATCGCCCTTGAGCCGGACGAGGTGGCCGTCCCGGGGCTGACCGATGCCCACCTGCATCTGGCCCAGTGCGCTGTCGCGAAACAGCAGGTTGACCTGTCCGGGACACGGACCCTGGCCGAAGGACTGGCAGCGATCCGGGCAGCCCACGACCGCCTCGCCGCTGAGGCCTGGTTGGAGGGGCACGGCTGGGATCCGGATCGATGGGGCCGCTGGCCGACGGCAGATGACCTGGAGTCAGTGGCGCCGGGCCGTCGGTGTGCACTGTGGGCGCACGACCACCACGCCTTGCTCGCCAGTCGCACGGCGCTTCGGGCCGGCGGAGTGCATCGGGCGATGTCCGATCCCGCGGGTGGCGTCATTCGGCGCGACGCCCGGGGAGATCCGGAGGGTGTCCTGCACGAAGCCGCAGCGAGGTTGGTCTCGGTGCACGTCCCGACCATGTCCGTGGCGGATCTGGCCAGCGGGATCGCAGGAGTGGCGCGGGAGCTGCTCGCGCTCGGCGTGGTGGCAGTCCATGACCCGGGCGGCCTCGTCCCGGAACCGGATCTTGACTGGTCCTTCCCGGCCTACCGGCATCTGGCGGACGGCGGGCGGCTACCGCTGCGGGTCCACGTGTCGTTTCGCGACGACGCGCTGGAGACCGCGATCTCCCTGGGTCTGCGCAGTGGCGTCGTGATCGGTGACAACCCGCGAGGTATGGCGCAGGTTGGCTGGCTGAAGTGCTTTGCCGACGGCTCCCTTGGCTCGCGCACCGCAGCCCTGCTGGAAGACTTCGAGGTCGAACCGGACCGCCCGTTACCGCCCGAGCTTCGGCGGGGCGTCTGGATCACCGAACCCGCAGCGCTTGCCGAGCTGGCAGAACGGGCCGCTGGCGCCGGGATCGCCACCCAGATCCACGCGATCGGTGATGCGGCCGTTCGCGCGGCTCTGGAGGCATTGGCCGCGACCGCCTCCTGTGTTCCGTTGATGCCACGGGTGGAGCACGTCCAGCTGCTGGATCCGGCGGATCGAGGCCTGTTCGTTGCGGCCGGAGTTGGCGCGAGCGTCCAGCCGTTCCACGTTGGCACGGACGCGGCCCAGGCCCGGATGCTGTGGGGAGCGCGCGCCGAAGCGCATGGGTACAGCTGGGCCTCGATCGCGGCGACCGGGGCCGTTCTCGCGTTCGGAACGGACGCCCCGGTCGAATCCCTGGACCCGTGGCCTGGCCTGGCGTTGGCCGTCCGACGCGAGGATCCACGCTGGCCGGCGGGGACGCGACCATTCGGGGCCCACGAGGCGCTCAGGCTGGACCGGGCGCTGCGGGCTGCGTGTGTCGATCCGGCCCAGCTGGCCGGAGAAAACGACCGCGGCCGGGTGACCGTGGGGCAGCGGGCGGACCTGGCGGTCATCCCAGCCGCCGCGTTGCGTGAACCCGTCGAGCCGGGCGGCGCGCTGGCGTCGACGCGACCCAGCCTGGTCATACTCAACGGGCACGTCGTCTTCGAGAGATGACCGAGCGCCCAGCTCGGCGCCACACGGGTCCCCGGCCACGGGTCTCGCCACAAAGCGGGTAGGGGGCGGAGTCCCGTCAGCGCCGCGCCCGTCGCTCCCTGCGCGAGTCGCTCCCCGCGCCCCCGTCGCGTGAAACTGCCACGACGTCGCACTACGACGTCGTAGCAATCGTGGGCAGCGACCCGCCCCCGAACGCCGGACTCCCATGGCCCAGCTCCCGCCGAGCGTCGGCGAACAGCCCGTTGAAGATCCGCGACGTGGATGGGAACGCATGGATCGTCTCGGCGAGGACATCCACGCTGACATGCGCCTTGATCGCCAGGACACATTCGTGGATCGCGGCGGAGGCGTCGGGGCAGGCCATCGCCGCGCCGACCAGCTCCCGAGTCGCCCGGTCCACGACGATCGATACGTGGCCGAGCATGGCCTGGACGGTGTATCCCCGCGCAGTCGTGGCGTACTCGGCCACGAGCTCGAAGACGTCCAGACCGGCGTCGCGGGCCTGGTCGAGTGTGAGGCCAACGGAGGCCGCCTCCGGATCCGTGTAGGTGGCCCGTGGCAGGGCTCGATAGTCAGGCGCAACGGGCTCACCGAGCGCCATCCGCACGGCGACCTCGCCCTGGTAGTGCGCCTGGTGCGTGTGTAGCTCCGGACCGGCGGCATCGCCGATCACCCATAGCCCGTCTGCGATCTTCAGCCGACCGTCGCGTGGGAAGGGGGTTCGACCGCTCGTGTCGATGTCGTAGTGCTCGAGCCCAAGGTCCTCGATCGGGAAAGTGCGTCCGGCGGCGAGCAGGATGATGTGACCCTCTGCCGTCGAGCCGTCATCGAGATCGACCACATGCGCGCCGTCTGTGCCTGCGCCCGCGTGGGCCCGTGTGGCGCGGACGCCGGTCCGAACCGTCACGCCGTCCCGTTCAAGGGCCGCCCGAATGGTCTCCGAGTTGCGCGGGTGATCGGTTGGCGCGAGACGAGGACCCGCCTGGATGATCGTCGTGGGCACCTCGAACCGGGCGTAGACCTGGGCGAGTTCGCAGCCAGTCGGCCCGCCACCCAGGATCAGCAGGCTCTTCGGAAGTTCGCGAGTGAGCGTCGCGTCGTGGTTGGTCCAGGTGGGAACGTCCGCGAGCCCATCGAGCGGGGGCTGCCTGGAGACCGAACCGACGGCCACCACGACGTTGCGCGCGCGGAGCTCATGGGTGGCCCGGTCATGCCTGACGGTGACGAGGCCACGTCCGGTGATCGTGGCGGTCCCGCGGTAGACGGCGACGCCCGCGCCCTCCAGGCCACGAACGTGGCCCGCGTCGCTGGGTTCGGTAGCGTCGGGGGCCCGATTGACCATGTAGTCACGCTGGTCAGACGCGTCGGCCCAGTCGTAGCGCCCGGGATTGGCCGCGTGGCGGGCCGCTCCGTCGAGGAGCGACTTGGACGGCAGGCAACCCACGAACGGGCAGCTGCCACCAAACCATCGGCGGTCTATCACGGCGACCGAGGCACCGAGCTCTCGCGCCTTGTAGGCGGCCGCCTCGCCGGCGGGCCCGGCGCCGATGATCACGAAGTCGTGGCTGTGCATTGGGTTACCCTCTCCCGCGCTCCTGGTTGTTCCGGCATTGTCGTTCCACGCCGTGACCGTGTTACAACGCCACTCGCTGTCTGCGCGCCTCGTAGAGCAGGATTCCTGCGCTCACTGATACGTTGAGACTGTCGGCGACACCGAGCATCGGCAGGCGAACAGTTTCAACGCCGGTCCCGGCCCACGCCGATGTCAGGCCATCCGACTCCGTCCCCAGCGCGATCGCGAGGGGGCCGGTCAGGTCGATCTCCGTATAGAGGCGATCCGCGTCAGGGCGCGCCGCCACGATGCGCAGCCCACGGCCCATGAGCCACGGCAGGACCTCTTCCGTTGTGGCGGCTGCGAGGGGCACGCTGAACACGGTCCCGGCGCTGGCCCGGATCGCATTCGGATTGAACGGATCGGTCCGGGCGTTGGCGAGGATCAGGGCGTCCACGCCAGCTCCATCTGCCGAGCGCATGACGGCACCGATGTTGCCGGGCTTCTCGACCCCCTCGATCACGACGACCAGCGGAGCGCCCGGTAGGGTGAGGCTGGCCAGGTCCAGCGACGGAATCGCCACGATTGCCACGATCCCATCGGCGCGCTCACCGAAGGCAAGCTTGGCGAGGACGGCCTCGCTGACCGAGGTGATACTGGTGCCGGTAGCAGAGACGCGATCGAGCACGGCGCGCGCGTGCGCGCCGGCCAGCCTTGGTTCGCACAGGAACACCTCGGTCGCGATCACGCCGGCATCGAGGGCACAGCGCAACTCGCGGGCGCCGTCGATCAGGGTGAGGCCGGTTCGATCGCGCTCACGACGGTCGCGCAGGGCGATGGCCGCCCTGATCCGGGCATTGGCCGCGCTTGTCACGACCCGCCGGGGAGGGGAGGCACCCTGACTCATGCGCCGCCGCCGGGCCACCTGGCGTACGCGCCGAGATCGAGTCGACGCTCGTCGTCGGTGAGCAGGGCGAGCTCGCCGCGATCGAACGCGCCAGGCGGCCGCCCGAGCGCTCGCGCCAGGCCCGTAGAAAGCCGGTCACCATCGTAGCCCGGCGTATGGGCGGTGAGCAGGATGAAGCCTCCCGGCTCAAGCGCCCGCGAGGCCGTCGTCAGCAGCGAATCCAGGTGGTCCTCCAGCCGCCACGCCTGGCCGGCAGGGCCGTGGCCGTAGGTCGGCGGATCCAGCACGAGCCCGGCGTACCGGCGACCCCGGCGCGTCTCGCGTTCCGTGTAGCCAAGGGCGTCGTCCACGATCCAGCGGATTGGGCGGTCACTCAGCCCGGACAGTGTCGCGTTGTGGCGTGCCCAGGCGACGGTGGGCCTGGCCGCGTCAACGTGGGTCACGACCGCACCCCCCGCAGCCAGGGCGAGCGTCGCGAGCCCCGTGTAGGCGAACAGGTGGAGGACCGCCGCCGTGACGCCGACTTCCACCCGCTCGGCCACCTGCGTCCGCAGCCACGGAAGCATCGCGAGGTGTTCGGGGAAGAGACCCAGCTGCCCAGTCTCGGTGGGACGTAACTCCATCACGAGCTCATCGAGCCTGATCGGCCAGGCCGCATCATGAGCGGCCGGCCCGGACCATCCACGCTCGCGATCGAAATGCAGATCGGCCGAAACCCAGGCGGCCGGTTCCACTCTGGCGCCAAGGGCAGCCGGGTGCGGACGGTCGACGACGCGCTGGCCGAACGCCTCGAGGCGAGCGCCGCTACCGAAGTCAACCAGACGGAATGCGCCGCGAGTTAGCACCCGCGGATCATGACGGCCTCACTCGATGCCGGTTGGGTGACTGCGCCGGGGGTTCGCTCCCCGCGCGGCCACGTTTCGACAGG
>JANPDO010000243.1:0-2141 GCA_031431535.1 Chloroflexota bacterium
CGCGCTGCACGTGCACCTCGGGCCGCGTGCCCGGGAAGTCCTGGCCGGGCTGACTGACCTCGATGTCTCGAGCACCGCGATGCCCTACCTCAGCGCGGTCGAGGGCCCGGTCGCCGGCGTCCCCGCGGTGATCCTGCGGATCGGGTTCGTAGGCGAGCTGGGCTACGAGATCCACGTACCGGCGGATTACGGGGCGCACGTCTGGGACGCGCTCATGGCTGCCGGTGCGGGCCATGGGATCGAGCCGTTCGGCGTCGAGGCGCAGCGAATCCTGCGGCTCGAAAAGCAGCACCTGATCGTCAGCCAGGACACCGACGCACTGTCCGATCCGATCGGCGCCGGGCTCGGCTGGTTGGTGAAGCTGGACAAACCGGACTTCATCGGTCGGGCAGCGGTCACAGAGGCGATCGCGCGGGGCGCCCAGCCCGCCCTGGTCGGCTTCATGGTCGACGAATCCACGGTGCCCGCCGAAGGCGCGGGCATGGTCCGCGAGGGCCGGCTCATCGGCCGCGTCACGAGCGCGAAGTGGAGTCCGCACCTCAAGCGCACGATCGGGATGGCCTGGCTGACGGAGCCACCAACCGCCGACGGCACGAGGCTCGCGATCCGCCACGAGGGCCGGACGTTGAGCGCGACGGTCGTCATTCGGCCGTTCTACGACCCCGACGGCGAGCGGCTCCGATCATGACGACGACAACCGGGCCCGCGGAGGCCGCCGGCGTGACCCCGATCCGACGGAGTCCACTCGCGGCCGTGCATGAACGCCTTGGCGCCCGGTGGGTGGCGGAGCGTTCGCACTGGCCGGCAAGCTACGGGTCCCCGGAGGGGGAGGGTGAGACTGTGCGCGCGGCGGCGGGCCTCGCGGACGTGGGGCCGCTGGTCAAGCTGTCCGTGAGCGGCCCGGACATCCGGGTGAGCCTTGGCCGGATCGGACTCGGCGGGGAAGTCGGCGGGATCACGGCTGGGACGCTCGCGGGGGTCTCCGTGGGCGCCTGGCACATCGCACCCGACGAGGCGCTCATCGTCTATGAGCCCACCGACCCCGCCGATCCTGCGGCCGCGACGGCGGGGATCGCGCCACTTCGCTCCGCCGGCTTTGTGCCGGTCGAACAGTCATCGGGGATTGCCGCGCTCGTCCTGGTCGGGCCGGCCGCCCGCGAGGTTCTCCGTGACGTCTTTCCGATCGACGTCCATCCGCGTGCCCTCGCGGACCGGTACCTGGCGAGCGGTCCGGTCGCCGGAATCCGGACGGTGGTCGGCCGCGTGGATCGCGACGCGCTCCCGTCATTCACGCTCCTGGTGGCACGCGACCTCGCGGTCGCCCTCTGGGAGGCGCTGCTGGAAGCCGGGGGCGGACATGGACTCCGCTGCGTTGGCGCAGACGCGCTCCCCGGAGGATCCCGGTGATCCTCAACCTGTTCCGAAAGGAGCCCATGTGGGGCAGTCGCGAGCTGCGCGACCGCTACGACGTGATCGTCATCGGCGGGGGCGGCCACGGCCTGGCGATCGCCTACGAACTCGCCAAGCGGGGCATCGCCGATGTCGCCGTCATCGAGCGTGAATACCTTGGGTATGGCGCGAGCGGCCGGAACACCGCCATCCTGCGCTCGAATTATCGGACGGAGCAGGGCGTCCGTTTCTACGACGAGGCCCTGAAGATCTACGAACAGTTGGCGGTCGAGCTCGACTACAACCTCCTGTTCTCGCAGCACGGCCACCTCACCTTCGCCCATACGGAGTCGGCGATCGCCGGCCTCCGGGTCCGGGCGGAGGCGAACGTCATGAACAAGGTGGACAGCCGGGTCATCGACCGCGACGAGATCCGCCGCCTCGTGCCGGCGCTCGACCTGTCCGATCGGCCACGGTACCCGATCCTGGCTGCGCTCTACCACCCGCCGGGCGGGATCATTCGTCATGACGCCGTGGTCTGGGGGTATGCCCGCGCAGCGCATCGGGGCGGCGTCTCCATCTTCCCGCACACGGAGGTCACCGGGATCACGACCGCGGGCGGCCGGGTGACCGGCGTGACAACAACACGCGGCGCCATCTCCACCGGCACCGTCGTGAATGCGACAGCCGGCTGGGCGACGACCATCGCGGACATGGTCGGAGTCCGCCTGCCGATCGTCACCCACCCGCTC
>JANPDO010000244.1:0-2125 GCA_031431535.1 Chloroflexota bacterium
CCCTCGAACACGCTCAACGAGCTGCCGGGCGAGGAGTGGCTCTATTTCACCAAGTCGCTGTTGACCACGGCCTACCCGTCGGAACTTGGCCACGCCGCTCGCAAGGCGCACGGCGCCAACAAGCCACCCCGCCTGATGGCACGCCTGATCGAGTTCTTCAGCCGAACGGGTGAACTGGTCCTGGACCCATTTGCCGGGGTTGGCGGGACGCTGCTGGGAGCCGCGATCGCCCGCGGCCCGCGCCGGGCGATCGGCATCGAGCTTGACCAGCGCTGGGCGACCGTCTACGGCGCGGTGGTCGCGAACCTCTTAGCCGAGCGCGGTGGTGCGGGTCCGGACCTCGTCGACCTGGGAACCGCGGATCCAGGCGGTCAGCGGCGCTTCGATCCATCCGGGTTGGACCTTCGCATCGGCGATGCGCTGGCCCTCCTCCCCGCGATGGAGGCGTCGTCCGTTGATTTCGTGGCGACGGACCCGCCGTACAACCTCCAGTTGCCCATGACCATGGCCGGCGGAATGCTCGCCAGGGCACATGCCAACCGTCGTACGGACTACGCCATGGTCAGCGACTCACCCGCTGACCTCGCCAATGCGGCGGACTATCCGGCCTTTCTCGACGGGATGGGCGAGGTGTTCAGGCAGCTGCACCGCGTCCTGCGAGAGGGCCGCTACAGTGTGGTGATCGTCCGCGATGCTTATCAGGACGGGCGCTACCTCTTCACCGGGTCCGACCTGGCTGCCCGTGCCGCAGCGGCTGGGTTCGTGCCCAAGGGCGACCTCATCTGGTACCAGGCCGGAACCCGGCTCCGGCCGTACGGCTATCCGCGGGCATTTGTTCCCAACATCGTGCACCAGCACGTCCTTGTCCTGCGCAAGGAGCCGGGTCGGCGTCAGGACGCGCGGCGGCGCGACTCGAGGTAGGCATCGAGCACATCGGCGTCGGCATCGGCATCGCCCATCGTCCAGCTATCCGCATTTGTGGGCATTGTCGCCACCGGCCGGTCGGGCTTTCTTGCGGTGTCGACGACATCGCCGAGGGTCATGTTGTGGATCCAGCCCTGGCGTCCATCAGGGCAAAGGACCAGCCAGAAGGCCGCGTACTTCTCGATCAGTTGGACCTCATCACCCCGATCGAGGTAGCCGATCTCCGTGCCCCGCAGCTCGTCAGGGGTGTCCAGCATTCGAACCACCCGGTAGCGGATGAGCCGCCGTTCGTGACCGTCGAGCGGGCCGACGAGACCCTGATCAAAGGAGAGCGCCGGCTGGGGCGCCGCCTCGCGGATCGAGTTGGCCTTGCGGGCTTCGATCAGCGACGGTCGCCGCCAGCGCGGCATCATCGCCTCGGCAGCCTCGACACCGCCATCGCCCCGCAGCGCCGCGGTCATGGTTGCGACGCCGGCCGCGGCGGCCGCGGCGAGCTGGGCATCGGGCATCGGGGGCTCGCCGTCGTTGCGACGCCGGCCGAACAGGCCGAAGGCCATCGCCATGGTGACCGCGCCCGTCACCGTCACCAGGGTTGGAACGACGGGCATCCCGCCGAATGACGGCCCGCTGATTCCGAGCGCAGACATGGCGCTCGTCAATGGCCCCCATGTGGCATGACCGGCGCTCGCGCTTCCAGCAGGCCCACTGGATGAAGTGGCCGCGCCGCCGCCAGCGGACGAGCCGCCGCCAGGCGATCCGCCGCCAGCCGACGAGCCGCCAGGCGATCCGCCGCTCGAGTTGCCATTTCCCGGCGTCGCTCCGGCGGCGGGGTCGGGCGGGGGCAAGAACAGCCCATCGCTACCCGCTGTTGGCGCGGCGCTTCCGCCGGGCGAGCTGGGTGCCTCGCCGGAACCATTCGGCGGCGGGAGGAAAGCGCCGGCAGGCGGTTCCGCTGGTCCCGTGGTCGCGCCCGGCAACGTTGGGGCGGTCGGTTGAGAGCCGGGCGGGGGCGTCGCTCCTGGCGGCAGGATGATCTCGGGCGATGGTGTGGTGCTGGGCGACGGACTGACACCTGGAGTCGCCGACGGTGTGGCCTGGGGTGTTGACGTGGGCGATGGGGTCGGTGTGGGCGTGGGGATGGGTGTTGGGCTTGCCGTTGGCGCGGGTGTGGGGGTTGGCGTTGGCGTTGGCGCGGGTGTGG
>JANPDO010000245.1:0-6473 GCA_031431535.1 Chloroflexota bacterium
CCTTCCGCGCGGTCCTGGGACGGAAGCTGATCACGATCGCCATCCTCACGACCGTGGCGGCCATCGGGCTGTTCGTCGTGTCCGGAACGCTCGTCGAGGTGCTCCTTGGGGGCGGGCGCTTCGGGTCAGACGATGTCGCCAGGACCGCGGCCGTCGTGGCGGCCTTCGCGCTGTCGATCCCGTTCGATGCCCTGGCGTACCCGCTGTCCCGTGGCCTCTACGCGACGCACGACACGCTGCGTCAGGCAGCCTCCTCGTTCGTCGCCCTCGGTGTGGTGATCGTCGTCTCGTCGGCGCTCGTGGTGCCCATGGGGATCCTGGCCATCCCCCTGGGCTATGCGGCGGGCATGGCGGCCAAGGACCTGCTGCTGGCGATCTTTCTCGTCCGACGGGTTCGCGCCCTGCGGGCCATCCCGGTCAGTTCGCCGAGCTGACCACGACCGTTGGCACGACGACGATGAACAGGCCGTCGCGTTCCGGATAGAGCCCCTCCGGACGCTTCCAACGGAGGAAGTTACGCTCCATTTCGGCCGCATCCTGGAAGGTGCCGGGCGGATCGGATGCACCCCAGATGCTCGAGACCCACGGGTACCACGGGTCGAGGATGTAGCCGCCTTCGACCAGCGCGTCGGCAAACTGCGTCGGGTCCGCATCCGCGCGGTAGCCGGTCATGACCCAGGTGTGCGCGCCCCGCCACGCGAGGAGGATGGCCGGCGAACCCGTCGTCTGGATCGCGACCGCGGCATCATGCAGCGCATGCTCGCGAGTCTCGTACGCGCGGACCTCGTAGCCGGTCGCCCCATACGCCTCGAGCGCCAGGACCATCGCCGACGGTCCCCACTTGCCGTTGTGGCTGTCGCCAAAGCTCTCCCACTCCTTGACGCGGCCCTGCAGTTCGCTCTGGAAGGCATCGGACGTGTCCGCCAATCCGAGCACGGCCAAGGTCATCTGGACGCCTGCCGGGGCGCACCAGGTGTCCTTGACCTCATGGGCGAAGACCGCCGCGTAATCGCTGACGATGTCGACGTCGACGGGCCCGCGGACCGGAGACGGTGGCGGCGAAGGCACGCCGGTGGCGGGATCTGCGCTCGCGGCCGGGGCGTGGCTCGCGGCCGGGGCGTGGCTCGCGCCCGGGGCGAGTGATGGGAGGACCGTCACGCCGGGATTCGCTGGCGGCGCGGTGACCAGGACCGTGCCATCGGTCGGGCGGTCCGGGACGGGGCCAGCGATGAATCGATCGATCCTGTCCACGGCGCGCGCGAACAGGTCGCCCGCCCCAAAGGTATCGGTGGTCACGGCGAAGGCGGCGAAGGCGCAGGCACCGACAACTGCCAGGAACGCGGCCAGACCCACCCCACGCGCGAAGGAGCCGCGGCGACGACGACGGCCGCCATCGCGAACGTAGTAGCGCCGCTCCCGGAAGGACATGATCGGTGCGTTGCCTCGGATTGGCTGGGTCGTGAGAGGACGTTCGAGCGTCAAGGAATGCCACGCCAGGCTCGCCCATCCGCCCCGCCGCAGAAGGGAGCGTGCCACAGATCCCGCCGTTCATCCTCGATCCATGGGACGATTGGCGCCACACCCCGGTCCGACCCTTCCCAGCAAGCCAGGAGGTCTCAATGGATCGCTTCGAACCCAACCTGCGCATCCCCGGCCCCACGGGACTCCCACCCAGCGTCCGTGAGGCCGGCGCGCGGCAGATGATCAACCATCGCGGGCCGGAATTCGCGGCGATGCTCGGACGGATCCTGTCCGGGATGAAGCCGTTCTTCGGCACGACGAGTGAAATCGCAATGATCACGACCGCGGGGACGGGCGGACTCGAAGCGGCCGTCGTTAACACCCTTTCCCCGGGTGATCGCGTGCTCGGCGTGTCCATCGGCTCGTTTGGCGATCGGTTCGCCAAGATCGCCCGGACCTACGGTGCCGATGTCACCAAGATCGAGGTCGAATGGGGGCAGGCGGCCGACCCTGCGATGCTCCGCGAACACCTCCAGCATGATTCGAGCTACCGGGCGGTCCTGCTGACCCATAACGAGACATCGACCGGTGTGATGAACCCGATCCCGGAGCTCGCTGCGGTGATCCGCGACTTGGCGCCCGAGGCGCTCATCCTGGTGGACAGCGTGTCCGGCCTGGGCGCCGTGCCATTCGAGATGGACGCCTGGGGCGTGGACGTGGTGGTGACGGGCTCCCAGAAGGCCTGGATGGCGGCCCCCGGTCTGGCCATGATCGCCGCGTCTCCGCGGGCGTGGACGGCAATGGAGACCGCGACGATGCCGCGGTTCTACCTGGACCTGCGGGCGCACCGCACCAGCCACGCTGGCGGCGAGACGCCGTGGACTCCAGCGATCGCCGTGGTCGCGCAGGTCGATGAAGGGATTCGGCTGATGACCGCGGAAGGCGCCGATGCGGTCTTTGCGCGCCACGAAGCGTGCGCCGCGGCCTCCCGCGCCGGTCTCGGGGCACTCGGGTTTGCGCTCTTCGCCGACCAGCGGCACGCCTCGCGAACCGTCACCGCGGCGATCGTCCCCGACGACCTCGACTGGAAGGCCTTCAACGGCGGGCTCAAGCGCCGCGGCGTCGTCCTCGCCGGCGGCCAGGGCAAGCTCGCCGGCAAGATCTTTCGGCTGGGGCACCTGGGCTCCGTCACGATCGAGGAGATCCTTGGCGCGATGAGTGCCCTCGAGTTTGTGTCCCTGGCGAGCGGTCGGACGTTCAGGCCGGGTTCGGCGGTGTCCGCCGCCCAGGTCGCCGCACTGGAGTCGTACGCCGTCGCCACCCCGGCCGGCGCCGGCGCGGGTGCATGAGGGTTCTCGTCGCCGAGCCGATCGCCAGTGCGGGCGTCGATCTCCTTCGAGCCAGACACCAGGTTGACGAACGGCACGGTCTGTCGCGGGACGAGCTGAGCACGATCCTGCCCGGCTACGACGCGCTTATCGTCCGCAGCCAGGTCGCCGTCGATGCCGCGCTCATTGCCGCCGGGGTCAACCTGGTCGTCATCGGGCGCGCCGGCGTCGGAGTGGACAACGTTGATCTGGATGCGGCGACCCGGGCCGGGATCGTGGTCGTCAACGCCCCAACCGGGAACACGATCGCCGCGGCCGAGCACACTCTCGCGCTGCTCTACGGGTTGGCGCGCAGGACAGGCCCCGCCGATGCGTCCGTCCGTCGCGGGGAGTGGCAGCGAGAGCCGTTCACGGGCCTCGAGCTGCGTGGGCGGACCCTCGGGATCATCGGGCTCGGCAAGATCGGGCAGGCCATCGCTGTCCGGGCCAACGCGATGGAGATGGTTGTCCTGGCGACGGACCCGTTCGTGACTGCCGAGCAGGCGGCCAACCACGGCGTGGAGCTGGTCGATCTGGACGAGTTGCTGCGCAGGGCTGACGTGGTCAGCGTGCACGTCCCGTTGACGCGCGCGACGCGCGGGCTGATCGGACGCGACGCCATCGCGAAGCTCAAGCCCGGATCAATCGTGCTCAATGTCGCGCGGGGCGGCGTCGTCGACGAGGCGGCATTGGCCGAGGCGCTCACCAGCGGCCATCTTGGCGGCGCCGGGATCGACGTCTTCGACCACGAGCCACCGATCGATTCACCCCTGCTCGCTGCCCCGAACACGTTGCTGACGCCGCACCTCGGCGCCTCCACGACCGAAGCCCAGGTCCTCGTCGCCGAGGAGGTGGCGATGCAGGTGCTCGACGTGCTCGACGGACGGAGCGCCCGCTATGCGGTCAACGCGCCGCTGCTGACTCCGGAGACGGCCCGGGCGCTTGCGCCGTACTTGCCGCTGGCCGAGATCCTTGGTCGGTTCTTCGCCCAGTTTTCGCGGGGCGGCGTTCGTACGCTGACGCTCGAGATCGCGGGTGACCTGGCGGAGCATGAGGGATCGCCGTTGGTGGCCGCGGTGCTGCGCGGGTTGCTCGAAACGACGACGACGGAGCGGGTGAACCTCGTCAACGCCGGCGCCCTCGCGAAGGCCCGCGGGATCACCGTGATTGAGCGCAAAACTCCGGACGCCGGCGCCTTTGGGGCGCTCCTCACCCTGTCCGGGGAGGCCGGGTCCGGGGAGGCCCAGTCCGGGAAGGCCGGGGCGCGCACCGCGTTGGTGGCCGGGACGGTTGCCGCCGGCGAACCACGGATCACGCGGCTTGACGAGTACCGTCTGGACATGGCACCGGCCGACACGATGCTGATCACCCGTCACATGGACCGGCCCGGTACAGTGGGTCGGGTCGGCGTGATGCTCGGCGAGGCGGATGTCAACATCAGTGCGATGCACCTGGGTCGCGGGCGGCCGCGCGAGGACGCACTGATGATCCTGGCACTCGATGACGACGTTCCGGACTCGGTCTGCGCAGCAATCCGGGCGCAGGAGGCGGTCCTGGACCTGTGGACGATTCGGCTGGGGAGCGCGCGCTGAGCGGGTCGTCCGGGTCGTCCGGGTCGCTGCCGCCGTTGATCCCGGATGGTCTGGACGCCACGCTCGTCCTCGCAAGACACGGCGAGTCCACATTCATTGTCGAAGGGCGGTTCCAGGGCCAGGCGGATCCTCCCCTGTCCCCGACCGGGCTTCGCCAGGCTGACCTGCTGGGGCGCTGGCTGGCTGGGCCTGCGGGCGCCACGGCGCTGCCGGTACCGGACCGTCCGCCGCTCGAAGTCGCGCATTCTCCCTTGCAGCGCGCCACGCAGACGGCCGTGGCAGTAGCCGGGGCAATTCGGGCCGCCGGGATGCCCGTCGTGTGTCGGCCGGACCCGGCGTTCCTGGAGATCGGTCAGGGCGACTGGGAAGGCCTGCATCGTGCGGAGATCGATGCGCGCTACGGAGCCGAACTCGCCGCCTGGCGACGCCGGCCACACGAGGCGTGGGCACCCGGTGGCGAGTCACTGGCCGAGGCCCAGGCCCGGGTCCGCCCCGCTCTGGCCGCCCTGCTCGGTCGGCTGGCGGAGGGTCGTGCACCAGGTTCACCGGACCGTCCGCAGGTCGCGGGCTACCGCGATCCCGTGCCGGACCAGCCGTGGTCGATCATCGTCGGCCACGACGGCATGTTCAAGGTGCTGCTGCTCACGCTCTTTGAATTGCCGCTCGATCGATTCTGGATGTGGGGACTGGACCTGTGCGGTGTCAGCGTGATCGAGCTCCGCGCCGGTCGACCCGTCCTGCGTGCCCACAACCTGACGGCGCAGGTCTGACCCTCACGCACGGGTGTCCAGGTGGTACCGTTTCCAACCTCACCAATCCGCGCCCCGAAGCCCCTGACGACGGGCCGACTGATCCCGCTCAATCGGGTGCGACGGTGGCCATCGAGATCCGGCTGATGGGAGCGACATGACGACATATCAACTGGCAGTCATCCCCGGGGACGGGGTCGGGATCGAGGTCATCCCCGAGGGCCTGAAGGCGCTCCGGCGAGTCGGCGAGGTGACCGGCCGCTTCGACCTGGCGACGCGCGAATACCCGTGGTCGTGTCAGTGGTACCTCGAACACGGGGCCATGATGCCGCCCGACGGCGTGAACCAGCTGCGCGACTCCGACGCGATCTACCTGGGAGCGGTGGGCTTCCCTGGTGTGCCCGACCATATTTCGCTGTGGGGCCTCCTGTTGCCAATCCGCCAGGGCTTCGACCTGTACATCAACTTGCGCCCGGCAAAGCTCCTTGAAGGGATCCCGGGCCCGCTTCGCGACCGCGGTCCGGCCGACATCGACATCTTGTGCATCCGCGAGAACACAGAGGGCGAGTACGTCGGCCTCGGTGGTCGCTTCCACCAGGGTCGACCAGAGGAGACGGTGCTCCAAACCTCGCTCTTCACCCGGCGCGGCGTAGAGCGCGTCGTCCGCTATGCGTTCGATCGCGCCATGGAGCGCAAGCACACGCTCGCCAGCGCGACGAAGTCGAATGCCCTCAATTACACGGCCGTCTTCTGGGACGAGGTCGTCGCCGAGGTTGGGCGCGATTACCCCGAGGTGGAGGTCACGACCTACCACGTGGACGCCCTGGCGGCGCGGATGATCACCGCGCCAGACACCCTTGACGTGATCGTGGCGAGCAACCTGTTCGGCGACATCCTGACCGATATCGGCGGCGCCCTCCAGGGATCGCTCGGTCTACCGGCTTCGGCCAACCTCAACCCGGAGCGGATCTACCCGAGCCTGTTCGAGCCGGTCCACGGGTCGGCGCCGCGCCGAGCCGGTCAGGGTGTTGCGAATCCGATGGCCACGATCTGGGCGGGGGCGATGCTCCTTGACCACATCGGCGAACGGGAGGCCGGTCGCCTCGTCATGGACGCGCTGCGCGCGGTCGCGCTCGATGGCCCGCGGACCAAGGATCTCGGCGGGACGGCCACGACCCGCGAGGTCGGCGATGCGATCACAGCCCGGATTGGCACGACCGGCTGACGGAGATCGCGGCCGATGCACGAGCGCAGCGGACGGACGCCATCGGACGGGCGGCCCAGCGAACGGACGCCAGCTGTGA